>CAYPZI010000070.1:0-14234 GCA_964415185.1 uncultured Balneolaceae bacterium | reverse complement strand
CACAACCAAAACTCATAACCACTCATCGGATGACTGAGGTTTCATAACCATCCATTAGCAACCATTGCTTAAGTCATCCGATGAATATCACAACCAAAACTCATAACTACTCATCGGATGACTGAGGTTTCATAACCATCCATGGGCAACCATCGCTTAAGTCATCCGGTGAATATCACAACCAAAACTCATAACCACTCATCGGATGACTGAGGTTTCATAACCATCCATGCGCAACCATTGCTTAAGTCATCCGATGAATCAATAAATGTTGCAATTATGCCTGTAGAACGCGTATCGGTAACCGAAGAAGCAAAAAAAATAATCGATAAATTAAAAAAACGATACGGTAAACTAATGTTCCATCAGAGCGGGGGCTGCTGTGACGGATCCTCACCGATGTGTTTTGAAGACGGTGATTTTAAAACAGGTTCATCCGATGTGAAACTGGGCGAAATTTGCGGATGCGATTTTTATATGTCCCGCGATCAGTATGAATACTGGAAACATACTCACTTAACCGTTGATGTGACTGAAGGACGCGGGGCAAGCTTTTCACTTGAAATTCCACTTGGAGTTAGATTTGTAATAAAATCACGCCTGTTTACCGACCAGGAATACCAGGAATTGAGTAAGGAGCAATAGTTAAAACGTCACACATACTCTAAACTCCTCACTTAGCGTAAAAGTACAAGTCGCGATTTTATAGTTGCATCAGATTTGTACCGGATACGTTTGTTCGTCGTACGTTGTTTGTGGTTCATGGTCAAGCTATGTTAGGGATGGACACTAATCCGGGGATTGACAAAATGTGAAATATTAAATCGAACAAAGAATTCTTTCCGGGAAATTCGTATTTGTTTTGAATAACCGGAAACTTCAGGCAGGAACAATTTGTATCCTGATATGAAATCCTCTTTCATAGTTTGAAGATATATCCTCAAACGAACCGTTTAATTGTTGAACAAGTGTTTTGATCAGGGTGGATCCCAGTGACTGGCTCTTTTTCAGTTCAACATCTTCCGGTAACCCAACACCATTATCACCGAACGTAAGTACCAGGTCATCATCTTTTTTCTTCAGGCTGATAAATATTTTACCCTCATTCAAATCTTTAAATGCATGCTTATAAGCATTTACAATCAACTCGTTTAAGAGCAATGAAAGTGGAATTGCCTGGTTTAAAGTAATTTTAATATCATCAATTTGCACGTCAAAACTGATGGGCCTTTCGTTATGATCGTAGGTTTTTTGAATCGCCTCCGCCAAATCTTTGATATAGCTTTCAAAATTGATATTGGTAAATGATTCCGACTGATAGAGTTTTTCATGCACAAGAGCAATCGACTGAACTCTCATCTGGCTGTCCCGTAAAGCTTCAATATTTCTGTCATCATCCACGTTCCAGATCTGCATCTGTAACAAACCTGAAATAACAGCAAGATTATTTTTAACCCTGTGGTGTATCTCGGCGAGTAATACGTTCTTTTCTTTCAGTGAATTCGCAATTTTCTGTTCGGCTTCTTTTTGAGCTGATATATCACTGGCAACACAAACAAGCCCCTGATCAACAGAGTATTCATCCATGATCTTGGAATGTGATAAAATCACCGGGATTGAATCACCTTCTTTCGTACGATAAAGCGTTTCAAAACTCGTTGGCTGGCCGTTTTTGATTTTTTTCAGTTTATTCCGGATTTCTTTAGAATCAGATTCATCAATCAGTATAAAGAGAGGTTTTCCTCTCAATTCTTTTTCAGAATAACCCAGTTTATTAACCGTAGCCGCATTCACCATTTTTATTTTCATCTTTTCGTCGGCCACTACCAGCATATCACCCATTGACTGAAGAATATTATTCACATAGGCTCTTGATACCATGCTTTTACTCAGTTTTTCTGCCATCTGGTTGATGGATTCAGCCACGCTTTCCAGCTCATCATTTGTACCAAGATGAATTCTGTTTTCAAGATGTCCCTCTCCTATTTTTTGGGCGGCATTCGAAAGGTTTTTTAACAATCCGGCAATAGAAACATACACAAAGTAGGCCAGCCAGATAGCAACAACAAAACCAATACCTGTTAACAGAATGATATTGATTCCGGTTTCTTCTGCTGCTTTCTGCAAAAGGCCGAGCTGGGCATCCACACGAACCTGTTCATTTTCCCTTAGGCTCTCAATTATCGGCAGCAGGGTTCCCCTGTAATAAGGTTCTATAGTAGTGTTATACATTTGATCACCAAAACCGTTGTCCTCATTAAGCTGAACCTCGAGAAGCTGGGTTATCAGTGATTTGTACGGCAAAAATGCAACCTGTAATGAATCGATTATTTCCTTCAGGTCTTCCTGATATAGATTAGCTGTCTCAGAATCAAACCTCTGATTAACCGACTTGTGTTGGATCCTATCCAGTAAGGTTTCAAACCTGTTCAGGCTCTGATTAATTTGGTCCCTGGCCAGGCTAACTTTCAGATTTGTATCCAGATCATCAGGATTTTTTTTCAGCCTGTCCCGTTCTACAAGATAACTTCGCACATAGATCAAAGAATTCTGAATGTTTAATGTCAGCTCTGAAAATGTTTGAAGTTCATTTATAGTTGAGCGACTCTCATCGATCAGCTCGGTTTTAATTTCATCATTCAAAAGGTAAGATGACGCTCCGACCACAAGTATCAGTGCAGCAACAGATACAAACCCCAGAATCAGCTTCAGATTAAGACGCATTTACAATGATGACACTTTAGATAATAACAAACTGAAAGGGCAAAGATAGCGAATAAACAGGATTAAAACAGGATAGTCAGAAACTTGCAATTTCTTTTAATTTGGCAGCGATTGATTCTTTGCCAGGCAGCACACTGTTCATAAGCTGAACGTTATATGGAACGGGCATATCCGGCATGGCATGCCGCAATACCGGGGCATCCAAATATTTGAACAGATCATTCGATACAAAAGCTGCTATTTCGGCTCCGAACCCGGCAGTCATTTGATCTTCATGTACAATCAAACACCGGTTTGTTTTCTTAACCGAGTTTGTGATCATATCGCGGTCCCATGGGATAATGGATCTCAAATCTATAACTTCGGCATCAATTCCTGTTTCCGATACAGCGTCAAGTGTCCGTTCACACATGGCACCCCAGGTTACAATGGTCACTTCATCACCTTCTTTAAGTATGTTTCCCTTGCCAAATGGAATAACAAAATCATCGCCGGGATATGGCCTTCTTGACCATTTGGCATCCAGTAAATTTCTGTGCTCGAAAAAAATTGTGGGGTTATGACTCCTCATGGCAGACCTCAATAAACCGGCGGCATCCTCGGCATTGGATGGCATAACCACTTGCCAGCCGACAATGTGAGCAAAAAACGCCTCATTTGATTCGCTGTGCCAGGGATCACCGCACTTTGCAAATCCGCCGGGCATTCTGACCACTACAGGTGCTGCAAATCGGTTTGCAGTCCGCCATCGAATGGTACCGCAATTTTTGAGTTGTTCCGTGGCGGGATCGGCATATTTTCTGAATTGAATTTCAGCAACCGGCATCAGCCCGGCATAGGCCAATCCAACGGCCCTGCCGATAATACCTTCCTCCGAAAGGCTGGTATCAAATACCCGGTCTTCACCAAACTCCGATTGCAATCCAAGTGTTACCGCGTGCACCCCGCCCTTGGCTCCCACATCTTCTCCAAAAACCATAAGCCTGTCATTAAGGGCAAGTTCGTTTTTCAATGTCCTGCGAATCGATTCAACTATATTAATTCTCTGCTTTTCAGGCTCAGGCTTTTCAGACCCTTTGGGCAGCTCAATGTTATCATGAATGACACCACCAACTTCAGGAGCTTCATATGAACCGTCTTCCCCGTTTTCGGCAAACAGGTATTTGGTAATTTTCCCGGTTTCCGGATCCGGGCGGTTCCAGGCTTTCTCTGCAACTTCCTCAATCTTTTCTTCGCACTCTTTTTCGAGCTCTTTCCATTCTTTTTTACTGATCGCCTCCGGCACCAGGTAATTTTCGAGCTTTTTGAGCGGATCGTTTTTTTCTTCCTTTTTAATCAGTTTTTCATCCTTGTACGCCTGGTTATCCTGGTAAGAATGTCCGGTAAGCCGGGGGACGGTCAGCCTCAACAATAAAGGCCCTCTTCCCGAACGGGCATATTCAACCGCCCTGGAAATAAGCTCTGCAGCCTCTTCAGGATTTGTACCGTCTCCATCCATGATGTTAAGATTTTTAAAAGAACGAAGATTATTTGCAATGTTTCCTCCCGGGGTCTGAAACTGAGAAGGTACGGATATGCCATAGTTATTATCCTCAATAAAAAACAGTACGGGAAGATTCAATGTAGTTGCGATTGTCACAGCCGACCAAAACCCATTGGTAGCCACTGACCCGTCCCCTCCGAAAACAACCGATATGGCTCCCTCGTACTCAGGCTGCTGAAGCGTCTTTTGACGGTAATCTATAGCCTGTGCCCAGCCTATGGCCGGCGTATATTGCGATCCCACATCACCTGCCATCGGCAGGACCGTAGCTTTGCCGTTGCCGGGTTTATTGCATACCACCCCGATGTCACGGCCGTCGCTATATCCCCCGGACTTTGCCATTGGTGCAGCCATCGCATCCTCGAGCGATAGGCCTAGTGAGAGAAGCAGAGGCCTTGAACGATAGTAAGCGCTCGCAGCATCATGTTGATGATTGAGAATTGAACCCATTAAAACCTGGCCGAGTTCATGTCCCCGGGCGGTAAACTGGTACAACACCTTTTTTTCAGGTACCAGCTCATTTTCTTCTTTCCGGTCAATTGCCCGTGAATACTGAATTGTTCGGACAATATCTTTCCACTCAAAATTCTGAATAATCTTTTGCTTTAAATTCTTTTCTTTTTCCGACATAAATTAAAATTTATTAGAAATCACACGGAAGGTAAAATCTCTTGCATTACCTTCACAAAACTATTTTCGAAATGCCTCATATCTTTTTTATCACCGATTGTTATGCGAATACATTCAGGCAGGCCAAATGCCCCGACTTGCCGCAATATCACCCCCTCTTTCAACATGGCGTCAGTAAATTGAGCGGCTTCGGCTTCATTTTCCATACAGATCATCACCGAGTTCGAAATAGACTCTACATAATTTATCGAGTGTTCGTCAAAAAATTCATAGATTTTGTTTCTGCCGGTTACTACCAAATCCACACTTTTTTCAAGGAAATCTTCATCCTCAAGTGCGGCAATGGCCGCTGCCTGGGCACTGGCAGTAGGCTCAAAAGTAAGTTTAGCTTTCATCATCAGATCAATAAGCTCGGGATGAGCGATTGCATAGCCAATTCGAAAACCGGCCAGGCCGTATGCTTTTGAAAATGTTCTGAGCACAATCACATTTGCCTTCAGATTATCCAGGGCATGCGGATAATCGGATACATCTTTTGCATATTCATAATAAGCTTCATCAACAATCAGCAAAACTTCATCAGGCAAATTTCTCTGTAAGCGGCTGTATTCGTCTTTTGTAAAATAGGTACCTGTTGGATTATTCGGGTTTGCGATATAGACTGCTTTTGTATTACCATCAACTGAATTTAAAATTCCGTCGACATCAAACTTGTAATTATCGGTTACCGGCACTTTTTTAACTTTTATATTCATAACCCCCGCCTGAACAAAAAAGCCGACAAACGTAGCATTTGCAGTTACGGCATTGTCGTCTTGCTCAAAAAATGTGCGGCATATAATCGAGAGGACACTCTCTGAGCCTGCTGCCAGCAGGATCTGGTCTTCATCAACATTATTTTTTTTAGCAAGTTTTTGTCTGAGTGTCCGGGCAATCGGGTCCGGATAATCCTGAATTGTTTCTAATGACTTCAAAACAGATTCCTTCACCCGGGAACTGCACCCTAACCTGTTTTCATTGGATGCCAGCTTTGCTATATATTCAGGTTTATAAAGATCCCTGACTTCCTGGATGGTTTTACCGGCCACATACCGATTTAATTCTTTAATATTTTGCGGAACCGAAATAACACGTGGTTTAAAATCAGACATATTTCACTATAATGGTATTTATATTCACTACATTTTGAAACTCCCTAAAATCCGCAAGAGTAATTATAAAAGATTGATTTTAAAATAAATGAGTCATCGGATGACTTGCGGTTATTGGGAACTCTGTTTAAATATCCAAAAAAAGCGCTTTCATTACCAACTTTACGATCTATTTTTTTGATCAATTTACATAACTAATGTCATGTCAAATCTAAACCCGAAAAATTTTATCCCAGGATTGATTCCAATCTCTCAAAATACTGCCATTTCAGAAAGGAAACTTTGCGGGTTTTTATCCGATATTTTATCATTGACACGACACTAAAATATCACTTAATCGAGCAATACATGTCCAAAACAATTTTAGTTACAGGAGCCAGCAGGGGAATCGGTTACAACACGGCAATCCGCCTGGCAAAAGAAGGCCATAAGGTAATTGTTACAGCCAGGTCAATAGATCCTTTAAAGAAACTGGAAGATAAATTCCCGGAAAAATTGATTGCTGTACCCGGAGACCTCACTCAGCCTGCTTTCATATCGGATCTCAAAAAAAAATTACAGGATTTGAACCTGAAACCCGACGGCTTGATAAATAATGCCGGCGTACTTATAAATAAGCCATTCAAAAACCAAACCGATCAAGACTGGAAACTTCAGCTTGATGTAAATCTTCTTGCACCTGTAAGGCTTGTGCGGGCTTTAACTCCTTTCATGAATAAAGGGGCACATATTGTGAATATCAGCAGCATGGGGGGCTTCCAGGGAAGCAGTAAATTTCCCGGTTTGTCTGCCTATAGTGTTTCAAAAGGAGGGCTTTCAATCCTGACAGAGTGTTTGGCTGCAGAATTATCTGATAATGAAATCAGTTGTAACTGCTTATGCCTCGGGGCAGTATATACGGAAATGTTGAAAGAAGCATTTCCGGGTTTCGAACCACCTGTAACGCCGGATGAGATGGGAACCTATATTGCAAATTTCACTTTACAAGGCCATCGGTTTTATAATGGAAAAATCATACCGGTATCCCTGAGTGATCCTGAATAAGTCGAAGAGATTGTTTATTTTTCCTGAAAATCTACCTGCTATCTACAATCCCCATGTTAAAAAAAACATCACTTTTATTTTTTACCGTCTTAATCGCACTATCCTGTCTTCATATTAAACTTAAAGCACAGGGCATTGAAATTCTTGGAGGAAATCTTGTAAACGGAGCCGTTACCGGGACCATTTTGGGAGCCGCAACGATGGGTCTCAGAAATTCAAGTGACTTCGGCCCCATGCGTATCGGTGTGGGTGCCGGTATTCTCGGCGGTGCCGGAATTGCTATTTACGACATTATTTCCAAACCAAAAAACCAGGAATTTTATATATCAGGCACATTTAACGATGGAAACAACACTTCCATTCTCATTCTTTTGGACACTTTTTACGGAGCTGCCGGAGGTGCGGCGATTGGCACTGCTGTGATACTGCTCTCGGGCGACTCATTTGCCGATGGCGTAAGAATAGGTTCCGGAGCAGGCGCATGGACCGGCTTTGCCTTTGGACTTGTGGATGCTTTTTTCCTGGCTAACAGGAACCTGACACTCGGTTCCAACGGTTTTCTCGACCGGGGTTCTTTTTACGCATCAAAATCAGGAAGCACTGAATTTGATTTAATAAAACCCTCGATTATTAGCACCACTACATTTGGTGATTCAGGCGAATTGAATTCAAAAATCAGTCCCGCAATTCAGGTAATGTCTCTGAAAGTTAACTTCTGAAAACCTCAGTTTTCATCATCTTCATTTTTCAGGGCTGTTCCCTTTTTTTCTTCAGCAGTTGCCAGGGTTTTTATTAATTCCCGAACGGTATTCAAATGTCCTGATAGTGAATGATTTACACCATCACTAAGGTAATACCAGGATTCAGGTGGTTTCCCCATCCGCTTACCCAAAGGATCAACGATATAGCCGGTTTTTCCCGTCAGGATTTCACGGATATTAAACAGGTCCTTTTCCTCAATTCTGAAATCAAAAAGTTCCATTCCATCCAGTAATTCAGGGACAACAGGAGGCGGGGTAATCCAGATCAAGGGGTTTTCAGTCACTTCTTTGGTTGCGTCTTCAATTGTGGTCAGGTTTTCCCACGTCTCTGAAAGCGGAACCAGCGTTCTTTCGGGAGCGATTGGCAGGCGTATTGCATCGAACGTGCCCAGTGCTACAATAACCCAGTCGGGATCTTTGCTCAGTACATCCTGATGCAGCCTTCTCAGTGCTTCCGAACTGGTGTTGTACGAAACACCGGCATTCATGAACTCAATGTCCGAATCGAGTCCGATTTGAATTAGGTGTTCAAGGATCGAAAACCAACCCTGTAAGTCATCGGTTATAGAATCGCCGATGGCTATAATTTTATCCGAAGGCTCAAATGGAATGGAATCAATCCATCCGGTAACCTCCTCATCTTTCAAAAGTTCGATTGCAGCTTTTTTGGCATTCTCATCAAACAACTCCCTGAACTTGTCGAGTTCCTCCGTTTCAATGCCGATCAACTGTGCAATGGCATCCTTATTGTCGATTCCCGGCAACAAAGGATATTTTTTTTCAATATTTAAAAACTGCAAAAGATATTTCTCAAGTGCTTCTTTCTCTTTTTCCGATGCTTTCCTATTGCTCATAATTCAACTTTGTTTATATTCATTTAGTAATTTGTCAACGACTTTGGGAACACCTTCTGATGCTCTCTCCTTGTAATGCTGCCAGTTATCACCGGTTTGGATTTCAGGTATTGACGGATCCACTATATATTTTTCTGCATTCCCAGGAGCAAAATCGACCAGGCCCGCGGCAGGATAGACAACCAGAGATGTGCCGATAACAATAAAAATGTCCGAGTCCGGTATTATTTCAGATGCTTTTTCGATTTTCGGGACCATTTCTCCGAACCAGACGACATGAGGCCTGAGCTGGGCGCCGTCATCAGCTTTGTTACCTATGTGAATATCTTTATCGCCTATGTCATAAATAAGATTTTCATTTTTTTCACTTCTCACCTTGTTGAGTTGTCCGTGCAGATGAATTACGTCTGATGATCCGGCCCTTTCATGCAAGTCATCAACATTCTGGGTAATGATAGTTGTATCGAATTTTTCCTCAAGTCTTGCAAGGGCAAGATGGCCTTTATTTGGCTCAGCTTGTGCTGCCTGTTTTCTGCGCTTGTTATAAAAATCGAGAACTTTTCCAGGATCTGAATTCCATCCTTCCGGGGTTGCTACCTCATACACATCATAGCCTTCCCATAACCCACCGCTGTCACGGAAAGTAGCCAAGCCGCTGTCAGCGCTCATACCCGCACCGGTTAAAACGACAATTTTCTGCGACATAGAGATTATTGAGAACTATCTCGGGAATTATCGAAATGAAAATCCATCCAGGAACTGTTATCCTCGTAATCTTCAAAAACCGTAGCTGTTTTATTATAATGCAAGCCGGCTATGATACTCTCAATTTCTTCCGAAATCACCTTAATGCTGTTGGCTACCAAATCACTGTTGAATCCGCTTCTACCCATATCAATTGTCATATCCATAGCCACGATTCTGCCGATAGCCCGGCCAAGCTGAACAAGTTTACGCTGGGGTAACTGATAATCAATTTCGAAATCGAGTGTATCCTTAAAGTATCCTGAAGCGTTTTCAGTCAGTTTATAACAACTCAGAAAATCATAGAGATTCGTCACTTTGAGTTTTCTCATCATTTTAATAAGAGACTCCGAAATCTGCTGGTAAAGTATATCATTTGATCCCTCAAAGATCTGGAACGGACGGCTGTCAACCAATGAACGGCCGGCTAAATGGTCTATTCGATATCCCTTGGCTCCCACAAGCTGTAAAAATGATTGAGCCGCTGATTGCATATAATCTGTTACAACCGATTTGATGGAATTGGCTGCAACTTCCATTTTGGACGTATCCTGATTAAGCGGAACGTTTTTGCTTGTATAAAAACTCATAGCAGAGCTAACTGTAAAGTAGGATTGCAGCCTGGCAAGCCTTTCCTTTACCTGGTCGTAATTAAACAGGCTTGCACCGCCGACAAACCTCTCCTTGCAATGTTCCATCGCCTCATTTAGTACCCTGTGTAGATAGCCGGTACTCATACCCGGGAACTGCAGCCTGCTCCGGTGCAAAATATCGAGCATCATTTTCAGGCCTGTGCTTTCAGGATGCAGCCTTTGCTCTTCCGGTATAGAGATATCGATTTGATTTCGTCCGTACGGAAGCATGTAAAGGCCCAGATTCTTGTAGTATTCTTCCACTTCAATACCGCCGTCACGACTGTCATGCACAAAAAATCCGACATCCCTGCCCAGGTTGCCTTCGCTGTCAACCTCTCTTGCCGTAATCAGCCAGAAATCTGCCCACCCGGTCAAACCTGCCCAATGCTTGGTTCCGTTAATTCTGTATTGCTCCTTATCCGGGTCAAACACAAAACCAGTCTGCATTTTAAGGGCATCCGAGCCGAAATCAGGCTCTGTTATCATAAGCCCACCCATGTTGTTTTCCTTAAGGAATTTTTGGAAAACAGATTTTTTCACATTTTCATCCCCGTAATTGGCAAGAGGCTGCAAAAAAAGCGCTCCGTTAATCCCCATCATGAGAGAAAGAGGGAGAGATTGGTATGACGATGTCTCCAGCATCGATAAGGCTTCGTAAGTTTTACAACCGCGCCCGCCATATTCGGAAGGGATAAATGCAGATAACGGATTGCATTCCAGAATTTGACGCAACACATACGGAGGCAGGCCTCTTGATGAGGTCAATTCATTTTCTGCGTTGCGCTCGGTAAACAGTTCATTCAGTTTTTCGCGGTAATACGCTAAAAATGAGTGGATGTCTTTACTAATGTTTAGTGATTTGGCGATGTCTGTATTCAAACCTTATAATTTGATTTTTATTTACTTGATCGTGACTCAAAGATACGAATTTCGTCTGTAAACATTGTTATTAGTATAACCATTCAATAATATAAAAATTTTGCTTACCTGCAAATTCGAGGAGTTTGGTTACTTTGGTTTACGAAATGGAAACGAAAAAAAACCCACCCGCTTTCAAGTTGAATATTACTGGCAATATGGAAAAATATTTTACTACTGCTTTTACCTTGAGTTTTTATTGATCTATCTTTAAGGCAAAAACTTGTTATAAAATTGTGGCATGAAAGAATCAACCTTAGACATCATCCGAAATAAAATTTATCAACTGCGGGAAGAATCGCTGCTGACTTCACAGGAATATAAACGGGGTTATGCTCTTTACATTAATGGCAGTACTCAGATCATGAGCCAGGGGAAAGATTATTTTGAAGTTCTTTTTTCTGATGAAAAAGAAGAGAATGTGTTGACCATTGAAATTTCACCGGAAGAAGAGTTATCCTGTAAAAGAGGCGGAAAATCAATGTCATGGGACAGTCAGGCCCTTGCTGCATTGCTGCAAATAGCTGAAGAGATGGAAAGAATTGCACCAAAAGTCCCGGTGGAAGGAAAGGTATATACCCGTGAAGGAATGATGAAACGTGTATTGGAAGAACGCCGGGAAAAGGCAGCCAAAGCCAATTACCGGATAGAATTTGCAGATAATATCTATGGAGAGCATATACTGGTTACAGAAAAAGACAACCGGTATAAAATCACCTTAAGGGATTTTGAAAATGAAACGGGATATATCAATAATCCCGATTTAAAAACCAACAAACTTGGAACAACCAAACATCTGCTTTTTGCCTTCCGGAAGCTGAAGGGAGATTCAGACCTGTTTGAGCGTCTGAATAAAACATATCCGTTTGTAGAAATTTATCTTGACCCGCTGAATGATTATAAAGTTACATGGCATTATCCTCATAATATGGAGCCGGGAATCGAGCAATTGATTGACAAATATTTTAAAGGGGAAAAATTTCTGGAAGATTCTGAGCTTACAGGTTTTTTGTCGTTTTTGCAGGAATCACGTAATTACCCCGAAATAAAAATCAGGCCTGAGGTAGAAGAAAAAATTAACAAACTATATGATCACTATGCACTCGAGGATATCAAAAAAAATCATAAACTGAATCTGTCACTGTTAAAAGCCCGTTTGTTTCCATATCAGGAAAAAGGGATAGAATTTGCAGTATTCAGAGAAGGTGCTATTATAGCTGATGAGATGGGACTGGGTAAAACCCTTCAGGCGATTGGCGCCGCCGTTATGAAAAAAGAGATTTTTGGCTTTCAAAAAACCTTGATTATCTGTCCGGCCTCGCTAAAAGAGCAGTGGAAATTGGAAATCGAAAAATTTTGCGACGAAAAAGCTGTTGTTGCAGAGGGAACTCCGGAACAAAGGGAAGAAATTTATCGGAATAACAGTGCATATTTTGTAATTATTAATTATGAAACCGTACTGCGGGATCTTCATGAAATCAACCGGATGGATCCCGATTTTGTGATTCTAGACGAGGCACAGCGAATTAAAAATTATACCACGATTACAGCTCACTCCATCAAACAGATTAAACGAAAACACTCACTGGTTATCACCGGAACTCCTATCGAAAACCGGCTCATCGATTTGTACTCAATTCTACAGTTTATTGATCCATACTTTTTGGCTCCATTATGGGAATTTTCGTACCAACACTGTTATTTCGATCAAAATAAAACCAACAAAATAACAGGATATTACAATTTACAGGATTTAAAGCAACGCCTCGGGGATATCCTGATTCGCCGGGAAAAACGTCAGGTAATCAGTGAGCTGCCAAGTGTGACAGAAATGATTGTTCCGGTCGAATTACATGAGGATCAGATGATGTATCATATGAACTATGCCAAAGGAGTTGCGACCCTACTTCGTAAAAAATTTATGACTCCGTATGATCAGCAGCGGCTGATGCTGTTGCTTAATAACATGCGAATGGTTTGCGACTCTACTTTTTTGGTGGATAAAGAGACATTCATTTCGCCCAAACTTCGCGAATTGAGAATTATCCTGAAAGAGAATCTGAACATCCCGAAGTCGGATTCCAAAATTATCATTTTTTCGGAATGGGTGACCATGTTATCACTGATAGGTAAAATGCTTAGAGAAGAGGGAATCGGTTTTGTACAACTGAGTGGAAATGTAGCAGTAAAAAACAGGGGTAAACTGGTCAGAAAATTTGAGGATGATCCTCATTGTAATGTGTTTCTTTCTTCAGAGGCAGGCGGATCGGGATTGAATTTGCAAATGGCCGACACCGTTATCAATTTTGAGCTGCCCTGGAACCCGGCAAAGAAAAATCAACGAATTGGCCGTATCGACCGCCTGGGACAAAAAAGTAAAAAACTTACGGTAATCAATCTGGTTAGTAAAAATTCGATTGAGACCAAAATTGCATCGGGATTAACTCTTAAACAGAACCTTTTTGATAATGTATTAAATGAAGACATGAATGCAGATATAGTCGATTTTTCTTCATCGGGACGTTCTCAATTCATCCGCCAGATCGAGGAGATGATGAACGAATTTGAAACTATTGATCAGGCAAAATTTGATATGCAAGAAATTAAAGATGAGGAGAAAGAAGAAGAAATATTAATTGAGGTGGATAAAGATATTCAACCGTTGGCTGATTCGAATCCTCAGAATGGGAAAGAGCAAATTAAAAGCCCTGCTGACAACGAGAATTTGGAAAATATGGAAAAGGTCATGAACCAGGGAATGGAGTTTCTTGCAGGACTCTACAAAATCAGCACAGGAAATAATGCTGAATTCGGCAATAAAAAAGTAGAAATTGACAAAAAAACCGGAGAGATTGTAATGCGTTTCAAGTTATCGGGGCCGTGACCCGCGTTTTTGAAATGTACTATTTGATTTTGGATATACGATACTTGATATGCGGTTTTCGATATTCGATCTGCTTCTTTTCAGAGGGTATCATATCAATCGCAAATCGGATACCGGATATCGCCAATCGCATATCAACGCAAGCACAATCAAAACACCCGTAATTGCTGCTAATTTGCTTTTTTTCATTTTCATTGCAATTTCAGAACTCCTGACTTACCGTAAAAGTTCAAGTCGCGATTTTGTAGTTGTATCAGATTTGTACCGGATTCGTTAATTCGTTGTACGTTCTTTGTGGTTCGTTGTTCGTGGTTGCTTTGTAATCAACCGACAACTGACAACGAAC
>CAYPZI010000069.1:0-14302 GCA_964415185.1 uncultured Balneolaceae bacterium | reverse complement strand
AAAAGCACGTGTCGGGACGCTTCAAGGTGGCTAATACCCCGGCAAGGCACCGGAGGACGCTTCAAGGTAGCTTATTAAAATTAAAACGAAGGAACCGGATCAGTTCGGTAGAGGGTATCTAGCAGGGTAATACCGATAAGCAGAATAAAAAATAGGATTCCCATTGCTAAAACCAGCAGGTTGAAACGGCTGTCCCAATAGAGATTCATAAAGAAGGCAGCAACAACACCTGCTTTAACCACTGCAATGGCTATGGCTACCACCACATTCCATGGTTCGGGTATATGAATTTGGGTTACCCCAACCGTGAGAAGTGTCAGGATAAAAAGGGCAATGCCAATGCCCCATAAAAATTTAGCTGATGATATATGATGTCCGCTCATTATTAAAAAAGATTTAGTCGATTAAATAGAGTAATGGAAAAAGGAAAATCCAGATAATATCAACCAGGTGCCAGTAGAGTCCGGTAATCTCAACGGGTGTGTAATAATTGCTGTGAAATACACCCTTTCTTGCTTTAACTACAAGCCAGATCATCAGTCCGATACCAATAAGAACGTGAACTCCGTGAAGGCCTGTCATCATGTAGTAGATACTGAAAAAGATATTGGCTTTTTCATGGGCGATACCTTCATAGGTGTAATATTCACCGGGGAAAATCCCCAGCTCGAACTTATGAGTATACTCAAAGTATTTGATCACCATAAAGACGAAAGCAAGCGATATCGTAATCAGCAGATTTATAATCAAACCTTTTTGTTGATTTAACTGTGCCGAACGTATGGCCATGGCTACCGTCAGTGAACTACCGATCAGCACCACCGTATTCACAGCACCCCAAAAGGTGTTTAATTCAGTGGAAGCCATCAGGTAGAGGTCCGGATACCATGCCCTGTAGACAATATATGCGGCGAATAGCCCTCCGAAAAAGAGAATTTCAGTTACCAGGAATACCCACATGCCCAGTTTCGCAGTTTCAAACTGCTGGTCGGAATCGACAAAGTGGTGCTGAACGTGATCGTTCAGTTGGCTAATTGCAGTTGCTTGTGACATTGTTTTTAGGTCGTTGATCTTTGTTCCGTGGTTGTATCTTTTACATCAGCCTCTTCGTGTTGGCCGTGCCCGTTATGAGATTCTGCAACACCAAGCTGAAATTCAGACATCGGTTTGTGATAGTCATAAGGCCCGTTAATGATAACCGGCGTATGCTCGAAGTTGTGCGCCGGCGCCGGTGAGGATACCTGCCATTCAAGAGCGCGGCTTCCCCAGGGATTGGCTGCCGCCTGCCTGCCTTTAATCAGTGAATGAGCAAGATAAAAGGCCATCACCACAAAACCGGCTCCAAGTACGTACGACCCTATCGTTGAGAATTGATGAAACGGCTGAAATTGGTCAATGTAATTGTAATATCGTCGCGGCATGCCTTGCGAACCCATTATGAACTGGGGAAGGAAAGTCATATTAAAACCGATAAATAATATTCCGCATGTAATCTTTGCCCAGAATTCGCTGTACATTTTGCCTGTAAATTTGGGCCACCAGTAATGCAGGCCTGCCAGGAATGCCATTACCATACCGCCCATCATCACGTAGTGAAAGTGGGCAACTACGTAGTAAGTGTCATGGAGATGGATATCAACTGACAGGGCACCGAGCATGATGCCTGTAAAACCTCCGATTGTGAAAAGGAAGAGGAACACCAGGGCATAGAGCATCGGGGTTTTTAAATCGATGGAGCCGCGATACATCGTTGCCAGCCAGTTGAAGATTTTAATACCGGTTGGTATACCAACAAGGAAAGTCAGGAATGAAAATACCATATTGGCGAGTGACGATTGGCCGGCGGTAAACATATGGTGCCCCCACACCAAAAAGCCAATAAATGCGATTGCCAGTGAAGATAATGCAATAGCCCAGTAGCCAAATACGGTTTTCCTGGAAAAAGTTGTGATAACCTCTGAAATCACACCAAAACCGGGCACGATCATGATGTAAACGGCAGGGTGTGAATAAAACCAGAAAAAGTGTTGATAGAGTACCGGGTCACCGCCAAGGTTCGGGTCAAAAATTCCGATGCTTAAAGCTCGCTCCATTGTGAGTAGAAGGAGTGTAATCGCTAAAACAGGCGTTGCCAGGATCTGAATAATGCTGGTGGCATAAAGCGCCCACTGGAATAACGGCAGTTTACTCCAGGTTAGTCCAGGAGCCCGAAGTTTATGAATGGTAACCATAAAATTAAGCCCGGTCAGGATAGATGAGAAACCGAGAATGAACACACCAAGTGTCATCATCAAAACATTGGATCCGGAAGTACTGCTGCTATAGGGTGTGTAAAAAGTCCAGCCGGTATCAAGCCCGCCGGTAAAAATAGCAATGATTGTAAAAATGGCACCAATTACATAGATATAGAAGCTGGCAAGGTTTAGCCTCGGAAATGCCACATCTTTACAACCAAGCTGCATCGGCAAGATAATATTGCCGAGAGCTGCCGGAACGGAGGGGATCAGGAAGAAAAAGATCATGATCGCGCCGTGCAGCGTAAATATTTGATTGTAGGTGTTGGCGTCAATGAAATTTTGAGCGGGCGTAAGCAGCTCGGTACGAAGTAAAAGGGCAAGAACACCGCCTATAAAAAAGAATACACCTATCGATATCAGGTACATAATACCGATTCGCTTGTGATCGATAGTGGAAAGCCACGACCATAATCCTTTTTCCGAATTCAGAAAGTGGACTTTCGGATTTTCTTCAGGCTTGTACCTTTTTACCTGGATTTTTCTTACGGATGCAGATTCTTTTTCAGCCATAATAAATTACAGAGTTTTTAAATATTCAATAATTGCGTCAATTTGCCTGTCGTCAAGTGACCCTGCATACGGGGGCATGATGGGATTGTAACCTTCCACGAGCTTTGATTGGGGTTCCAGGATACTTTCACGCACATAATTCTCATCAACCGTGATGGATTCTCCGTTTTGCAATTGCTGTTCACGTCCCCAGATGCCCTGGAAAGAGGGGCCAAGCAGTTCCGTGCCGTCAACAGAATGGCATGTGAGACAGGCATTATTTTCAACAAGTTTTTTGCCCTGTTCTACCGGTGAGGCAGATTCATCATCAGCCGATGAAGTAGCAAGCCATGTTTCAAAATCATTTTTTTCATGGACGATCACATTGGCAAGCATATCTGAGTGAGCTGTCCCGCAATATTCGGTACAGAAGATTATGGATTCTCCGGGTTCCATAGCTTCGAACCAGACAGAAGTATATCGGTTAGGCAAAACATCTCTTTTTATACGATAATCGGGAACGTAGAATGAATGGATCACATCAGTCGATGTCATGACGAGTTTAACAGGCCTGTCAACAGGTACGTGCAACTCATTTACACTGACTGCTCCGTTGTTGTAGTGAAATTCCCATAGCCATGATTTACCGACTACCCGTATCTCATAGGCATCTTCAGGTGGTGCAGTTGAATTGATATAGTCGGTAAAACCCCATCCGAACACAATAATTACCAGGATCAGGGGTATTACAGACCAGGTTATTTCAAGTTTGTTATTGTGGGTAATAACAGGAGTCACATCCTCATCTGATTTCCGCCTGTATTTCCAGGAAAAATAGATGATGGCTATTGTGATGCCCACAAGAAAAATGAGGCTCACAATATTGATAAAATAGAAAAGCGCATCTGTTTCACCGGCCATTGTGCTTTTAGCCGGTGGCAGCATCAAATCGATGAGATCAATCATGTTTCAATTTCAATAGTTTGGTTTTTTTTAGACTTTTTTTCCCTGCTCCAGAAGAGACTGAGAAATATACCGAGAAATATTAAAGTAGCCAAGCCACCTATCTTCATAATATTCATGGCAACCGGTACATAACTGTTTGATGCGGGATCGTATGTAAAGCAATAGAGCACAACGCGATCCACGGCTGAACCTATTTTTCCGTCGGCGGCCTCATAGAGTGCATTTCTCAGGCTAAACTCCTGAAATTCAATACCGTAAAGGTATCTGGAAATCTTTCCTTCCGGACTCAAAAAACCGATGGCCGCAGCATGAACATATTCGCCTGTCCGTTCGTCAAGAGTGTACCTGAAGCCGAGCGCATCCGTCAATTTTTTGATGTTATCTTCTGTACCGGTTAGAAAATACCATCCGTTTTCGGCACCGGAACGGCCCAGGTCAGAAACGTACCGCAACTTGTTCTCTTTCGCCAAGTCGGGTGTTTCTTCAGGATCAATACTAAAGCTTATTATGGTATATTCATTACCCGGCGTCCAGGCCAGTTCATTGATTACTTTGAAAACCCCTTCAAGTACCAGGCCACACAACATCGGACATTCATAATATAACGGGTTGACAAGCACAGGCTTTCCATCCTCTAATAATTCTCCGATTGTAACCTTCTTTCCGTCGGAGTTGGTAAATGATACATCCAACGGCACTTGTTGTCCGAGCTTTTCATCAACTCCGACACTGTCAAGAATAGCCGGTTTGCTCTTGTTTAATTGCGCTTCAGATATTTCAGCAAATAGCAACACTGAAAGCAAACCGACGATTTTCAGTGTTTCCATAAATCCGTTTGTCATTCAAATTCTTTTGCAGTGATCGAAATGGCACTGTCTATCGGTATTCGATAGATGCCATTATCTGAATCAACAACTCCAAAGGTGTTCAGCGTTTCATCATCTTTCTCTTTTAACTCCGAAATCTCATAAAAAGTGCTCTGTTCGGCAACATTTCTCTGATTGGTCGAAATGGAGTAATCATAAACTTCCATAATCCCAATTATCATCGTCAACACCAGGAAGGTTCCGAAAATTGTCCAGAAAGTAAGCCGGCCCATCTTAAGTTTGTCGAAGGCAGCCCCAAAATTTATTTCTTTGGTGAACTCATCGTCAGCAACATCAATGTCAACATCATTATCATCTCCGGGATCAGTAACAGTGGATTCAGCGGCTGAAACTTCATCCTGTTTTGCGATACCAAGTTCAACCGCCCACTCCATTATTTCGACCCTGGATACATCATATTTCTCAGACAGGTTTTTGATGGTCTCTTCATCGCCCGAGACGGCCTGCAAGGCAATCTTGGCTTTTTCTTCTTTACTGAATTTGGATTTGTCGTTGCTCATTTTTTTGAGATTGCAATAGTTATTTCAATCAATCGATTTATTGATGGTAGTGTTTGTCGAGCGATCCAGCAAGTTTCGGATCGTTGATGGGAACCATGTTGTGGGTTTTGAAGCGCTGAAAAAACAGACCGAAAAAGATACCTCCGAGCCCGAACAGGGTGGTGATATCCATCCAGCTCACATGCACGCCGTGGTGGTACAGAATCGGCATGGCTATCCAGTAGAGTTCAACAAAATGCATAAACAACACCAGGACTGACACAAAGATCAGCATCTTTTTGCTGTGTTTTGAGTCTCTGTTTAAAAGAAGGATAAACGGAAGTATAAAACGCCCGAATAACAAAGAGTATGAAACAAATGCCCAGCTTCCTTCCAGCCTGTGGTAGTACCAGAGTGTTTCTTCAGGGATGTTTGCATAGTAGATCAGAAGGAGCTGGCTGAAGGCGATATATGCATAAAAAATGGTAAACCCAAAGAACCATGCCCCCATATCATAGATATGTGATTTGGAAATTGTGTTTTCAAGGATGCCGTTTTTTTGCATCCAGAAAATCATGAGGATCATGAGCGGAAAAAGAGCCTGGATACTCATTGCAAAAAAGTAAACTCCGAACATGGTTGAGAACCAGTGGGGATCAAGCGACATCAGCCAATCGAAACTTGCAAAGGCTACCGTAAGTGCAAATATTAAAATCCCGGGTGCACTGTATTTCTTCAGCAATTGGGTAAGGCCCCAATCGCCGGTCTTGTCCATTTCAACAGATACTTTGTGCAGACGGTAACCAAGAAAACCCCAGATGGCAAAATAGATTACTTGCCTGATTACAAAAAACGGTTCATTTAAATAAGGCATTTTACCCGCAAGAATCGGGTCGGCAAGAACATCTTCGGTATGTGTCCAGTGATAAAGTGAATGCATACCCAAAAGTACGGGAATTATGAATATGGCCCAGATCCAGATGTTGGATGAAAAAGCCTCCGGTATCCTCCGGATTACTACACCCCATGAAGACTGTGTAATATGATGTATCATTAGCAGAATGAGAGATGCAAGAGCAAAGCTTGTAAAATAGGTAAAGCTTGTGAGGTAGGAGAAAAAGAACTGCTCCGCATTCAAAAAATACCCGACACCGCTCGCAATCAAGCCGACAATGCCAATTCCGTAAAGGGTTTTGGTAATTTCCAGGTTTTCGGGAAACCGGAGGGAGTCACTGATTTTCGGACTGCTTGTTGCCATGAATAATTTCCTTTATTTCAACGATTGTTTTATTTAGTTGTCAGATTGAGCCTTGATAAACTCTATGAGCGACTGCAGTTCGCTTTCAGAGAGATAATCGTAAGATTGCATTGCATTAGGGTAGGTCGCCACAACTTTGGCACCCGGTTCCACAATGGATTCATAGAGATAATCTTCATCGGCAGTGACGGTACTTCCATCTTCCAGTTCTCTTTCACTCCCGAATAACTCCTGCCAGGTTGGCCCTACCATTCTTGAGCCATCGAGTGAATGACAGGTCTGACATGCATATTGCGTATAAAGCTGTTCACCACGTTCTGCACTGACTTCAGCGCCTTCATCAGCCGCTGCCATCGCTTCCTGTTTTTCGGCTTCTGCCTGTTGTTCTCTTTCAAATTCCTGCATCAGTTGATCAAGATCCACGTCAAACTGCTGTATTTGATCGGCGCTAACGTACTGGCTCCTTTGCAAGGCACGTACATAAGAAACGATAGCCCACCGGTCTTCAACCGGAATTTGAGTAGCATACGAAGGCATATTTCTCACTCCGTTTGCAATAGCCGAATAGATTTCACCATCCGGCAATTGCCGGATTCGGTCACTGTGAAATGTCGGCGCCGGCACATAACCGTAATTTCCTGTCATGATGATACCATTTCCGTCGCCTGTTCCTCCATGACAAACAGAACAGTAAATATCATAACGATCCTGACCCCGGTAGATTAATGACTCGGTAACAGCAACCGGAATGTTTTCAACAAACGAGCCGTCTGAATTTAAGCCTTCATGATAAGCCACATCTTCTTTCAAAAGCCCTCTTGCCACAGTTCCCTCGACCGGCATTCGCATGGCACGGTTGTCATCGAAAAAGGAATTTACTTCCTGGGGCTCAAACCTGTTTTGGTCATCCATGTTTTGAATCGGATGCACAGGCGGCTTTTCTGATCGCTGCCCCCTGCACGCCATTAAAAACATGATTGAAAGTATCAGCAGATAAATCGTTTTTTTTATCAGTATCATTTTTGTTTCAGTTTAACAATAATCTGTTGGTTCGATGTTTTTATTATTCATCGTAAATATCCTCGATATGGGTTGCTCCTGCCTCATCCAGTATCTTGTGCACTTTTTCTGTATCGAACAGTGGGTCGGTAGATTCGATGCAAACAAAGAATCCGTCATCCGTAGCCCGTTTAAAATTTTCAGAATTGAATAACGGGTGATTCAGCCTTGGCAATCCGTTCAGAAAGAACATCCCGAAAACTGCTCCGAAAGATGACAGAAGCACGGTAAGTTCAAAAGTTACGGGTATCCAGGCAGGTACATTCCAAAGGGTTTTTCCACTGATATTGAGCGGATAATCAAAAACCATCATAAATGAAATCATTGCCAGGGCCCCGGCGAACCCGAGCAAGCCGTGAAAAAAAACGATCCATCCCAGTTTCGACTTTTTCAGGCTCATCGCTTTGTCCATACCATGTATCGGGAACGGACTGAAAGTATCATATTTTTTATATCCGTTTTTATTTACAATTCTCGCAGCATCCAGCAGTGTTTTCGGGTTACTGAATTCAGCCAGCACGCCGTAAAGTGGTTGATTTGAATTACTCATAGTTATCCGGCAGTTTCATTTTTTGGTTCGGGAACCTGAACTTCATGAGGATCGTATTTCCCCGATTCGTCGTAGTTGTGAGGATCGGCTTGCGGCATAATTGCTTTCACTTCTGCCACGGCTACCATCGGCAAAAATCGCAGGAAGAGGAGGAAGAAAGTGAAGAATAAACCGAACGTTCCGATATAAGTGAGGGCATCCCAAATGGTCGGGGAGTAATATGCCCAGGATGACGGCATGAAGTCGGTTGAAAGCGATGTAACCGTAATTACAAACCGTTCAAACCACATACCGATATTCACAACAATTGAGATTACGAAGGTAAATGCAACGTTTCTTCGAAGCTTTTTCGACCAGAAAAATTGCGGGGAGATTACATTACAGGTAATCATGGTCCAATATGCCCAGGCGTACGGCCCTGAAGCCCTGAGCATAAAAATAGCTTTTTCATATTCAACACCACTGTACCATGCCATAAAAAATTCCATCAGGTAGGCAAAACCGACCATTGTACCGGTCACCATCAGGATGATATTCATCTTCTCGATGTGGTTAATGGTCATGATATCTTCCATCTTGTAAACTTTCCGGCAGATAATCATTAATGTAAGCACCATTGCAAATCCTGAAAAAACGGCACCTGCAACAAAATAGGGTGGGAAAATGGTTGTATGCCATCCGGGGATAATGGAGACGGCAAAGTCGAAAGATACGATCGTATGAACCGAGAGTACCAGCGGTGTCGCGAGGCCGGCAAGAATCATATAGGCCTTTTCATAATTCCACCAGTGCCGGTTACTGCCCCTCCATCCCAGCGAAAATGTACCATACAGAAATTTGCCAAGCTTGCTTTTTATGCGGTCGCGAATCGTTGCCAAATCAGGCACAAGCCCTACATACCAGAACAGAAGCGATACGGTAAAATATGTGGATACAGCAAAAACATCCCACAACAGGGGGCTGCTGAAATTCGGCCACATAGCCATCTGGTTCGGCAGGGGAAACATCCAATACACTACCCAGATACGTCCGACGTGAATCGCAGGAAATACCCCGGCACACATTACGGCAAAGATGGTCATTGCTTCGGCAAAACGGTTGATGGCCGTTCTCCAGTTTTGGCGGAAGAGAAAAAGAATAGCCGAGATCAGGGTCCCGGCGTGGCCGATTCCGACCCACCAAACAAAGTTGATAATGGCCCATCCCCATCCGACCGTACTGTTAAGTCCCCAGATTCCGATGCCTTCCCACACAAGATAACCGATGGCTACAAGCATTGTGATGAGAAGGAGGTTAGCAACAGCAAAAGCCGCATACCATCCTTTTGGCGTGGGCCTCATGTTGATATCGGTGATCAAAGACGTAATACTGCTGAAATCGTGATTTCCCTTCACGAGAGCAGGTTCCGGTACGTATTCGTACGATTTACTCATTTTTGCTATAATTCCTGTTTAAAGCGTATTTAATTAAGCCAGTTCCGGGTTTTCATTTCGTAATTTTGCAAGGTAAGAAGTACGCGGGCGTACATTCATCTCTTCAAGCATTACGTAATTGCGGTTGTTCTTTTTGTAAGTTGAAACGACACTTGTTTCATCGGTCAGATCACCGAATGTAATGGCATTGGCGGGGCATGCCTGCTGGCAGGCCGTTTGTACCATGCCGTCAGGCGGACGCTTGGTGCCGGTTTTCTTTTTCGTTTCAATTTTGGCATGATTTACCCTCTGCACACAGTAGGTGCACTTTTCCATCACCCCGCGGAACCGGATGGTCACTTCGGGATTCATTGCCATTTGTATGATCTCGGGATCATCACCCGTAGTCAGATATTCTTTGGAATAATTGAAGAAATTGAATCGGCGCACTTTATAAGGGCAGTTGTTAGCACAGTAACGCGTACCTATGCAGCGATTGTAAGTCATCTGGTTCATGCCGTCATCACTGTGGGTGGTTGCAGCCACAGGGCAGACCTGCTCGCAAGGCGCCAATTCGCAATGCATACAAGGCACGGGCTGATGATAAACTTTTGGATTATCGGGATCTCCTTCGTAATAGCGGTCGGTTCGGATCCAGTGCATGGACCTCTTTCTTCCGACTTCACGCTTGCCTACAACCGGGATGTTATTTTCAGCCTGGCAGGCTATAGTGCAGACGCCACAGCCGAAGCAGGCATTCAGGTCGATAGCCATGCCCCATTGCGGTTGTAAATCGGGTGGTGCGAAAGGAGTGAAGAGTGAAACCGGCTTTTCCTGTCCGATCTCTTTTGCTTCTTTGATACCCGGAACTTCATAACCATGAATGCTTTTGTAAGATGCAAAATCCGGGTCATTACGGTACTCTTCAAGGGTGGCGGCGCGAATCATGTCACGTCCCTCAAGATTGTGATGAGCCTGGGTACTTGCAATTTCGTAAGAGCGTCCGGTCAATTCAACACCGGCTTCCTGGTAACAGGAATTGGCACTGTTTCTGAGCGGGTAAACATCCACGCCAACACCATCTGCCACCCGCCCGATTCCCGAACGTCCGTAACCGGCTGTCACTGTAATCGAATCATCAGCATGGCCGGGCTGAACCCAGGCCGCAATTTCAATGGAATTGCCACCGGCCGAAATTCTCACAACCGGTGATTCTTTTTCAGACAGATGCCTTTCAGGGTTGATTCCGAGACGGCGGGCTGTTGAGGGACTCATAAGCGCAACATTATCCCATGTTACTTTGGTCATCGGATCGGGCAGCTCCTGAAGCCACCCGTTGTTTGCAAAACGTCCGTCATACAAAGAAATATCAGGTTTAATTACAACTTCAATTCCTTCCGCTGATGAAATATCAGAATTTTCATTGATGTAGACTGGAAAACCGGATGCAATCGAGACGTTAACACTGTCAAAACCGCCTTCTTCTTCAAGGAGTCCGTCATGCAAAATTTTTCTCCACCTGTTTTCAAAATCGCCGCCTGGCAGAATTTCCTGCCAGGTTTTGCGGACAAGATTGTATCCTTCCTCGTAATCACCCGTTAAAATGGTATATAAAAATTCTATTTCGCTCCAGCTTTCATGCAAAGGCTTTATTTGCGGCTGAATTACCGAACGGGTTCCGGCGTAAGAATACCCGTCACCCCAGGCTTCCAGGAAATGAGCCCTGTGAACGAACCAGTCGCAAACCCTGGATGTTTCATCATAATAATCGGACAGTTGAATTTTGGTCTGAATATTTTGAAGAGCCAGATCCATTTCAAGTCCGGCAGGAGAGGTAAAAGCCGGATTGGTTCCGACAAACACGGCTGTATCGATTGCACCTGATCTCATTTCGGCAGCAACATCCGCAAAAGCTGTGCGGTTATTCTGGTTTTCAAGATGCGGGACCTCGTGATACGTTACACTGTTTCCTGCATTTCCAAGTGCTGCGTTTATTGCTGCTACTGTTGCATGAACGGCAGGTTCATGTTCATATCCGGCCGTTACAATACTGTCGCCTCTGTGATCGATCAACTCACCGGCAAGTGTTTCGACCCACGGATGATTGTCGAGCGGCGAAGAAATATTGCTGAATGCCCGGAGGCCGTCAAGCGTAGCCGAAAGCCTCTTGGCCAGAGCAAATGTAAATGCCTTGATTTCGGAGGCTTTGAGTTTCAGTCGGTGATCGGCATAAGATCCCGTATTCGTATAGGTGCTTTCAACCGCGTAGAGCCACGACATGGAATCGGCGGCTGATCTTACATTTCTGCTCGAAGCAAGGTTTACCGAGTTTCGAACGTTGTCGGCATCGCTGTTTGGGTTCAGGAAGTCATGGTCAAGTGAAAGTACAAGGCCGGCTTTGTCATAATGGTTTACGGTACGCAAACGCCGGCCGAAAGCAGCGCGGTTCCCTTCAGTTACATGATCATCTCCGAATGGCTCCCAGGTTACCCACCGTGCATTCGGAAATTTGTTCAGAATTTCATTTTTAAGCCGCTGGTAAGTCGGGGATGAGTTGGCTTCGCTGATAAAAGCAATATTCCGGGATGTATCGGAAAAGTGTTCGCTTGCAAAGCTGATAAAATCACCGTCAAAAATATCTTCCCCGTCTTTTTTTACGGATCTTGCGCGGTCGGGATCGTACAGAGACAGAATCGCTGCCTGGTGATAAATATTAGTTCGTCCGGAGCTTGACGGATGGAGTTCGTTTCCTTCAACTTTGGTGGGCCTTCCTTCATTGTTTTCAATCACAAGCCCGGTTAATGAACCAAGAAATGGCATTGCAGAAGCGTAGTAAAGAGGCTTTCCGAGCACAAGGTCTTCCGGCATTTTTGAATAGGGAAGAATTTTCTGAGCCGGTTTTCGGCAGGCGGCAAATCCGGCAAGTGCGATAGATGCGCCCATTACCCGAAGAAAACTGCGGCGGGAGACCTGGTCGGTCATTTCCGATGCGTTCTCTGGAAATTCCTTGCCTTCATATTTGATATACTCTTCATTTCGGGCGAGTTCGCCCAGGCTTTTCCAATACGTTGTTTGGTTTATCTCATTGCTCATTCGGCAAAAAACTTTGATTCAAATATCGTTAGTTCGGTGATTATTGATTAGTAGTGGCAGCCCTGGCAATACTGCGGTGCGTTGATGTTGTGCTTGGCAACAAGCTCAAGCCCGGTTTTAATCTGGTTGTCTGCCTGGTAACCCATCGTGGTGACCTCTTCAACAGGTCGGACAAACTTTTCAGGTTCCCTGTGGCATTCAAGGCACCATCCCATACTCAACGGTTCTGCCTGCTGAACCACTTCCATCCGGTCAATTCTTCCGTGGCACGATTCACAGCCAACGCCAACATTTACGTGGGCACTGTGATTGAAATAGGCATAATCCGGCAACATGTGCACTTTTACCCATTCAATCGGCTCACCGGTTTCCCAGCTTTCCCTTACCGGTTCAAGTGTTTCGGCATCGGTTCTGATTTGGTTGTGACAATTCATACAGGTTTGTGTAGCAGGTACATTTGCATGCTTGGATTCAAAGACCTGCGTATGGCAATACTGGCAATCCATTCCAAGCTTGCCGGCATGAATCTGATGACTGAAGGGCACCGGCTGAACAGGTGCATAGCCGACATCTGTATATTCAGGAGAGAAGAAGTACCAGACTGTGAATACAATTCCGTTTAAAAGAATAATCAACCCCACGAGCAAACGCCTCGGTATGTCGTTCACCCATTTTGGAAAAATCTGAGCCATAAATCAGTAGTGATTGTTTCGTTTTTTTTACAAGGTCATTAAGATAGTTTGGCAGGCAAGAAGGTACCGAAAATATGGATATGTCCGCATAAAATTCGGTCTGTTTTGTTATATTTAAAATCATTCTAAATAGTGCACTGAATCTTAGATTGCTGCCACTTTTAACGAATAGTAAAATATAACAGAATCATCAAAAATACCTAATACAGGGTGCATTTTTCTATGATTGATAAAAATCTTATGTAAGAATCTGATGCCAAAAAACGGACGGTTTTAAAGCTGATGATATATAGACATTTACATCCTGCATTTTTCCACAATGAGAATGGATATATCCCGAAAAGTTACAGAACGAATAAAATTTAAGAAGGGTTTTCATAATTCTTTTACAAGAAAGGCTGATATTTTGAGCGGGAAGTGTAATGCGGATATAGAAAATTATCGATAGTCCACGTTTCCTGACAAGACTATCAGCCGGTATAATTTTAGTGTGAATACGAGTATAAATACAATGAATAAAAACTTAAAAGAAAGTATAACAATCGACCTTCTGAAAGAGATCAGTGTGCCGAAAGCGATCGGGCTGATAATATTGATTAGTGTATTGGCATTTATTTTTCTGATATGGCTCATCTATTACAAAGATGTGACACCCTCAACATCCGCCTGGGTGGCTCAGCTTCCTGCATTGAATGCCCTGTTGAATACCACAAGCACCATTCTGATTTTGCTTGGCTTCCGTGCGATTAAAAAGCGTGATTTCATCAGGCATATGAAATTGATGCTCACGGCTTTTGTTACTTCATCCCTGTTTTTGATCAGTTATCTTGTGTATCACAACTTAACCGGGCATACTCCTTTCCCGGGGGAGGGATGGATCAGGCCGGTTTATTTTTTCATACTTATTACTCATATCGTGCTCTCGGCTTTTGTTGTGCCGCTTGTGCTTACCAGTTTTTATTTTGCCTATTCGGGTAAATTCAAAACCCATCGAAAGGTTTCAAAATGGACATTCCCGATATGGCTCTATGTCTCGGTGACAGGGGTCGTGATTTTTTTTATGCTAAATGCGTACGTCTGATTGCGGTTTAATATAATTCCCGCAGATATCGCGGATAAC
>CAYPZI010000068.1:0-14897 GCA_964415185.1 uncultured Balneolaceae bacterium | reverse complement strand
TCAATTATAATCTGTCATAAGAAACCCGCAAAGTTTCTTTTCTGAAATGGCAGTACGTTAGATAAATAGAAGCAACTCCGAGATAAAACTTTGCGGGTTTACAGTTGACATGACACTAGTTTCGCAGAATCACTATCTTATTCAGAAGAACGGCAATCAGGCTCTACTCAGTTATAATTAATTATTGTTGGGTTCAATTGGA
The DNA here is from genome assembly GCA_964415185.1 of uncultured Balneolaceae bacterium. Taxonomy (GTDB): domain Bacteria; phylum Bacteroidota; class Rhodothermia; order Balneolales; family Balneolaceae; genus CAYVBJ01. The sequence continues at coordinate 14,695 of CAYPZI010000068.1, read as the reverse complement.
ACCTCTTCCGTCTCCTGACTGATGACAGGCTTTGCTTTATTCATGGGCGGCGTAATAAACGCATTGCTACACTAAATTTGGCGTTACGCCGTCATAGAAGCTTAATCCAGTCTTAACGCCGCAATAAGGTACACGTACTTTTTTAAAAAAAATGATCATTACGAATAATTGATAATCAATTATCCTCTATTCGAATTAGTTCAGGATTTTCGGGAGGTTTTGGAATGGGCATCTGGTAAAGCTGCAAAAAGCCCGGAATATATTCATTGTTTATTGTGAAGTAAATTCTGTCGGTTAATTTGACACGGTCTCTTGGCCTTAGGTTTATTCTCCTGATTACCTCATATAGATTCTCACTAAGCTCACTGTTTCTGCGGTAGTGGTAAGCAGAGTAGTCATTGGAATCAAAACCGTTGAAACTCATATCGGAGATGACACGGTCTTGCGTAAAGTTATACTGCCGCTCGACCCATTCATTCAGATAAAGCGTATCTTTTTTTGCCTCCTGTGCCCGAACGGTTTCATAATCGAGACAACACAATAATACGATCAAAGCAACAAAGATCTTATATGTCAATGTTGCAATTTTTTTCATTGCTTTCTTTTTCGCTTTTATCCCTTGTTATGGATAACGAATAGAAAGCCGTTTTAGGGTATTAAATCGCAGCGCTGCTCAGGAATCATCTCCCTTCTGTTCACCCTGATTCTTCATGGCTTCTGCCATTTCGGAACTGTCAACAACCTGAAGCTGGTTGTTCAGGTCTGTCTGCAACTCTTCGATATCATCTTCACTCAGTAATTCGCTAATATCCTCAACTCCGGCCTTTACGGCAAGATTAAATACCATTCGGTTAAAAAGCATCTGGTGAGCAGCCGATGATAATTGATAGAGCTGTTGCTGTGGGATTTGGCCTCCCGACAATTTGATTTTATTCATAACGGGCTCGAGCAACTTCTCAATTTTTTTATTCAGTTGGTTTTCAAGATTGCCCGCTTCTTTGTTCTCCTTACTGGTTACTTCTTTTCCGGATGGATCGACTAATTTCATTATTTATTGGTTGGTTTTTTGTTCATAATTGTAACAAAGTTAAGCATCCTTTCAATCCATTGCCAAAAATGAGATGGGGTCACATCCGGGAACAGTTTTTCAAGTTAAACCGGACTCTTCAGGATATATGGCATAATCAATTTTTTCTGTATGATGCCAGGATAAAAAACAAAACGATGCCGGTCATAAAAATCACAAATGAGAATGCCAGAAGGCCCATACCTGGCTTTATGATAAAAATTGAAGAGATAAATTGAATAATGATTATGCCGATTAAAATAGCAGCAATTGGTTTTCTTCCAATTTTTGTTATTGTATATGCTCCCAAAGGTGCACCAAAAATTACAACCGGAATGCTAACTAAAAAGTAATTGACAGCTTCCGTCTGAATTGATTCAAAAATGAGTGACTGAACCAAAAAACCGGCAATAGCATTTGAAGCCATAAGGATCACAGATGTAGGTGTTGCCACTTTTTCTGACAGACCATACTTAAGTACTACATAAGCAAACGTACATATATCCAGCCCGTTACCCAATATGGAGGAAAAGATGCCACCTGTTACACCTACTGCAAAAAGCTCGGTTTTCTGAAAGTAATCAAGCGCGGGGAGCGATTCAATATATTTTCTATCCTGAGTGTAATTTACTGCCCAAAGCGCAATGCCAAAGCTGAGCCAAAATGAAACAAACATCATCTTCGCATAGGATGGTTGCACAAAAGGTGCAATAAACCAGGATCCTGTAATTATACCCGCTAAACCACCGAGGCCTGCAATCCACAGGTAAGTTGTCTCAATTTTCACTTTTGATAAAAAAATCCAAAGAGAGGCGAAGCTCATGCCCACACTTTGAATTGCAAAACTGAAATTTCTGGCTACATCAGTATCGATATCAAAAAACAGAGTCATTACGGGGTAGGCGATTGCACCGCCCCCTTCGGAACTTGCGCCGGCTATAAACGAACCGAATATCATAACTACTGTCATAAACCAGTAATCGGATAACGGTGTAAGTAAACCGTATTTGATAATGTACCAAGCCCACAATATCAGCACAAAGAATGCCGCTGAAAAAAAGAGCAGATATGATTTGTTTCTTATTATAGGATTGCTTCTTTTTTTTCTTAAAAAAAATGAAACCACAGAATGCGGCACATCATTCAACTTAAATGGCAAAGAAAAATGTTTGTGAGAATTGTGGTCTAAACCGAATGATTTGCTTCCGAAATTTCAAGGGAATGCTACCAGGGAGAAGCATGTATCAGTGAAGCAATAAAACTTTGTAAAAACTGGTGCAACATTTTAACGAAATGATCATATTGCAATCCTAACCAAAATTTAAAAATAAGGATTCTCTTTATGCAGTTGAATTCAAAAATTCTACAAAAAACAGCATCGCTGATCCCGGTGCTTTTTTTGTTATTTACGATTGGCAGCTTTGCACAGGAAAAAGGCAATTTCGAGCTTGCAGAACGGTTTACATCCGATAAAATGCAAAAAATGACCGGCAGCACATTTCTCAGGCCAAACTGGATTGAAGACACAAATAAATTCTGGTATGAGTGGGAAACACCGGAAGGAAAAAAATGGGTTTATGTAGATGCCGAGAGACAAAATAAAAGGCCGCTGTTCGACAGGGAAGATATGTCGGCACAGCTCTCGGAGATTTTTAACCGCGGTTTCAAAGCACATGACCTCGACCTAAAGGAGTTTGATTACGACACAGACCTCGGCCTTTTTACCTTTCATGTGGACAGCATTCAATTCAAGTACAATGTTGACAGACAGGAACTTGTAAAAGGGGATTCTCTGGAAAAAGAGGAGAGAGAGCCCTGGGCTACCTATTCGCCCGACAGCACGTGGATCTCTTTTGCGAGAGAACATGACCTCTATATCATGCGATCGGATGATCCCGACAGTACTGAGATCCGGCTTACCGAAGACGGCGAACGCTGGTACAGCTTCCAGGCTGACCACGGTGATACCACCTCAACCAAACGATTGCGCTCACGGGCCCGGTGGTTCGAGGATGAACAAAAACTTTACGTTAAAAGGCAGGACTGGCGGGAAGTGGACGAGCTCTGGGTGATAAACACACTTAAGAAACGCCCCGAGCTGGAAACTTATAAATACAACCTGCCGGGCGAAGATGACCATTACCAGGACGAAATCCTCGTTTTTGATGTGGATACAAGAGACCGGGTGCGGCTCGATACCGACAAATGGCCGGATCAATCACTCGGCGGAGTCTATTTTAACAGCGGAGGCATTTTTACAACCGATGAATCCGACTTCCTCTATATCCTGAGGCGCAACAGGACATGGGATACGATTGATGTTGTGAAGGCTAATACAACAACCGGTGAAACGGATGTGCTGTGGACAGAAGAGAGCCATCCTTACTTTAATACGCGCTATGCACAACTTGCCATAATCAACGAAGGCGAAGAATATCTCTGGTGGAGTGAACGCACCGGTTGGGGACAGCTATACCGCTATGATTCGGAAGGCAATTTGAAAAACAGAATTACGCAGGGACATTTTATGGTCGGCGATATCGCCCAGATCGATACGACGGCTCAGACCATTTATTTTGAAGGATTAGGCCGTGAGGACGGATCCCACCCCTACTATTCTAAACACTACAAGGTCAAATTTGACGGCAGCGGGATGCAGCTTCTAACTCCCGAAGAAGCGAACCATTCATTCAGCATGAGTGATACGGACGATTATTTTGTGAATAATTATTCGAGGCCGGATCTGCCAACAAAAACGGTTTTGCGTGATACAAACGGACGGGTAGTGCTTGAACTTGAAGAAACCGACATCAGCAAAATGGAAGAGGCCGGTTATCGTAAACCCGAATTGATAACGGTGAAAGCTGCCGATGGAATAACCGACCTTTACGGAGTGATGTGGAAACCGGCCGATTTCGATCCCGAAAAGAAATACCCGGTTGTATCTTACGTATACCCCGGACCGCAGGTAGAGCCGTATCCCCGGTCATTTTCACTTGGCGGTTCCAGTGCCAGGGCTCATGCCCTTTCACAGATAGGCTTTGTGGTAGTATCACTCGGAAACCGCGGAGGCAGCCCGCTTCGCGAGAAGTGGTATCATAACTACGGCCACGGAAACCTAAGGGATTATGCCCTTGCCGATAACCGTACCGGAATTGAAGAGCTTGGCGGGCGTCATTCTTACATGGACCTCAGCCGGGTGGGTATTTATGGCCATTCGGGCGGCGGATTTATGTCAACAGCCGCGCTGCTTACCTATCCCGATTTTTACAAGGTAGCGGTATCTTCGGCCGGCAACCACGACAATAACGTGTATAATATCTGGTGGGGCGAAGTGCATCACGGTGTGGAGGCAAAGACAAAAACAGTGAAAAAGGAAAATGAAGACGACGAAACCGTTGAAGAAGAAGTAACCGATTTCGTTTCAAATATTCCGAAAAACCAGGACCTGGCCGATAACCTGCAAGGGCGGCTTCTGTTGGTTCACGGTGGTATTGATAACAACGTCCACCCGGCCAATACCTACCGGATGGCCGATGCCCTGATAAGAGCCGGGAAACGATTCGATATGATGATCTTCCCCGAAAGCCGTCACGGATTCGGAAGGTACAGCGACTACTTCGAACGGATGCTGTGGGACTATTTTGCCACACACCTGCTCGGCCATCGCAGAACCAATATCGACCTGGATATACCTGAGGATACTGATTAAAATCGCGGTATGAGACCTGTAAGCATCCATCGTACGTTCCCATGGTTCTGACAGCGTCGGGCAAAACAATACTGCCCGAAACATTCCATCTGCGAAACTCAGCGCCAAATTCAGCGAACATCAGCGAGAAAGAAACCGGTAGTATTGTTTCTCGCAGAGTTCCGCGGATGAATCGCTGAGTTCCGCAGACAACTAACCGCGCCCTCTGCGTGAAACAAAAAGGTTCAAAATAAAATTAACACCTCCAACCCCGCTGTAAGGCATTTAAGTCAACCAAAGCCCTTCCAAACAACTCAAAGCCTCAGATCCTTCATGAAATCCGCATTTGCTTTTACCGCATCGAGCGGGGTTGTGTTGATATAGGCTTCCTGTTCCACAATGAAATGCTCCATCCCGTTTTCACGGGCAACTCTCAAAACAGAAGGAAAATCAATAGTACCAGTTCCCAGGACTGTGGATTCGGGTTCTTCACCACTGTTATCAAGATCCTTGACATGGCCCGATACAAACCTGCCCGGATATTTTTTTATCCATTCCACGGGGTCTTCGCCGGCGGCAACCACCCAATAAATATCGAGCTGGTAATCCACCGTGTCGGGATTTGTATTTTGCATAAGCACATCCTGCGGATAGATTCCATCCATCTTTTCAAATGAGTAAGCGTGATTGTGATAGGCAAACCGGATACCATATTGGCGGGCTTTATCGCCGAATTCGTTGAAGGTGTCTGCAATCCTTTTGAAATCATCAAGCGATTCCTGCGGTCCAACATATGGCGAAATAATGTATTTGGCACCGATTTCGGCCAGTTCCCCCGCTTTCCTGTCAAAATCTTCCGAGGTATTTACGTGCGACGAGACCATCGATAATTCAAGATTATCCAGGAAAAACTTGAAATCGGTGTTTTTCATGCCCCAGAAAATCCCGAGAGGCCCGTCATAACTTTCGATCTGATTATATCCGTAGCTTGCTACTTTTCCGATTACACCTTCAGGGTCGTCGGAAATGACATCGCGAAGGGTATAAAGCTGAAGGCCGAATGCCATTGACGATGGGGCCGTACCGGATTCGGAACAGGCTTTTAAAAAAGGAAGCGTCCCGGCCGCAATGCCGCCCGCCATGAATGCTGATTGTTTCAGGAAAGAGCGTCGTGAGTATCCCATAAGTTCACCTCTATTCATTATTAGTATTAAAATTAAGCGGCCTTTTTTTGTCCCCGGCCAGGTACAGGGTTTGAGTCGGGAATGCGAAATCGATTCCCTCATTGTTGAATCGTGAAAAAATTTCACGGTTTACCTTTTCGCTGAAGGCCATATACTCCCAATAGTCGGGCGGATGATACCAGTAAAAGACCACAAGATTCAGTGAATCCGAATTAAACTCGTTAAAGAAAATCCTCGGAGGAAAATCTTCATTCATACCCTCATGATTATCGAATATTTCTTTTAAAATTTCCAGTGCCTTGTCAATCTTCTCAGGAGGTGTATCGTATGTGATGGTGATGTTCATCACCCGGCGGATGTAAGGCCTCTTCCCTATGTTATGGATGGTCATGTTGGCAAGCTGTCCGTTAGGCACGGTAAGCATATGGCCTTCCAGCGTTTGAATCTTTGTTGTGCGGACACCCACTTCCCGGATGGATCCGAGTTTTCCGTCCAGGTTCACCAGTTCACCGACATTAAACGGCTTGTCGGCAAAAAGCATCAGCGATCCAAAGAAGTTGCGGATGGTATCCTGTGCTGCGAGGCCGAGTGCAAGGCCGCCGATTCCAATACCTGCAAGGATGCTGGTGATGGGCTTGTCACTGAGCGTCTGTGCAACCTGGAGTATCACCAGGATAGAAACCGTAATTCTGATCGACTTGCCGATAAGAGGAATCAGCATGTCGTCAATTTGCCGGTCTTCAGTTTCCTTGAACCGTTCCAGCCAGGCATCTACCACATCCACAAGCTTGTAGACAAGGTAACCGATTGAGAGGATCACCAGGATTTCTACCGTGGTGAATATTAAACCCTCAAAATTCTCCGGAAGTACGAGAAATGTTACAGCAAAACGCAATCCAAATGAGAAGATCAGAAAAGTAACAGCATTCGATGCCGATAAAAGTGCTACCGATAAAAGCTTCTGGCCTTTTTCTTCAAGCTTCGGGGCAGTTCTCTGAAATACATATTTGAGTATTTTTCCAATGAAAAATGAGGTAATGATGACAATAAAGAGTGCTGCAATCCTCCAAAGTTCATTTCCTGCAAATGCAATTTCATTGGCCTGTTTTAAAATCTCTTCCATTTTCCCAATTTGTTTTAGTGGTCAAAACTGCAATTTAACAGGTTATGCATTCCCGAACCAATAGGCGATCCCGGCGGTGTATAGGGAGCTTCCGGCATCTCAAACTGCTCGGGATCCAGCACCTTAGAGTCAATCATTTGTGCCAGGTACAGGTAATGAGCTTTCACATTACTATCTGACTCCTCTTCGCTTTTCTCAACAAGCCCCTTTGCCAATATTTCAAGCCTGAAGTTCAAGATGGATTGTACGTCGGGCGCGGCATTATCGTTTTTGGCGAGCTGAATCATTCTCCGCACAACAGCCGTATTTATGGCTCTCTGTGCAGCGCCCTCGAGCCCGCGCGCCTGTTCCGCATGAACTGTAGTCTCAACCAATTTATCAAGCACTTCCGATAACCCGGGATAAGTTGAATTCCGGGCATGCTGATTAACCAGCCGGGCTGCACGCTGCGGGTTAAGAATCAGTGATGATGTCAAATCTGCTGCAGTTTCTGCCATGCCGACGGGATCAAGTACCGGTGATGTGTACCCGCGAAACAGCTCCCTGTTTCGCGAAATGCCGGCTGCCCGCGGAGGAATCAAATTCTGTATGTGCGCCGGCAGCAAAAGCTCCCGGGGTGACAATGTCGACAGTAGTGCATCGAGGGCATCTCTTTGAAGGCCGGCAAATACAGGCCTCGGCCCTTCCCTGCCGTCGCCACGTACCGCGTAGCTGTAGTCCACACCTCCAACAAGCTTTACCGCCGCTTCGGTTTGATAGCGGTGGAAAAGGTAAATGGGCACAAGTACATCTTCGAGCTCGCTCAGGGTTCTGCCCGCACGTATGTTGTTTTCACCGAAACGTTCAAGTGCAAGCCTCCGCACTTCGAGAACATGCATCAGTTCCTCAACCGGGTTATCGTTGTTATCCCAGAGATGTGCTTCCGGGTGAGTACCGCCCTGCGGACGCGCATCCCTGTCGCTGATGTAAAGCAGGCCCATATCAAGCGTTTCACGGATAATGTCTTCAAGTGCATCATCTTCAGTGACATTACCGGGAAAATCCTGGTAACCGTATGCAAGCACACGTTTATCCCATTCGCCGATGCCGGTGTCGTAGGCTTCACTCAGGTCGAAAGTTCCGTCACGGTTGATAGTAACCTTCGGATGCGGGTAATCCATTACGGATGCGCGGTCATTTACACTGGCGGCAAAATTGTGTGCGATTCCAAGTGTATGGCCGACTTCGTGGGCGGATAGCTGCCTGATTCGGGCCAGTGCCATCTGCAGCATCGGGTCGTTTTCGGGAACGTCGCCCTCAACATAGGGAGCCAGTAATCCCTCGGCAATCATATAATCCTGGCGGACCCGTAGTGAACCCAGCAAAACATTTCCCTTGATTATCTCCCCGGTTCTCGGGTCTACAACCGATGACCCATACGACCAGCCCCTGGTTGACCTGTGAACCCAGTTAATCACATTGTAGCGTACATCAAGCGGGTGGGCATCATCCGGAAGCACCTCTACGCGATAGGCGTCTTTGTACCCAATCTCTTCGAATGCCTCGGCCCACCAGCGTGCCCCGTCAAGCAGGGCAGACCTGACCGGTTCGGGAGTTCCGTTGTCGAGGTAGTAAACGATCGGTTCCACGGCTTCGCTCACTTCGGCTTCGGGATTCTTTTTTTCAAGCCGGTGGCGCACAATAAATCTTTTTGTGAATTCATCACCGATATCAGAGCTGTAATCCTGGTAAGAAATGCCGAAATAACCCGATCTGGAATCCAGCTTTCTGGGCTTGTAGTTGTCATCGGGCAGCTCAACAAAAGAGTGATGCTGGCGCAGGGTGATGGCACCGGGAGTTGGGGCGACGGAGCGGACTTGTCCGCCGGGGTTATTGGCCGTAAACGTCAGCCGGGCTTCAAATTCGCTGTTTTTTGGAAAATTGAACGTACCGGGCAGGTAGATGGCCGACCTTGATCCGTCGATGGAAAAATTTCCCTGGTTCGAGTTTCTGAGCCTTCCTGTCACGTCGTGTGCATCCCTCAGAAGAAAACCTGTTGCGTCCACCAGGTAGGCGCCGTCTTCTTCAGCTTCAATTTTAAAGCCCCATAGAACCGAACTAGCGAAAGCTTCTTCGACCGATTTTCTTTCGAGCGGATTATTCGTAACGGCGCGATAGTTTAAATTTGGTTGAATCATCAGGATCTTAGGCCCGATTTTTTCGAATCGGACGATGCGCGAATCGCCCAACTGGCTGCGGTCGAGGCCAATGTCGTTGGATCCCAGGCCGGCTGCCAGTGAATTTACATACAGAATTTCCCTGTCCAGCTTGTCAATTTTCAACCAGATTTTGCCCTCGGCATCATCCCAGTAAAAATCAAAGTAGCCTTCATACATCTCCATATTTTCCGTTTTCCCGGAAATGGTATCCTGGCTTTTTATTAAGTCGGGAGCCAGGAATGCCAGAGCGAAGAGAAGAGGTAAGTAAATTTTCATACGGGTTTGGTTTGATTATCAGTTTTAACCAATTATACAACCCGTCAAAGCAAATAGAAAGAAAAAAAGCCTCCGGTTTTAGCCGGAGGCTTTTCAATAGACAACTTAACCAAACGAGATTAACGGGAATAAGGTGTTACTTTTTCGCCGTTAAAAAGGCGGATCAGATCCCTATGCCCGTTTTTGATGGCAAGCACGTTGGCGGTTTCGCCTTCATTATTTTTGATATCCCGATTTGCACCGTGTTGCAACAGTGCTTTGGCTACGAAGAGCTGGCCATTCTCGGATGCAATCATAAGTGCGGTTTCGCCTGCATTATTTTGAATGTTCACATCAGGTTCGTGCATCAGCAAAATGTTGATCATGCGCATGTTTCCTATGCCCGAAGCAAGCATCAGGGGAGTCATTCCCTGCTCGTCCATTGTATCGACTTCAGCTCCCTCGGCCAGGAGGACATTCAGGCTGATGATATCAATGTTTTTTACGGCTTCATGAAGGTTTTCAGCAAGGACGATTTCGTCATTGTTGTTTATAGGTTCTGCATTTTCGGCATGTAAAGGTGCCGCAAACAGAGTAAATGATATTAGAATTAATGTTAGAATTTTCATTTGGTTTTAATTTTATAGATTTATGAAAAAAATTTCGTGTCAGCGGTAGTTAAATCTCTTCCGCTTTCGTGCACATCAATACGTTTTTTAACACGAATAGTTTCGGAAATGATGTTAAATTTCTTAAATAATAATCACGGATTTGGCGGATGGGCCGGAGTCAACGGATTTTTTTAATGGCATTGTTCTATAAGATCATGAATATCAGGTTTTTAAGGCTTTGTCAGGCAGGGGAAATGTTTTTAATCCAGGTTGCCAAATCCTCGATTTTTTTGGTATGTTTTGGATTAAAACGATTGTAAAGAAAGGAGAGGGTTTTGGGATTCAGCAGGGCTGTTTCAGACAGGGAACGCAAGGGATTCGCTGAGGTCGCAGGCAATTTATAAAGCTCTGGGTTCGAAAACTGTCTGAAGCTTGACTTAAATTAATTTAATTTTAAATATATCTTTTTGGACAGCCCATGTTGAATTTATTTACGACACTTCCCTTTTGGCAGGGTGGCTTGTTTCTGAAAAACCGTTGTTTTTATTTTTTTCCATCCGGAAAATGTAGTAATTGTTGTAGCTCCAGCGAATCTGGTTAAAGGTAATTTTTATAACCGTAGCAATAGGAATGGCTATCAGCATTCCAATAATTCCGGCGGTTTGTGCACCCACCAAAATGATAAATAAAATAGCTACCGGATGAATATCTGCCGATTTTGAAAAAATCATGGGTTGCAAAACCACGTTGTCAAGAATCTGAGCCGAAAGCACAGCAATGATACAGGGCAGAACCAGGGAAAAGTCTCCGGTTTCAATGATTGATATAATAATCGAGAGAATATAACCCAATATCGGCCCGAAATAAGGAATGGTATTAGCGATTCCGATTGTGATTCCAACGGAAGCAGCATTATTCAGCCCGGCTACTTCAAGTGCGAGCCATGAAAAAAAGCCGACAATAGTACATTGCAGAATAACACTGCGAAAATAAAAACCAAGCCTTGATTCTATCTTGTCGATCAGGCTGAGTGTGGTTTCAAAATATTTGTTGGGTACAAGAGTAAGCAGTTGCCTTCTTATCTTGCTGCCGTCTTTCAGGAAGAAAAATGTGGCAAACGGAATCACAAGGAATGCCGAAAATAAGTTGGTAAAAATACCAATCACATTTCCGAGTATATTTGTAAAATTTCTGAAATCCAGGAAATCCTGTACGGTGGACGAAAGATTATCAACAATAAAACCGGATGGCACAAATTCAAAATCAGTTGTAATCCTGTTTTCAATTTGTTCAGCGATAAACCTTAGGTTATCAATATTCAATTGCTGAAAAAGAGAAGCCATTTGATTTGCAACAATTGGAATAACAGAAGTCGAAATCCAGAGTACGACAAGAAAAACGGTTGTAAGAGTGATTGATATTGCAAACGTCCGGTTCATGCCATTGGCCTGCATCCGGTTCACGATTGGGTCGAGTGCGTAACTGAAGATCATGGCAATGGCCGCATAGGCCACAAGATTAGCGAAGTTGTAAATCAGTATTCCGATGCCCCAAAGAACGGCGAGTCCAAATATGATTTTAAAGATTTTTTCGGCAGTTAGATTTTTAAACATCCTGAATAAATGATACCGATTTCAATGCAGTTTTGATGGTCTCCAATTTAAATCCTTTGCGCGTAAGATATGCAAAGATTTTTTGTTTGCGTCTAAAAGTATCCTTTTCGGATAGAAACTTGCTTTTCTTTTTTTGAATAAGCCGTACACAAATTTGTTCCGGGTTAACCTCTTTAACCGCTTTTTGAATGGCTGTTTCGGCAATTTGCTTATCGATTGATTTTTTAAATAACTCAGCACTTATTTTCAAAGGCCCCCATTGATTGAGCCTGAGTTTGTCCACAGCAAACCGGCAGGCAAAATCCGGATCATTAATATAATTTTTCTCTTTTAGCTCTTCAATCACTTCATTTATGATTCCGGTGTCGAATCCTTTTTTTACTGCTTTATCAAAGAGCTCACCTCCGGCATGAGAACGCCGGGATAGTAAATCGAACAGGTAGTTTCTTATTTTTTCCCGGTCTTCCACCATCCTGATTTGTTCAAACAAAGGAGCATCGATTACTGTGCCTTTGGCAAGCTGCAGTTTGAGTAGGGTGTCGGTTGAGACACCGCAGATGAATCCCGTTTTACCGTACAGGGAAAACCGGTTGGAATTTTTTTTCTGGACGGATATACGGTCTACTGTTACCGGCAATTCCGGCCTGTTATTCTGCTCAATCATAGTCATGAAGGCCGGATATAATCATTTAAAAAAAGATTAAATGCCGATGTTTACAAGAGCGAATTAGCTTTCCGCTTTTTCCGTCTCTGTTTTTTTCTCCTCCGCTTTTTCGTCCTCTTTTTCAACTGCTTCATCGGGCATCAGTTTTTCGCGGACTGTTTTCTCAATTTTTGAAGCAAGTTCCGGATCTTCTTCAAGGAACTGAATGGCAGCATCGGTTCCCTGTCCGATGGGGTCTCCGTCAAACCTGTACCAGCTTCCTCTTTTTTCAATGATGTCGTACTCAACGGCGAGGTCCAATATTTCGGAAATTTTTGAAATTCCCTTGCCGTACATGATGTTGAATTCAACGGTTTTAAACGGTGGTGCTACTTTGTTTTTCACAATCTTGACCTTGGTTCGGTTACCCAGAATCTCATCACCTTTTTTAATGGAACCAATCCTGCGGATATCAACCCTTACGGAACTGTAAAATTTAAGTGCGCGTCCCCCGGTTGTAGTTTCGGGATTTCCGAACATGACACCGATTTTTTCTCGAATCTGGTTGATGAAAACACACGCCGTACGTGTTTTATTGACAATACCGGTAATTTTTCTGAGCGCCTGCGACATCAGCCTGGCCTGCAAGCCCATGTGCGAATCACCCATTTCGCCTTCCAGTTCTGCTCTCGGAACAAGCGCCGCAACGGAATCGACTACAATTACATCAAGGGCTCCCGAGCGGATCAGTGTCTCTGTAATTTCAAGAGCCTGCTCACCGCTGTCGGGTTGAGAGACCAGCAACTCATCGGTGTTTATTCCCAGATTTTTGGCATATTTCGGATCAAATGCATGTTCCGCATCAATAAATGCAGCATATCCCCCGGCTTTTTGGGCTTCGGCAATGACCTGAAGTGCCAGGGTTGTTTTGCCACTTGCTTCCGGGCCGTATATCTCTGTGACTCTTCCCCTGGGAATACCGTTGACACCCAGTGCGTAATCCACCATCAGGGAACCTGTGGATATGACATCGATCTTCCTGGTTGGTGAATCCCCCAATCTCATAATGGTTCCCTTGCCGTGCTGTTTTTCAATCTGGCCTACGGCAATTTCAAGAGATTTCTGGCGGTCGTTTTTATTGTTCGTGGACATGGATTTAAATTGATTTTTTTCAGGTTTAGAATGATTATAAAGATAATGGATGACAGCATAGTGTCATTCGTTATCTATATGTTCAATATATGTATGATACAGAATTGAGCCGATACTTACAGTTTTTATAAAATTTTTTTTAAAGCAGCCCCGATAGATTCAATAACAGCCTCACACTGCGATTTTGTGGTATATGGTGCCGGTCCAACCCTCAAAATATTACTCCTGGCATCGGTAAAAATGCCTTGTTCAAGAAGCTCTTTGCGCAAATTCTGTGCGTAAGATGAGGTCAGCGAAAGGAAGCCTCCCGTTTCAGTGACTTTGTAATCTATCGTGGGCCGTATAAGTTCGGGATCGAAATTTTTGGAAAGAAAGAGCTCACGCAGATACCCAACTTGTTCAGAGTATTGTTTTCGGAGTAAATCGGGCGAGAGCTGCTGTTCGCGAAAAAATTTGACCACTTTTGCAGCCCTGAACTGTGATACAGGATCATACGTACCGGTTGCAAAACGCTGATCGTTATCGTCAAATTTAACAGGCCCGGATGAACGCGGTTTGGCAAGTGAGGAAAATGAAGCAAACCAACCCGTAACAACCGGACGCAGCCCGCACTCTTGAGGAAAGCGCAAAAAACAGTTGGCTTCACCCCATTGTAGATACTTGTATCCGCCAATCAGGAGAAAACAGTCTTCAAGCTCCTCTTTTTGTATGGATAATGGAACCACGTTGGTCCCGTGGTAGTCGTCAATCAGAAGCGGAACATTGTGATTCCTGCAGGTTTCAGCTATCTCTTTCAGTTTCGTGTTGATTTTTGCCGATTCAAAATAGACGCGTGACAGCATCACCGCTGCCGTTCGGGAGGTTATCGATTCCTCAATTTGTCCGGACAGCTCTTCATCATCATGGTGAGGCAGCCGTTTTACGGTTATGCCTTCTTCCTCAAGCCGTCTGAGCTGCCGGTACATGGAATGGAATTCACCGTCGGTTGTCAGAATTTCCGGCTTCTTTTTCAGATCAAGGGATGAGAGCCAGGAAACCAGCAAAATGTGGGTATTTTGTTCTCTGCAATATTTTCCGTGCGGATCATCATAATAGTCTCTGAGATAATCTCTCAAAATTTCCGTTTTGGTAAATGCTTTTTCCCACTTTGTGTCCACAT
>CAYPZI010000067.1:0-14937 GCA_964415185.1 uncultured Balneolaceae bacterium | reverse complement strand
CGATCTGCTTGTGTCTTTTTACTGTCTTCAATCTGTTAAAGAACGTCTCGGATTTCATTTCCGTGACAGATTTTCAAGGTAAGAACTTGTACAACTAATTCCAACCTTAAAAAGGTATATTTATTTATTTTTCTTTATTCTCTTCTGATTCTTCACTTGTAGTGTCAGGTTCTTCAGCTGCTTTGTTTTCGACTGATTTTGCTTCGTCAGCTTTTGGCTTTTTCTCCTCTTCAGCCGCAGGCTCCTGCACTTCTTCTGATACAGCTTTTGCCTTGCTGTCTTGTTTCGCCTCTTCTTCTGAAGGGGTTATCTTTTCAGAATCTTTTTTACTTTCCTTTGCCTCAGCTTGTCCGACAGGTTTATTCGACTTTCCGGCTCTTCTTGTCCTCTTTTTACCTGATTTAGCTGTCTCAGGCTTTATATCATTATAATCAACAAGTTCTATCATGGCCATTTCGGCAGCATCACCTGATCTGAAACCAAGCTTTAAAACACGAGTATATCCGCCTGGCCGGTCTGCCGCTTTTGGGCCTACTTCGTCAAACAAATGTTTCACTGACTCTTTGTCCTGTAAAGCCGAAAACACCTGCCGGCGATTATGCGTGTTATCTACTTTTGCCCGTGTTATCAAAGGTTCCACAAACACTCTTAACGCTTTTGCCTTTGCAAGCGTTGTTTGAATTCTCTTTTCCCTGATTAAAGCAGAAGAAAGAGCTTGTAATGTTGATTTTCTATGAGACGCCGACCGTCCCAATGTATGTCCTTTCTTTAAATGCCTCATTTTCTTTCTTCTTTATCTTATTTGTCAAGGTATTTTGAAACATCCATTCCGAAATGGAGATTCTTCTCGTCAATCACTTCCTGTAATTCAGTTAATGATTTTTTTCCAAAATTTCTGAATTTGAGAAGGTCCTGTTCATCTCTGGATACAAGTTCAGCGATTGTATTGATATTTGCCGATTTCAGGCAATTATAGGCCCTCACACTCAGGTTCAGATCCTCAATACTCGTTTTCAAAAGATTTGCAATGCGTTGTTTTTCCGCATCTATCTCTTCCTCTTCCTGAGCAAAGGGTTCTTCGATTTTTTCGGTAATAAATTTCTCAATATGCTCTTTGAGAATTTTACCGGCTAACGTTAATGCCTCTTTTGCGTTAATAGAACCATCAGTGGTTACATTTAATGTAAGCTTTTCATAATCGGTTCGCTGACCAACCCTCACATTATTTACTTCAAACTGTACCTGCTTGATCGGTGTGAAAATCGCATCGATAGGCATCAGGTTCACATCATCTTCAAATTCATCAGCAAGTTCTTCTGCTGGAACATATCCTCTTCCCCTTCCTACCCTCAACTCCATTTCTACCTCGGCATCTTCGGAAAGAGTAGCAATTAACAGGTCGGAATTGAGTACCTCGTAATCAGCCGTCGCTTCACTTATATCGGCAGCTGTCAGTTTCCCAACGCCTTTTTTTGATATATGAATTACTCCCCCGCTCTGTTCTACTTGTTTAAAGCGAACTTGCTTCAGATTCAGTATAATCTCATATACATCTTCTTTTACACCTTCAATACTTGAATATTCATGGTCTACACCGTTTATTTTAACGGCTGTAATGGCAATTCCGGGAAGCGAAGAAAGTAAAACCCTTCTGAAAGAATTACCAATTGTAACGCCAAACCCTCTTTCTAATGGTTGCAGGATAAACGTTCCAAAATTTTCTGATGATTCGGAAACTTCAAGACTTTCCGGCATCTGTAAACTATAGCTGTTCATTGCTTTTGATTTGTTATTAAAAAATTACTTGGAATAAAGTTCAATGATCAACTGAACATTGATATTTTCTGGTATGTCTTCATATTCCGGCAGTTGTAAAAATTTACCGGTAATTGTTTTTTTATCCATTTCGAGCCATCCGTACTTGTTTCTCGATGAAGTTGATTCGAGTGAGTCTGACACAACTTCAAGATTTCTTGACTTAGGTCTCAATGTAATGACATCTCCGGGCTTTACTTCATACGATGGAATATTATTTATATTTCCGTTTACTACAATATGCCGGTGTGATACAAGCTGCCTGGCCTGTCTTCTTGTTCTGGCAAAACCAAGCCTGTAAACAACATTGTCTAATCTTGATTCAAGTAATTGCAACAAGACTTCACCTGTAACACCTGTCTGTGAATTTGCTTTTTCATAGAGATTACGGAACTGCTTTTCCAGCATTCCATATGTGTATTTAGCCTTTTGCTTCTCTTCAAGCTGGATGGCATATTCGGATTTCCGTGAAAACCGGCTTCTTCCGTGTTCTCCCGGTCCGTAAGGCTTTCTTTCAAGAGCTTTACTCGGACCAAAGATCGGTTCTTTGAATCTGCGTGCTTTTTTTTGTTTTGGGCCTCTGTATCTTGCCATAAATTTTATTATTAACTGATTAAACTCTTCGTCGTTTGGGTGGCCTGCAGCCGTTATGCGGAATTGGTGTACGGTCCTTAATCGAAGTAACTTCAAGACCGCTTGTTGCAAGCGCGCGTATAGCCGCTTCACGTCCTGCTCCAGGGCCTTTTACAAAAACTTCAACTTTTCTAAGGCCCATTTCATGTGCCGCTTTCGCTGCTGTCTCAGCACTTAATTGTGCTGCATAAGGCGTATTTTTTCTTGATCCTTTAAACCCTTCTTTTCCTGATGATGACCAGGAAAGCACATTACCGTTTGCATCAGTAACCGTTACCAATACGTTATTGAACGTGGCCTTGATAAAAGCCATTCCATTAGGATCCGATACCTGCTTTTTTTTCTTTTTCTTAGCGCCTTTTGCACCGGCTGATTTTTGTTGTCTTTTTGCCATAATCGTAATTAAATATTATTTCTTAGGTGCTATTTTTTTGCCAGCAACTGTTCTTCGTTTGCCCTTCCGGGTTCTGGCGTTTGTTTGTGTTCTCTGTCCTCTTACAGGTAAACCTTTTCGATGCCTGATGCCGCGATAACTGCCAATTTCAATTAACCGGCGGATATTTCCATTTACTTCGGTACGAAGCGCACCTTCCACCTTATATTCCTGATCAATAATTTGACGTAATTCACTTACCTGTTCTTCGGTCCAGTCTTCAACCTTTGTCTCAAAATCAATACCGGCTTTTTTTAAAATATTTTGAGCAGTTGACCTGCCTATACCATAAATGTAAGTGAGTCCGACCTCACCTCTTTTTTGTTTTGGTAAATCTATACCTGCAATTCTTGCCATAACTTAATTATTAAGAATTTTACCCTTGCCGTTGTTTATGGCGGGGATTTTTTTTGTTGATTACATATACTCTTCCTTTTCTTCGAACAATTTTGTCGTCAGAACTTCTTTTTTTAACTGATGATTTGGTTTTCATGGTAATATTCTGTTTCCTTTCGTTATTTATATCTGTATGTGATTCGGCCTTTACTTAAATCATAAGGAGACATTTCAACCTGCACCCTGTCACCGGGTAATATTTTTATATAGTACATTCGCATTTTACCAGACACATGAGCCAGTATCTCATGCCCATTGTCAAGTTCTACCCTGAACTGTGCATTCGGTAATGCCTCTATAATTTCACCATCCTGTTTTATGGGCTCTTGTTTAGCCATAACTGATATTTAAAATCTGATTTTTTGTTATCTCAGTAATATAATCAAAAGTACTTAGAATTTCAGCCTCACCTTCTCTTACCACAACATCATGTTCAAAATGTGCAGATCGTTTCTGATCAGCAGTAATTACTGTCCATCCATCAGGGAGTGTCTTCACATTCCTGGTCCCCTGATTGACCATCGGTTCAATGGCAAGTGTCATGCCTGAACGCAGTCTTTCACCTTTTCCGGCCCGTCCAAAGTTAGGAACGGAAGGCTCTTCATGCATCTCTTTACCAATACCGTGCCCGACCAAATCGCGCACAACTGCGTAACCGTTTTTTTCACAGTAACTTTGTATTGCAGAACCGATATCTCCAACCTTATTCCCATGAACGGACTGTTCGATTCCGATGTAAAGCGATTCAAGTGTCGTTTTTAACAAACAAACAGAATCTTCATCACAGTCACCTACCATAAAAGTAAATGCATGATCCCCGAAGTAACCGTCTTTTTCTACTCCACAATCAACAGAAACGATATCACCTTCCATTAGTTTCCGTTTACCGGGAATACCGTGTACTACTTCTTCATTAACTGATATACATAATGTGGCCGGAAATGGATTTTTTTTACTTCCGTATCCTTTAAATGCAGGCCTGGCATTTTGTATATTAATATAATCTTCAGCAATTCTGTCCAGGTATCCGGTTTCAACTCCGGGTTCAATATATTTTCCTACCTCAGCAAGAGTTCTTGAGACAATCAAAGCCGCCTCGCGCATTTTATCAATTTCACTTTCGCTTTTAAGATAGATCATCTATGCTCTTCTGCGTCCTTTGATTTTGCCGGATTTCATAAAGCCGTCATAATGCCTCATCATAAGATGGCTTTCAATCTGCTGCAGTGTATCCAAAGCCACACCTACTATAATTAACAGGCTTGTTCCGCCATAAAATAGCGCAAAACCTGGTGTAACACCCATCCTTGCAATAATTGCCGGCATGATTGCTACGAAAGAGAGAAAGATAGAGCCGGGAAGAGTAATCTTGGTAAGAATATTATCAATAAACTCTACAGTTTGCTTTCCTGGCCTTACACCGGGAATAAAACCACCCTGGCGTTTCATTGTATCCGCCATTTCTTTCGGATTGATAGCAATTGCCGTATAGAAAAAAGTGAAAAATATACAGATAAAGAAAAATATAATGGAATAAGTAATACCGGTGAAGTCGGCCGACCAGGCAGTTAAAAACTGAACGGTTTCATTATCAGGAAAAAATGTACCGACAGTACTCGGTATAAACATAATGGACTGGGCAAAAATAATCGGCATCACACCGGCAGCATTTACACGGAGCGGCAAATATTGAGTTGTGCCACCATAAACTTTTCTTCCCACTACCCTTTTTGCATATTGCACAGGAACTTTCCTGGTGCCCTGAGTGAGCATTACGCATGAAGAGATGACCAAAATAAGACCCGCCAATTCAACAATTATGATAATTGCATTGGCAGTAGTATTTACCTCATTCATAAAATTGGTTGGTAAAGCGGCAATAATGCCGATCATAATCAAGATCGAAATACCATTTCCAATCCCCCTGTCTGTAATTCTTTCGCCAAGCCACATAACAAATGCAGTACCGGCAGTAAGAACAATCATTGAAGTGAGTATAAATGCTGTATTGCTAACTACAATTGCATTTGGAGATGTTGCCATTAAGTTGATTGCAAATCCAATTGACTGAACTGCCGTAATACCAATCGTTCCATACCTTGTAAGCCTGTTTATTTTTCTTCTTCCTTCTTCACCCTCACGCTGTAATTTTTGGAAGTAAGGAACTGCGGCTCCCATAAGCTGAATAATAATCGCAGCAGTGATATACGGCATAATTCCGAGTGCAAAAACTCCGGCTCTTGTAAACGCACCACCAACAAAAAGGTCAAAAAGGCCTAACAGGCTTGAAGCGTCGCCGGCCTGCTGTGTCAGTTGTGAAGCATCTACTCCGGGCATGGTAACATAACTGCCTATACGATAGACCATTAAAATACCCACTACGTATAGTATTCTATCCCGGAGGTCTTCAATTTTAAAAATGTTGCGGAAGTTTTCTATTAAGCTCATGTAATTTTAATCAGATATAGGCAATTTTTAAGAAACGACAGTAACTGTACCGCCGGCTTTTTCAACTATGTCTTTTGCGGATTCACTGCACTTGTGAACTTCTATTGAGATCTTTTTATCCAGTTCACCGTCACCGAGTAATTTTACAAGCTTGTTCTTTTTAACCAGGTTTACATCAACCAGGTCTTGAAGCGTAATATTTTCACTCAGTTTACCTGCCTCAATAAAGTTTGCAACTTTTCCTACATTCAGAGCCTGGTACTCGGTTCTGAAGTAGTTAGTAAAACCAAACTTCGGAATTCTTCTTTGAAGGGGCATTTGTCCACCTTCAAACCAGGGCCTTCTTTTGCTTCCGCTTCTGGAGTTTTGGCCGTTGTGTCCCCTGCCGGACTGCTCGCCGATGCCCGAACCTTGACCGCGACCAACCCTTTTTCTTGTCTTTTTGTTGTTTGCAGGAGCTTTTAAATTATGCAATTTCATGATATGTGTAGTTATATAATCTGTAATTAACCTTCAAAAACTTTTTTAACCCCGATGCCACGCCGTTGTGCAACCTCTGCCGGGTCAGATAATTCTTTTAATGCGGCATATGCTGCCTTTACCATGTTGTGTGGATTTGAAGATCCAAGGGATTTCGACAAAATATTGTGTATGCCTGCAACATCCAGCAATGCCTTAACAGCACCGCCCGCAATTACACCGGTACCTTCGGAAGCAGGCCTCAACAACACTTTACCAGCACCTTCTTTCCCAACTACAGGATGATAAATACTGCCTGATTTGGTGATTGGGATTTTTATCAAGTTCTTTTTTGCATTGTCAAATCCCTTTTGGATTGCATCTGCAACTTCATTGGCTTTTCCAAGTCCGTGGCCGGCTATACCTTCACCGTTTCCAACTACAACAATTGCATTGAAACTAAATCTGCGGCCACCTTTCACAACTTTTGAAACACGATTAATATGAACGAGTTTCTCTTCGAGATTTAAATTTGCAGCCGGGATATTATGTTTTCTTCTTATTTTTGGCATAGTTTATATTTTTTAGAGATCTAATCCACCTTTTCTTGCTCCGTCGGCAGCTGCTTTCACAACACCATGGTATTTATAACCGCTTCTGTCAAAAACAACTTTCTTGATACCTTTATCTATTGCAGATTTAGCTAATTCTTCACCGATAATTTCTGCACTTTCTGTGCTTGATTTATCTTCAAGGTCTTTCTTCAGTGATTTCGACAAGGTTGAAGTTGACGCCAATGTGGCGCCGTCAATATCATTAATCAATTGCAGATAAACATTCTTACTGCTTTTAAAAATTGAAAGCCTTGGCCTTTCAGATGTTCCTTTAATTGTAGAACGAATCCGTCTCCGGATCTTGTTTCTGCGTTCACGTTTAAATTTATTCTTTTCCATTGTGATTTCTGCCTTTAATTATTTAGCTGCCGATTTACCTGCTTTTCTTCTGATACGCTCATCCAGGTAGCGAACCCCTTTACCTTTGTATGGCTCCGGCTTTCTGAATGACCTTATTTTTGCCGCAACCTGTCCTACCAATTCCTTATTGATACCTGCGATTTTGATAATGGGGTTCTTTCTGCTTTTTGTATCAATCTCAATTGAAATACCTTCGGGCGGCACAAAGTAGATCGGGTGTGAATATCCGAGATTTAATTCAAGAACATTTCCATTATATTGTGCCCTGTAACCGACACCTATAATTTCAAGCTGTTTTTCATACCCTTTACTTACTCCTTCGATCATATTGTTGATCAGCACCCTGTATAAACCATGAAGTGAACGGTTTTGTTTGGTATCGGTTTGCCGGGTGACATGCAGTTCATTATCCTTCTTTTCAACTGAAATATCCGGATGCAGCTGCATTGCGTCACTTCCTTTTTCACCTTTAACTGTAATAAAGTTATCACCTCCGATACTAACTTCAACTTTATCAGAAACAGGTATGGGCAATCTTCCTATTCTGGACATAATCTTTAACTTCTTTAATTAATAAATTGAGCAGAGGATTTCTCCGCCAACATTTAGTTTTTTCGCCTCTTTATCGGTCATTACTCCATTTGAAGTAGAAAGAACGACAACACCCAATCCATTCAATGATCGGGGAATGGTCTCGGCATCACAGTATTTCCTGAGACCTGGCTTGGATATTCTGTCAATTTTTTTGATAACCGGATGGCCGTACGCATCGTATTTCAAAAAAAGACGAAGAACACCCTGTTTTCCATCTTCTATATTGATGTATTTGCTTATATACCCTTTGTCCACCAGTATTTTGGTGATGGCTCTTTTCAATTTAGAAGCTGGTATATCCACCCTTCTGTGCCCTGCCATCTGGGCATTTCTAATTCTGCTTAAATAATCTGCTATTGGATCCGTATTCATTTCTTTTCTGCCTATATATATATTACCAACTTGCTTTTCTAACACCGGGAATCTTTCCTTCAAGTGCCAATTCCCTGAACTTAATCCGGGATATCCCGTATTTACTGATATAGCCTCTTGACCTGCCTGTAAGGCTGCAACGGTTTCTAACCCTTGTAGGGCTTGCATCACGTGGTAATTTCTGCAGACCTTCATAATCACCGGCTTCTTTAAGCTTGCGGCGCTTCTCTGCATATTTTTCCACTGTCCTCTTTCTTTTTTCGTTTCTTGCTATCCAGGATTTCTTAGCCATAATTTGATTATTTCTGTAATTAAACTATTTCTTAAAGGGCATTCCAAACAACTTCAAAAGTGTCAATGCCTCTTCATCAGTTTCTGCTGTTGTAACAAACGTTATGTCAAGCCCGTGAACTTTATTCACTTTATCGACATCAATTTCGGGAAAAATTGTATGTTCTTTAACTCCAAATGTATAATTTCCCCTGCCATCAAAACTTTTATCAGGAACACCCTGAAAGTCACGTGTTCTTGGCAAGGCAAGATTAATCAACCTGTCAAGAAATTCGTACATAACTTTTCTTCTTAGGGTAACCTTGCAGCCGATTTCCATTCCTTCACGTAACTTGAAATTTGAAATTGATTTCTTAGCTCGTGTTCTGATCGGTTTTTGCCCTGTAATGGCAGCCATATTTTCAGCTACATTATCCAGCAATTTCGCATCATTGATGGCCTCACCGACACCGACGTTCAGAATAATCTTCTGAAGCCTTGGTACGGCCATAATATTTTCGTACTCAAACTTTTCAATAAGTTTCGGTACGATTTCATTTTTGTATAAAGTAAAAAGTCTTGCTTCTGCCATAATCTTTTAATTCAACTACTTATCTATGATTTCGCCGCTTGTTTTTGCATAACGAACCCAGCGTCCGCCTCCTTCTTCCTCAACTCTTTTACGACCAATTCTGGTCGGTTCGTTTGAAGTCGGATCTATCACCATGACATTCGATACATGGATCGGAGCTTCTCTTTTCATCCGGCCGCCCTGTGGATTTTCCTGGGTCGGTTTTTCGTGATGGGTTCGAATATTGATACCTTCAACCAATACCCTTTCCTGCTTTGGATAAACCGCCAGAACCCTTCCGGATTCTCCTTTGCTGTTACCGGCGATAACCAAAACGTTATCACCTTTCTTTACGTTTAATTTCTTCTGCTTATTATATTTTCTTGGCATAATTATAAAATTTATAGTACTTCAGGTGCCAGTGAAACAATTCGCATAAAATTTCTTTCTCTCAATTCACGCGCTACCGGACCAAATATACGTGTTCCTACAGGCTCCTTTTCCTTATTAATAATAACAGCAGCATTTTCATCAAAGCGTATATAGCTGCCATCTCGTCTTTTTAACTCTTTTTTTGTTCTAACAACAACAGCTAATACAACTTCCCCTTTTTTTACATTTCCTCCTGGGATAGCCGTTTTAACGGAACAGGAAATAAGGTCTCCGATTCTTGCATATCTGCGTTTTGAATCGCCAAGTACCTTAATACACATCACTTTTTTAGCACCGCTGTTGTCAGCAACATTTAATATGGATTGAGTCTGAATCATTCTTAGTACCTGAAATATTTATTTGGCGCGTTCAATAATTTCAACAAGCCGCCATGATTTTCGTTTTGATAGTGGACGTGTAGACATAATCAGTACAGTGTCACCGATGTTTGCCGTATTTTCCTCGTCATGAGCCATGTATTTGGTTGTCTTGGTAATAAACTTTCCATAAATCGGATGTTTAATCTGCCGTTCAACTGCAACGGTGATACTTTTATTCATCCGGTCACTTACTACACGTCCGGTTCTTGTTCTTCTTTGTGTTCTTTCTGTTTGTGCCATATTTGGATTACTCAGCACTTAATTTTTCATTAATAATGGTTTTTAGCCTGGCAATTTCTTTTTTTGCCAGTTTAATTCTTGCCGGATTTTCAAGCTGCCCGGCTATAGCTTTATTAAATCGCAAATCTTCCAATAATTCAAGTTCATCTTTAAGCCTTGCTTCTAATTCTGTTAGTGATTGATCCCTTAATTCGTGTGCTTTCATAATAAATAAGTATTATTGGCCGTCATAATCACGGCGAACAATAAATTTGGTTTTTATTGGAAGTTTGTTTGAGGCACGCCTGAACGCTTCCCTTGCCTGATCTTCACTAACACCGGCAATCTCAAATAAGATACGGCCCGGTTTTACGACAGCAATAAAGTGATCAAGAGCACCTTTTCCTTTACCCATCCGGGTTTCAGCAGGTTTTTTTGTCATGGGTCTGTCAGGAAAAATTCTGATAAAGGTTTGTCCGTCACGCTGAAGGGTTCTTGCAATTGTAACCCTGCAAGCTTCAATTTGCCTGGACGTGATAAATTTTGGCTCAAGAGCTTTTAGTCCAAAGCTGCCGAAAGCAAGGGTGTGTCCTCTCTGGGAATTTCCCTTCAATTTATCACGGTGTACCCGTCGTCTGTGTACTCGTTTAGGTTCTAACATATCAGCTTAATTTATGACGTTTAGTTTCTGTTTCGACGGCGCGAGCGTCTGCCACCCTTATCGGCACCGCCACCTCTTTTTTTGCGTTTCGGTTCATTATCCTGTTTAGATTGTGCAGACGGTGTCAGGTCTACGTCGCCTATTATTTCGCCTTTAAATATCCAAACCGATACACCAATTGACCCATAGATCGTATTGGAAGTCGTATTTGAATAGTCAATATCTGCCCTGATGGTATGCAACGGAACCCTCCCTTCTTTATAATGTTCAGTTCGAGCCATTTCAGCTCCGCCTAACCTGCCGGAACATTTGATTTTTATTCCCTGCGCACCCATTCTCATGGCAGAAGAAATAGCTGTTTTCATGGCTCGCCGAAAAGAAACCCGGGCTTCAAGCTGTTGGGCAATGTTCTGGGCAACAAGGCTCGCATCAAGTTCAGGCCTTTTTATTTCACTTACATTGATCTGAACTTCTTTATTGGTAATTTTTTTCAACTCTTCACGAAGCAGCTCAATCTGTTCGCCGCCTTTCCCGATAATAACTCCGGGACGTGAAGTCTTTAATGTCAATAATATTCGTTTAGGCGTTCGTTCAATAATGGTTGTAGACAATCCACCGTTTTTGAGCCTTGTAACAAGATATTCTCTCAGTTTGGTATCTTCATAAAGTATTTCCGGTTCATTGTCTTCAGAGTACCAGTTTGAATCCCATCCTCTGATAATACCTAACCGAAAACCTGTTGGATTTGTTTTTTGTCCCAAAATTCTACCTCTTATTCGTTTACAATTTCTTCGTCTTGCCTCGCAACCACGACAGTAATATGGCAGCTCCGCTTATTAATTCTGTGTGCACGGCCCATCGCAGCGGGTTGAATTCTTTTAAGTGTTACTCCTTCATCCACTCGTATTTCCTTTATAAAAAGCAAATCATCATCCAAACGTTCTTCTTCAAATTTGTCGCGTATGTTGGCTGCAGCAGACTTTATTACTTTAGCAACATCCCGGGATGACGCGTTTTTTACAAAATTCAGTTTTTTCAAAGCGCGGTCAACCTGCATTCCACGTACGGCATTTGCAACCAGCCTCGTTTTGCGTGGCGAGCGTCTTAGATGTTTTTGTACGGCTCTTGCCTCTAATATTTGAGTGTCCATCATTTATCTACTTTCTTCGTTATTTAGCCTTTTTAACCGGGTGACCTCTAAATGTACGAGTCGGAGCGAATTCACCCAGTTTATGTCCAACCATATTTTCTGTGATGTAAACCGGAATAAATTGTTTGCCATTGTGAACGGCAAGCGTTAGTCCTACAAAATCGGGTGTAATCATAGAACTTCTTGACCACGTTTTAATCACTTTCTTTTTGCCGCTGCTATTCATCTCATCGATTTTTCGTTGCAGCTTGTAATGAACGTAAAATCCTTTTTTTAATGATCTTGGCATCTTGCTTAAACCTTTTTAGCGTTTCTTCGGCGAACTATAAATTTCGACGAAAGTTTTTTCTTTTTCCGGGTTTTTTTGCCTTTTGAAAATTGACCCCACGGAGATCTTGGATGTCCGCCGGAAGCTTTTCCTTCGCCGCCACCCATTGGGTGATCAACAGGGTTTTTAGCAACGCCCCTGGTTGTTGGCCTAATCCCAAGCCAACGGCTTCTGCCGGCTTTTCCTTTCGAAGTATTAAAATGATCAGGATTGCTTGTGGTTCCGACAGTTGCCATACAGTTTCCAAGCACCATTCTAACCTCACCAGATGGCAACTTAACTGTGACATACTTGTCTTTTTTGGCAACCAGTTGTCCTGAGGTACCTGCACTTCTGCAAAGCTGTGCTCCTTTACCCGGAACCATCTCTATGTTATGGATTATCGTTCCAAGCGGCATCTTTTTCATGGGTATTGCATTACCCGTGTCAGGAGCTGCATTCTCGCCACTTACAATAGTATCTCCGACTTTCAATTTATTTGGTGCAAGAATATACCGTTTTTCACCATCGGCATAAGCAACAAGTGCAATCCTTGCTGTTCTGTTGGGATCATATTCAATTGTTTGGACTTTTGCAGGGATATCATGTTTATCTCTTTTGAAATCAATAACCCTTAATTTTCTTTTATGTCCGCCTCCTTTATGCCTTGATGATATTCTTCCGTCACTATTGCGCCCACCGGTCTGATTTTTTCCTTTTGTGAGCTTTTTTAGTGGTTTGGAAACCGTAATGTCATCAAAGACAGGTGCAATTCTGTGTCTTTGTCCGGGTGTATTCGGTTTTAATTGTTTTGTAGGCATTGGGATACTAATTTTTAAATTTCACTAAAGAAGTCTATTTCACCTTCTTTCAGGGTTATTATCGCTTTCTTCCAAACCGGACTGCGCCCGGCAACAAAACCTCCTTTCGTATATCTCCCTTTTGGTTTGGAGGCAACGATGATTGTATTTACTCGTTTAACTTTCACGTCCGGATATTTTGCTTCAATCGCCTTTCTGATTTCAGGTTTGGTTGCACTTTTTTCAACCTTGAACGCGTATTGCTGGTGTTCTTCCTGCAGGCGTGTCAGTTTTTCCGTAATTAGGGGCCTGATTAAAACACTCATGCTACTTTATCTTCTGTTTTAGTGTTAATACTACTTTCCAAAGCACTGATTGAATCTTCAAAAAGAACTAAATTTTCTGCATTCATTACATCATATGCAGGAGTTTTAGCGGCTTCAAGAACATGTACTCCAGGAATATTTCTTGCTGATTTGTGTAAATTTTTATTAGTCTCTGCCGTTAATATCAGCACTTTTTTTCCTGTGAGTTCCAAAGCTGCAAGAAGTTTTACTACTTCTGCTGTTTTGGGCTCGTCAATTAAAAATGTACTCACTACCTTAATTGCTTCTTCCGAGGCTTTCAGGCTCAGTGCAGATTTACGGGCTAGTTGTCTAACCTGTTTTGGAACTTTATAGGAGTAATCACGCGGTTTAGGTCCAAACACAGTTCCACCACCTTTCAAAAGCGGTGAGCGAATTGAACCCCTTCGAGCCATTCCGGTGCCTTTCTGGCGATACGCTTTACGGCCTCCGCCTCGCACTTCACTACGCTCTTTTGTTTTCGCTGTTCCCTGCCTTTTTGCAGCAAGGTGCCTGCGAATCTCTTCATAAAGAGCAACTTCATGTGGCTCTATGGCAAAAATCTGATCATCCAGTTCAGCTTTTTTGCCACTATCTGTTCCATCGGTATTTAAAATTGTCAATTTCATCTGAATTAGTTTACAGTATTATAAATTTCCAGATATCCGCCCTTGGGCCCCGGTACAGAACCGGTAACAAGCAGGGTATTTGATTCGGAAAATATCCTTGCAACAGTCAAATTTTTCACTTTTACTCTTGAATTTCCCGATCTTCCCGGCATTCTCGTCCCTTTAAATACCCGGGAAGGGTCTGAAGCCTGACCAATAGAGCCCCCGGCTCTTTCCTGGTCACCCTGGCCGTGGGTTTGTTCTCCAACTCCACTGAAATTGTGCCTCTTCATAACACCGGTGAATCCCTTTCCTTTTGAGATTCCTGATACCTGCACCCTGTCGCCAACAGTGAACACATCATCAATTGTCAGCTCATCACCGATATCAAGCCCTTCAGGGATGAAATCACGAAATTCTTTTACAATTTTCTTAGTCTCGGATCCGGCTTTTTTAAAGTGACCCTGCAAGGCTTTAGAAACAGATTTCGGTTTTTTATCGAATGCAGAAAGCTGAACGGCATTATAGCCATCTGTTTCTTCCTTTTTGATCTGGGTGATAACACATGGATCTATCTCTATAACTGTTGCAGGAATACTTCTGCCCAGTTCATCAAAGATGCTGGTCATACCCAATTTTTTTCCAATCAAACCACTCATGGTATTTATTGATTTTAAATCTTTACACTTTTATTTCAACATCGACACCTGACGGAAGCTCAAGCTTCATCAGTGCATCAACGGTCTGTGAACCGGTCGAAAGAATATCAATCAATCTTTTGTGAGACCGGTACTCAAATTGTTCACGCGATTTTTTATCAACGAATACGGATTTATTAACAGTAATAATGCTCTTATTCGTTGGCAGTGGAATCGGCCCGGAAACGACTGCGCCGGTAGATTTAACTGTCTGAATTATTTTTTCAGCAGATTTATCGATCAGATTATGATCGTACGATTTTAATTTTATTCTGATTTTTTGTTGTGTTGCCACTTAGATATTCTTTTTAATCGAGAATTTTAGTTACCACACCGGCTCCGACCGTGCGTCCGCCTTCGCGGATGGCAAACC
>CAYPZI010000066.1:0-15080 GCA_964415185.1 uncultured Balneolaceae bacterium | reverse complement strand
TTAATGTATCAGCCTACACCCTCGCCCCTCCACTCAGCAAATACAACACCGCCATGCGAACAGCCACACCGTTGGTGACCTGGTTCAGAATAACTGCCCGCTCACTGTCGGCAACATCGCTTTCCATCTCTACACCCCGGTTGATCGGGCCGGGATGCATTACTATAAAATCGGGATACTTTTCGAGGTGGCTCATCTTTATTCCGAACTTTTCATGATACTCCCGGAGGCTTGGAAAGAGGTCGGTACCACCTCCGATTCTTTCAAGCTGAATTCTAAGTGCCATAGCGATATCACACCAGCTCAACACTTCATCCAGGTTGTATGAGACGTTTGCCCCCAGGGCTTCTGCAAACCTCGGCATCAAAGATTTCGGGCCGCACACCGTCACTTCCGCGCCCACCTTGCGAAGCCCAAGTATATTCGAACGTACCACCCTGCTATGAGCTATATCACCAATAATGGCAATTTTTTTGCCTTTAAGGTCTGGGTAGGTCTGCTGCATGGTAAACATATCGAGCAAAGCCTGTGTAGGATGCTCGTGAGCCCCGTCTCCGGCGTTTACTATGGTTGCTTCCACACAGCGCGTTAAAAAATGGGGTACGCCCGGGCTCTCGTGCCGCACCACGACCATGTCAATCTTCATCGAACTGATATTCCTGATGGTATCTTTCAGCGACTCCCCTTTTTTAGTACTGGATGTACTTGCCGAAAAATTTACGACATCAGCTCCCATTCTTTTTTGTGCGAGTTCAAACGAAAGCCTGGTACGGGTGCTGCTCTCATAAAAAAGGTTTACAATTGTTTTGTCCCTCAGTGTCGGCACCTTTGGTACAGGACGATCAAGCACTTCCCTGAACGTCTTTGCCTGCTCGAGTAAATAGAGAATATCATCACCCGAATAATCGGCTAGCCCCAGCAGATGTGATTGTTTAAAATCATAATCATTCAGATCACTCATCGCTCTCCTCTGTTATGTCTACAAGATATACGGCATCTTCGCCATCCAGTTCTTTTACTTTTACCCGGACCTCTTCATTTTCATGAGTCGGCACCTTCATGCCGATATAATCTGCCGCAACCGGCAATTCGCGATGCCCCCGGTCAATCATACAACAAAACCGGATACTTCTCGGCCGTCCATAAGCCATCAATGCGTCCATGGCAGCCCTTACCGTCCGGCCGGTATAAAGAACATCATCTACCAGGATAACATCCCTGTCATACAGGTCAAAAGGGATTTCCGTAACCTGAACTGTTGGAATTTTTAGTTTGCTCCTGTAATCATCCCTGTAAAACGTAACATCAAGAATGCCAAAGTCGGGCTTGACCGAAAACTCTTTTCCAATAATATCGAGAATTCGCCGGCCCATATACACCCCTCGTGTCTGCATTCCCACAATCGCAGGTGATGACGGATCATCGTATGGCTCAAGGAACTGGTGCGCGAACCTTTGGTAGGTGCGGGTCAGTTCTGCAGCCGTCATAATTTTGCCTTTTTGCACGTGCTGTTTGATTTTTAAGTTCAAAATTAGGGATTGATCCGATTGAATACAATTTTAGATTATTTTATTCCAATTCGGGTTAGCCAAATATGAGATTCACGTTTCCGTTCTGTAAAATGATTGGTATTTTTGATGATAAATTTTATTCATAATGAAAGAATGAATTTACCCTGATGAATCGAACTTTTTTTCTTGACAGAGACGGTACCATTAATGTTGATTACAACTTTGTTCATAAACCGGAAGAATGGACCTGGTGTGACGGTGCAATCGAAGCAATACGCTGGATGAACAATCATGATTTCAAAGTTATTGTTGTGACGAATCAGTCAGGCATAGTTCGAAACAGGTTTACTTTGGAAGAGGTACAGGAGCTTCATCAATGGGTTGACCTGGAACTTGAAAAATATAATGCCCGGATCGATGACTGGTATTTCGCCCCACATCATCCTGAACACGACAAGCCTCCGGCAGATTTTGATCCCCGCGACCGAAAACCCGGAACAGGCATGTTTATTAAAGCTGCAAAAAAACACGATATAAATTTAGGAAAATCATTTATGGCGGGCGATAAAATCACAGATTTGATTCCTGCAATCGAACTGAAGATCCGGCCTTTTTTTATAAAATCCCGACACGAAAAAAATCAGGATGAAGAATGGCTTGAAAAGCACGGAATATCGAAGTATAAACGACTTCTGGATGTTACAAAGGATTTAGGCACTAATTAGTAATCAATTAAATTATTGGGGATATATGAATAAGAAATTGGTTTCCATCGATTTTTGGGATACCCTTGTGATTGCAGGCAGCGGATCTGAGAAGAGAAATAAAATCCGGGCTGATGCCATTATGGAAGTTGCGGAAAAACATAAACTGCAACTAGCAGAAAAAAAACTAAAAGAGGTCTATGAAAAGCTTTCCCTTCAATTTCATGACATCTGGTTTAATGAACACCGCACTTTGCCTCCCGAAACCATTCTTCGTACCTATACCGGCGAGCTCGGCATAGCAATTAAAGAACCAGAACTGGAATACCTATTAGTAGAATACGAACGCTCCTTCATCGAAAGTCCTCCGGAACTTGCGAAAAATGCATCTGCTGTTATTCCTGAACTTTCAGCAAAATACCATCTGGCCATTATATCTGACACGATGGTTACACCCGGTAAAACCCTCTGTAAGTTCCTTGACAGTAAAGGGCTATTAACATATTTCAGCAGTTTTCTTTTCAGTGATGAGGCAGGCTACAGCAAGCCGGATAAGCGGGCTTTCCAAAAAGTTCTTGCTGAATGTGCTTGTGAACCGGGATCTTCCTCACATATCGGCGACAGGTTAAATACCGATATCGCGGGGGCCAAATCCGTCGGCATGAAAGCCGCCCTGTTTACAGGCATTGCCGACAGAAGCAGTGAACTGAATGGCAAATATCCAAAGCCGGATTTTATTTTTCCCTCCTGGATGAATGCCGGTGAAGTACTCCTGGCTTAATCGATCCTGATATCTACGGGAACGATGGTTTCGCCCCAATGTAAATGCAGGGTAGCCTCTCCCGGTTCAACTACGGAAAAATAGAACGTCATGGTTTCGATATATCCGCCTTTTTCAGATTTCACCTGAAAGCGGACGGCGTCATCACCTTCCGGATAATTTGTATGCCACACGTCAGACGTGGTGTTTAGTATAAATGTCCATTCATCCGGCCCCGGGATTGTCCAGATACTGTATCGACCGGCCTTTACCTCATTGCCGTTTAATGTAACATCCGTGCTGAATTCGATGACTGTTGCCTCATTCGCCCCCGGCATCCAAATCCGGCTGTATCCCACAATGCCATCCCTGCCAAACAGCGTTCTACCACGTGCTACCGGACGATTATAGACAATGGTAATTTCTTCCGTGTCATTTATATATTGAGTTACACTTCCCTTTTGGCTCAGCCTTACATCCTGTCCCCATACGCAGGAAGTAAATATCAGTGAAAGAAAAAGCAAAAACAGGGTTTTGGAATAAGTTTTCATAAATAATTCAGTTCAAATTCATGGTATGCCAAGATGATATAACTCTTCTGCTTCCGTTTCATCACGAATGTCTAAACTCGAGACAAATTTCAGAACTCTATGAAACAAAAAACCCCGGCAGAACCGGGGTTTTTGATTTATTCTTCGTTTTCTTCAGAATCCGGCTTCTCGGCACCGAGAGATTCGAATACCTTTTGAACTTCCATATCGCCTTCTTCCATTTCGGCTTTTGAACCGACAATGAGTTCGTCGTATTTTCGAAGCCCGGTACCAGCAGGTACTTTGTGTCCCACAACCACATTCTCTTTGAGCCCACGCAGATAATCGCGTTTGGCCTCGATGGATGCTTGTGTAAGTACCTTGGTAGTTTCCTGGAATGAGGCAGCTGAAAGCCAGCTTTCCGTTGAGAGGGCAGCCCTTGTAATTCCCAGCAGTATCGGCTTGGAAATTGCCGGTTCGGCTTCCCTGGTCTGGAGTTCCTCTTTACCGTCTTTAATCAACTGGTTATTGATTTCGCGAACGGTTCTTCGGTCAAGAAGCTTGCCGGGATTCAGGTCACTTCCTCCCGTATCCGTTACAACAAACTGGCCGATCAACTCATCATTTCTGTTATTCAGCTCGAATCTGTCAACTTTATCTCCTTCAAGATACATGGTATCTCCAGGATCGGTAACTTCAACCTTCTGCATCATTGTACGCACAATTGCTTCAATGTGCTTATCGTTTATTTTTACACCCTGAAGCCGGTATACCTCCTGTATTTCATTCACAAGGTATGACTGCACGGCGAATGGGCCGAGGATGTTCAGAATATCCTGAGCTGGTATTGTACCATCAGACAATGGTTGTCCTGCTTTTACGAAATCATTTTCCTGTACCAGAATATGTTTGGAAAGGGGAATCAGATATTTCTTTTCATCCTGGCCGTCTTTGCTTTCCACAAGCACTTCCTGGGAACCGCGTTTTCTGCCTCCCATTTTGACGATACCGTCAATTTCGGAAACCGTTGCAGGATCACTCGGAGAACGCGCCTCAAAGAGCTCGGTTACCCGTGGCAGGCCGGCAGTGATATCTTTCGATTTAGAAGTAGCCCTTGGAATTTTAGCAAGAACCTGTCCTGCCTGTACTTTCTCTCCGTCATCAACAACGATATGGGTTTCAACCGGAAGAGTACTCTCACGGATTCTGTCACCTTCGCCTTTAACAACAATGGTCGGAACCAGTGATCTGTCTTTCGAGTCAATGATCACTTTTTCACGGTGGCCGGTTTGTGAATCGGTATCAGCCGTGTAGGTAATCTCTTCAATGATATCCTTGTATTCAATTTTACCATCTATTTCACTGAAGATCAGTGCATTGTAGGGATCCCACTTACAGAGCGGCATACCCTTGGGCACCTTGTCACCTTCTTCAACAAGAAGTTTGGATCCGTAAGGGACATTATAATTCGACAACACCTTGCCGTCTTCACCGATCAACTTCATTTCACCGGCACGGCTAAGAACTACATTGTGAACTTCTTCTCCGTCATCATACTCGACTACACGGACATTTTCAAATTCAACTTTGCCGTCAAACTTTGCCTTGTGCTGTGAATCGGCCTCCATCCTCGATGCGGTACCACCAACGTGGAACGTTCTGAGTGTAAGCTGCGTACCCGGCTCGCCGATAGATTGGGCGGCTATAACGCCTACCGCTTCACCCACCTGTACCAGGCTGTTACGGGCCATATCACGCCCGTAGCATTTTGCACATACGCCGCGTTCTGTCTCACACGTAAGAACCGAACGGATTTCAACCTCATCAATCGAGGTTTCTGCAATTTTCTTGGCAACTTTTTCAGTTATCATCTCATTCGATTCACAAATAAGTTCATCTGAAATAGGATCATAGATATCGTGCAGTGACACCCGTCCAAGAATTCTGTCTTCAAGCCGCTCAATAACATCCTCGTTATCTTTCAGGGCCTGCATCTTCAACCCGCGCAGGGTTCCGCAGTCCACTTCGTTGATAATGATATCCTGAGACACATCTACAAGCCTTCTTGTAAGGTAGCCGGCATCTGCTGTTTTTAAAGCGGTATCGGCAAGGCCTTTTCGGGCACCGTGTGTTGAGATAAAGTACTCAAGTACCGTCAGGCCTTCCCTGAAACTTGAAAGGATCGGGTTTTCGATAACTTCATTGCCTTGTTGCATGGAGCTTTTCTGTGGTTTCGCCATAAGCCCCCTCATTCCCCCAAGCTGGCGGATCTGCTCTTTCGATCCCCGTGCACCGGAGTCGGCCATCATAAATACCGGGTTAAACCCTTCTTTATCATTGGCAAGGCTTTGAAAAAGCGTTTCAGAAACCCTGTTGGTTGTACTGGTCCACTTATCAATTACCTGATTATATCTTTCATTATCGGTAATGAAGCCCATCTCATATCGGTCCTGAATTTCAGCTACTTCTTCCTGGGCTTTTTCAATCAGAATCTGTTTCTCATCCGGGATGATGATATCTTCAAGACTGAACGACAATCCGCCGACGGTTGCCTGTTCGAATCCAAGTGTCTTCATCTTGTCCAAAAA
The DNA here is from genome assembly GCA_964415185.1 of uncultured Balneolaceae bacterium. Lineage (GTDB taxonomy): Bacteria > Bacteroidota > Rhodothermia > Balneolales > Balneolaceae > CAYVBJ01. The sequence continues at coordinate 8,987 of CAYPZI010000066.1, read as the reverse complement.
CTCCGCAGTTCGAACAGTACCGGAAGAAAAATGTATTTCTCCAATCAGGACACGGAGTTCTTTTTTACCCAATGTCTTGTTTATAAATCCAATTTCATCGGGAAGGATTTCATTGAAAAGCACACGTCCGGTAGTTGTTTTAATGATTTCAGACTCAATTCCGCCCTCATCATTTGTTTTCTCAATGCGAACATTGATTTTGGCATGTATATCAATTCTGCCCTGGTCAAAGGCAACAATTACTTCATCGGTCGAAGCAAATGTTTTTCCTTCACCTTTTTTCCCGGTTGCCATTTTTGTCAGGTAGTATATACCAAGAACCATGTCCTGCGACGGAACAGCTATCGGGCCGCCACTTGCCGGACTCAGGATATTGTGGGATCCAAGCATTAGAATCGATGCTTCAAGAACGGCATCGTGGCTGAGCGGAAGGTGAACTGCCATCTGGTCACCGTCAAAGTCGGCGTTGAAAGCCGTACAGGATAACGGATGCAATCGAATGGCTTTATCTTCAATCAATACCGGCTGATAAGCCTGAATACCAAGCCTGTGAAGGGTTGGTGCCCTGTTGAGCATTACCGGATGGCCGTCGATTACATTTTCAAGAACTTCCCATACAACCTGGTCCCTTCTGTCAACTACTTTCTTGGCACTCTTAACCGTTTTTACATATCCGCGTTCAATCAGCCTTCGAATCACAAATGGTTTGTAAAGCTCAATGGCCATCTCTTTGGGAAGACCGCACTCGTGCATTTTAAGCTCAGGACCGACAACAATAACTGAACGCCCTGAATAGTCAACCCGCTTACCAAGCAGATTCTGCCGGAAACGCCCGCTTTTTCCTTTCAGCATGTCGCTGAGTGATTTGAGCGGACGATTGTTATTCCTGACAGCATTTGATTTTCTGGAATTGTCATAGAGTGAATCAACGGCTTCCTGAAGCATCCGTTTCTCATTTCTGAGGATAACATCCGGGGCCTTGATATCAATCAATCTCTTCAAACGGTTATTGCGGATAATAACCCTTCTGTAGAGGTCATTGAGGTCGGAAGTAGCAAATCGCCCACCTTCAAGAGGAACCAGCGGCCTCAGTTCCGGCGGGATCACCGGGATCACCCGTTGCACCATCCATTCGGGTTTATTTTCAGTGTGCTGATTCGCAGCCCTGAACGATTCAATAACCTGCAATCGTTTCAGCTTTTTCTTTTTGCGCATCTGTGAAGTTTCATTCTTCACTTCTTCACGCAGGCGGTAGGCCAGATTATCAAGATCCATATTCACAAGCAATCCTTCGATCGCTTCGGCTCCGTCTTTTACGATGAATTTATCCTCATCATCGTCATCCAGTTCATGATGATCTTCGGGAAGCTGATCCAGGATATCGAATTTTTCTTCTTCCGAAATCAGGTCGCCCCTTTTGTATCCAAGATCCCGTGCAAGACCGGGGTTCAGAACAACAAATGTTTCGTAATAGACAATTCTCTCCAGGTTTTTGGATGAAAATCCAAGCAGGTAGGCAATTTTATTTGGCAGTGATTTGAAGTACCAGATATGCACTACCGGAACGGTGAGCGTAATATGCCCCATTCGTTCACGACGAACAGCTTTTCTTGTAACTTCAACGCCGCATCTGTCACAAATGATTCCCTTGTATCTGATTCTTTTGTACTTGCCACAATGGCATTCATAGTCTTTTACCGGCCCAAAGATTTTCTCACAGAACAGCCCATCCATTTCAGGCTTGAATGTTCTGTAATTGATGGTTTCAGGTGTTAAAACCTCACCATGAGATCTTGATAAAATAGTCTCTGCCGAAGCAAGAGAGATTCCGATGTTCGAGAAATCTTTGGTTACGGTCAATGTTTTTGTGATCGGCAAAGGAGTACCTCCGATTTTAGTTTATTATCTGTAATACGAATTAATCAATATGAATTTCAAGGCCAAGGCCCATCAGTTCACGCAGCAATACTTTAAATGATTCGGGTACGTCACCCTCAGGCAGGTTATCACCTTTTACGATTGCTTCGTAAACTTTTGACCTGCCTTTTACATCATCACTTTTCACGGTAAGCATCTCTTTTAAAATATTGGATGCTCCGTAGGCATAAAGTGCCCAAACTTCCATTTCACCAAGCCGCTGGCCGCCAAACTGAGCCTTACCACCCAACGGCTGCTGGGTAATAAGGGAGTATGGGCCTATAGACCGGGCATGCATCTTGTCTTCCACATTGTGGTTCAACTTCAGCATATAAATATACCCTACGGTTGTTTTTTGGTCCATCGCTTTTCCAGTCCGCCCGTCATAAAGAATTACCCTGCCATCTTCTGCAAGTCCGGCTTCATTTAATTTATCCTGAACCTGGTCGTATGATGCACCATCAAAAATGGGAGAAGCAAACTTCACTCCAAGTTTTTTTCCGGCCCAGCCGAGAATAGTCTCATAAATCTGGCCGAGATTCATCCTTGAAGGTACGCCCAAAGGATTCAGGACAATATCCACAGGTGTGCCGTCTTCCATAAAAGGCATATCTTCAATAGGAACTACTTTGGCAACCACACCTTTATTTCCATGGCGTCCGGCCATCTTGTCACCTACCTGAAGCTTTCTCTTCTTGGCAACATAAATCTTGGCTTTCTGTATAATACCTGCAGGCAATTCGTCACCCACCTGGATCTGATATTTTCGGCGTTTGGCTTCCGCTTCGATTTCACGCCGCAGATCTCTGTAATTTTTGAACAGCAAGCGAACATGCTTTACGAGGTCCTTATCTGTAGCCCAATCTATATTGTCGTTGATATAGAAAGGATCGAGTTCTTCAAATACGGATTTCTTGTATTTTTCACCTTTAGGAATCAACTCAACGTTACTAAAATTGTAAACACCCGGGGAGGTTTTATCCCTCAACAGGGTGTACATCTTATCAGCCCACTGTGAATTGAGCTCAGCTACTTTTTGAGAATATCTCTCATTTTCCTGCTCAACAAGTTTCTTCTCTTCTTTTCTTGATACCTGTTCATCTCTTTTACGGCTGAACAATTTGGTATCAATAACTACACCCGATACTCCCGGAGGGGTTTTCAGTGAGGCATCTTTCACATCGCCTGCCTTATCTCCGAAAATTGCCCTTAGCAATTTTTCTTCAGGGGTAGGATCCGTTTCACCTTTGGGGGTAATCTTGCCCACAAGAATATCACCCGGATTGATTTTGGCTCCGACTCTGATCAGGCCTTTTTCATTCAGGTTCCGGGTTGCTTCTTCACTTACATTGGGTATCTCCCGGGTCAGTTCTTCTTCTCCTCTTTTGGTATCTCTTACCTGTTGCTCAAATTCGGTAATGTGAATAGAGGTGTAAATATCATCCTGAACAATTCGCTCACTCACAACAATAGCATCCTCGAAATTGTACCCGCGCCAGGGCATAAATGCTACCAGCAGGTTTCTTCCGAGCGCGAGCTCACCGTGGTCGGTTGAACAGCCATCTGCTAGACAGTGGCCTTCTTCAACTTTGTCACCCACGTTAACAACGGGACGCTGGTTAACGGTAGTGTCCTGATTTGACCGTTCAAATTTTTGCAATTTGTACGATTTAATACCACCGTCAAAGTAGCAATTTTGTTCGAGTTCGGTTCGATCATATTTCACCCGGATCTCAGTACCGCTCACGTAAACAACTTCTCCTTTTCCTTCAGCGGAAATAATCGCCCTCGAATCTTTGGCAGCTCTCTGTTCAAGACCTGTACCCACAACGGGTGCCTCGGGGCGCAGAAGCGGAACCGCCTGTCGCTGCATGTTCGAACCCATCAATGCCCTGTTGGCATCATCATGTTCGATAAATGGAATCAAGGCGGCAGCTACAGAGGTAATCTGGTTGGCTGAAACGTCCATATATTCCACCTGTTCGGGTTTTGCAAGCCCGACATTACTTTCCCTGAACCTTGAGAAAATAGTTTCATTCATGAAATTGCCTTTTTCATCAATAGGTGCATTAGCCTGGGCAATAACCGTTTCATCTTCCTGTTCGGCAGCCAGATATTCGATATTCCTGGTAACTATTCCCCCGTCTACTTTTCTATATGGGGTTTCGATGAACCCGAAATCATTCACCTTGGCATGCACGCACAGAGATGTAATAAGACCGATATTCGGACCTTCCGGTGTCTCAATCGGACATAGACGGCCGTAGTGTGTGTAGTGAACATCACGTACCTCAAACCCTGCTCGTTCACGGGTCAATCCGCCGGGGCCCAAAGCAGACATACGTCTTTTATGGGTCAACTCCGCTATCGGATTAGTCTGATCCATAAATTGTGAGAGCTGGTTTGTGCCGAAAAAGCTGTTAATCACACTTGAGATTGTTCTGGCATTCACAAGATCCTGGGGAGTCAGTTGTTCGGCATCACGGGAATTCATTCTTTCCCTGATCGTTCTTGCCATACGTGCAAGGCCTATCGAAAACTGCTGGCCGAGCTGTTCGCCAACGGTTCGTACCCGTCTGTTACTCAGGTGATCTATATCATCAACCTGTGCTTTCAGTTCCTTAAGGCGAATTACCTCTTTAACAATCGCTACAATATCCTCTTTGGTTAGATATTGTATTTCAGGATCCACATCAACATGTAGCCTTTTGTTCAGCCGGTACCGGCCAACTTCACCCAAATCGTACTTTTTGTCACTGAAAAATAATCGCTCAAGAACCTGTCTTGCCGTCTCGGGATCCGGCATTTCACCGGTCCTGATTTGCTGGTATACTTCACTCAGGGCAGTAACTTCGTCATGAGAAGGATCCTTGCGAAGAGTATTCATGATTACAGAACGCTCCGACTCTTCAGCACCAATCTTTTGAATCAGAACTTTTTTCACATCGGCTTCTTTCAAAACACCATAATCATCTTCTGTCAATTCATGATCTCTTTCAAGTAATACCTTTCTGCTTGTAGCTTCTGTAACTTCGCCGGTTTCATCATCCACAACCTCTTCCGTTACCTCTACAGAGATATCCGTTGCCAATCTCTTGCCGACAAGCTTGTCATTGAACGCTTTTTTAGTACCGAAATCAATCTCTTCAGATAATTCAAAGAGGTTAAGAATTTCAAGGTCAGATGAAAAACCAAGAGCCCGAAGCAACGTAGATGCCGGGATCTTCTTTTTCCGGTCGATATATGCCCAGAGAACATCCCTGATATCGTTGGTAAACTCAATCCATGATCCTTTGAATGGGATCACACGCGCCGAATACAACTGAGTGCCGTTAGGGTGAACAGACTGTCCAAAAAATACACCCGGTGACCTGTGCAACTGGCTCACAATTACACGTTCGGCACCGTTTATTATGAAAGTGCCGCGTTTGGTCATCCATGGAAGGTCACCCAGAAAAACCTCTTGTTCAATTGTTTCAGATGCTTCATCCGAATCATCAAGTGATGATAGCCTCAACTTTGCTTTCAAAGGTATTGCATAAGTCAATCCCCTTTCCTGACACTCCTTTATATTGTACTTCGGAGTATCAACCGAGTAATAAATAAAATCGAGTCTGTGAGTTTCTCTCGAATCCTCGATCGGGAAGTTTTCTGTGAATATTCTTTGTAAGCCCTGATTAAATCTATCCTGGGGAGCGACATCGAGCTGGGCAAAATCGTCAAACGATTTGAGCTGAATGTCAAGAAAATCAGGATAATCTAATACTTTTTTAATACGGCCGAATGAAAGGCGATCAGTAAACGGAATTTTCTCCATAGTAATATATTAAAAGGATACTCTCCTTTTTGTTAAAAATGAGGATGTGTTAAATGTCAATAGTAGAATTGACGACATATGAGGGTTCTCATATATGAGTAAGACGCCAATAGCCAACACCCGCTAACGGGGTTGGCTTATGACAAATTGTTTTAAAGAAGAATTATTTTAATTCAACTTCTGCGCCGGCTTCTTCAAGCTTCGATTTAATATCATCAGCTTCATCTTTTCCGACTGCTTCCTTGATTGCATTGGGTGCGCCATCAACCAGTTCTTTTGCTTCCTTAAGCCCAAGCCCGGTTAAAGCTCTGACTTCTTTAATGACAGCAATTTTCTTGGCACCGGCGGATTTCAATACAACATCAAATTCTGTTTTTTCTTCAGCGGCTTCTTCAGCACCACCGGCAGCACCACCGGCTACAGCAACAGCGGCAGCAGCAGGTTTGATATCGTATTCTTCTTCCAGCACTTTCGCCAATTCGTTTGCTTCTTTAACAGTCAGATTGACTAATTGTTCTGCTATTTCTTTTACGTCAGCCATTTTTATTCTCCGTTCGTCGGTTTTGTTTAAAAAATTTATTTATTTGTAATTATTCTTCGCCCTTCTCGGCGATTGTATTAATGGATGCTACAATATTGGAGCCCTGAGCTTGCAAGCCGCTCACAATATTACTTACAGGTGCAAGCAGAAGCCCGACAATATCGCCGATAACTTCGCTTTTGGATTTCATGGAAGCCAAATCATCAAGCTTATCTTCTCCATAAAAATCACCGTCAATTAAAGCAGCTTTAAATCTGGGCTTATTGTGCTCCTTTGAAAAATCTTTAAGCACTTTAGCAGGGCCTGCCAGTTCCTCGTCCACAAACGCAAATCCATTTTGTTCTGCAAGATAAGGATAGAGGTCATCATAACCGCCCACGTCATCCATTGCTCTTTTTATCATAGTGTTTTTATACACTTTGAAACGAATATCACCTTCTCTGAACTTACCACGCAGTGCATTAATTTCAGGTACCGACATGCCTTTATATTCGGCAATATAGACGGCACTTGAACTTTTCAGTTGTTCGGTGATTTCTTCAACTACTTCTTTTTTCTGTGCTAATGTTGGCATATGATCAATCTATTTTATTTTAAATAGAAGTTATGGATGACCGGCTCAGGCTGATACTGGGGCCCATCGTTGTACTCATAAAAGCACTTCTGATATAAGCACCTTTTGCAGAAGCAGGACGCATTTTAATAATAGTATTAATAAATGCAATTGCATTTTCCCTGAGTTCATTAGCATCGAAACTGGCTTTACCGATTGAGGTATGAAGTATCCCGAATTTATCGACCCTAAAGTCAATTTTTCCGGCTTTAAATTCCTTCACAGCCTCTGCGATATCCATTGTAACCGTACCACTCTTGGGGTTAGGCATCAGTCCTCTTGGCCCGAGAAAACGCCCGATTTTACCAATCTTGCCCATTACATCAGGTGTTGCTATCACAACATCCACGTCGGCCCAGCCATCTTCGATTTTTTTTATGTACTCATCCAGCCCTACATGGTCAGCACCCGCTTCTTTTGCTTCTTCTTCTTTAGCGGGACTAACAAGCGCAAGTACTTTCACACTCTTGCCTGTGCCATGCGGTAGCGAAACTGTTCCACGAACCATTTGATCAGCCTGTCTCGGATCAACACCCAATCTCATATCGAGGTCTACCGAAGAGTCAAAAGATGTAACACTTGTCTTTTTGACAAGGTCACAAGCCTCTTCAAGTGTATAATCCTGGCTGTCATCAATCAGTTCAGCAACTTTTCTGTAATTTTTGCCTTTTTTTGCCATTCTATAACATCCTTTTATTTATCGCGGATTACTCTTAAGCCCATGCTTCGAGCAGTGCCGGCAATCATCTCAGCTGCATTTTCAACATCAAATGCATTCAGGTCTTCCATTTTCTCCTGAGCAATTTCCTTACACTGCGACCAGGTTACCTTTCCAACCTTCGCACGGTTGGGCTCACCTGATCCCGACTTAACCTTTGCGGCTTGTTTCAAGAGTACAGCAGCAGGTGGCGTTTTCGTTTTAAACGAAAACGACTTATCCATATATACTGTAATCTCAACCGGAATGATTGTGCCGGCCTTATCCTGGGTTTTTGCATTAAATGCTTTACAAAACTCCATGATGTTGATGCCTGCTTGTCCTAATGCCGGCCCAACCGGAGGCGCAGGATTTGCCTGGCCACCTACAATCTGAAGTTTAAGCACCTTATCTACTTTTTTTGCCATATGGAATCAATTAACGATTCATTTGTATTTATTTTACCGCGTAATAGCTCACTTATTGCATCTTTATTATGTGGCAGATTCAACCTGGTTAAGGTCTACCTCAACTGGAGTTTTGCGGCCAAATATGCTCACAAGAACCCGAAGCTTCAGTTTATCGGTATTTACTTCCTGAACCGTACCATCAAAATCTTTAAAAGGACCATCAATTACTTTAACAAGATCACCCTCTTTGTATGGGATATCAACAACACCGCCTTTTTCCATCATTTCCTGGCTGTCCATAACCCTGCCAAGAATTCTGTTTACTTCCGATTCTTTTAATGGCCTTGGTTTAGGTTCATTTCTGTCTTTAAGAAACCCTAAACATGACGGTGCATTCTGTACCAAATTATTAACCTCATCATCATAAATGGTCTCAACCAATATATATCCCGGGAAAAAGTTTTTTTCACGGGTCTTTTTTTTGCCCGAGCGAATCTCAACAATCGTCTCGGTCGGGATCAGGATTTCACGTATCTTATCCTCAAGTCCCTGTTCTTCAATTTCACGCAACAAATATTCTTTTACTTTTTTTTCATGACTGGAAAAACACCTGACTACATACCAGTCATACTGCGTCTCTTTTGTCATCCGTAAATCGCCCCCAAAATTGTACTATAAACCTGATCCACTCCAAAAATAAAAAGGGATAGGATAATTGTGAACACAACTATTACTATTGTGTTATCTATTAATTCCTGTTGTGTAGGCCAGGAAACTTTTTTCATTTCCTTCCTCACACTTTCAATGTACTCTTTGATTTTATTCATTTGATTGAATTAAAATATTTCTTATCGGCGATGCCTGATCAAATTGCTACGAGCAATTAATAAAAAAATCTTTGTCTTTTGTTTATCAATAACTGTAATTCTTAGCACTACACCGGGCCAGAGACTCGAACTCCCATCCCGAAAGCGTTCGGGATTCGGAGGCCG
>CAYPZI010000065.1:0-15186 GCA_964415185.1 uncultured Balneolaceae bacterium | reverse complement strand
ATATCCGCAAGTCATCGGATGACTTGTTGATTTCTAAGTACTTAAATAAATCTTTCCCTGCGAGTCCCGAATGCTTTCGGGATGATTTATTTATTTTAAAATCAATTCTTTATAATTACTCTTGCGGATTTTAGGTATTATTTAAATTAATCAAAGTATGAAGATTACTAAACCTCTAAAAGAAAGCGGTAATCAAAAAAAAATGACAGAATCATCTATAATTTCTGACTTTTGTACATGCTCTTTTGCCTTTTCAGTTTTGCGTTTTCACCTGTCTTACCTGGCTAATATTGCCGTTATTCACTTTTAAAACAAAAGTTTATTTAACCAAATAAAAGCAACGATTTTTTAAGGAACAAATGGATAAAACCGTGATTTGAAGATGGAAGCGCTTTTAATGAATTTTGCTCAAAAAAATTGATAATTATCAAAATAAAACTTGAACAGGGAATAGCTATTACCTAAAATGTCTGATTGATTTTAAAAAAATATTCCGGAAAATGCGTGTCTTAAAATTTGGCGGCTCTTCAGTGGGTACCCCCGGGTCTATCAGGAAAGTGCTTGCCATCATAAAAGAAAAAAATATACAAGACAGGATTGCAGTTGTTGTATCTGCTTTCAGCGGGGTTACGAACCTGCTGATTGAAGCAGCAATGGTTGCATCTGCAGGAGATGAAAAAGCTCAGGATATACTGGAAGAGCTCGATAAACGCCATCTGGATGCAATCCGTGATTTGCTTCCGGTACAAAAACAGAGTGATGCTATTACCCGCTTCAAGCTTCGTTTTAACGAACTCGAGGATGTGATACACGGGGTATCGCTTACACATGAATTAACCGGTAAAACGAAAGATTTTATCGTTGGTTTCGGGGAAAAATTTTCTGCAGATATATTATCTCAATGCCTGAATTCGGAAAATATCCGGTCGGAATATATAGATGCAGGCAAACTCATCAAAACTGATGATAATTTTGGTGAAGCAAGAGTACTTACAGCACCAACATTCAATAAAATCCGCTCTTTTTTTAAGGATCGTGATTCTGTTTGTGTTATAACAGGATTTGTCTCATCTACCATGAAAGATGTTTCTACCACGCTCGGCAGGGGCGGGTCGGATTATACGGCCTCGATTATTGCAGCTGCACTTGCTGCCGATGAGATTGAAATCTGGACGGACGTGGACGGCTTGATGACTGCCGATCCGCGAAAGGTGAAACGGGCATTTACCATTCCGGATGCTTCATACGAAGAGGCGATGGAACTTTCCCATTTCGGTGCGAAGGTCATTTATCCGCCGACACTTCAGCCGGCGCTCCAGGCCGGGATACCGATTTCAATAAAAAATACATTTAACCCGGAAGCAAGAGGTACACTTATCCGGAAAGAGTCGCAACTCAACGGCGGGTTGATTAAAGGGATCTCATCTATTGATGAAGTAGCCTTGATTACGATCAGGGGCAGTGGTATGATCGGTGTAAGTGGTATTGCTGCGCGCTTATTTGCCACACTGGCCAACAAAAGGATTAATATTATCCTGATTACCCAGGCTTCATCTGAACACACGGTTACACTCGCAGTGCTTCCGGAAATGGCTGTAAAAGCGGAAGAGGCTATCAGGGAGGAATTCAGCCTGGAGCTCCAGGATAAAGTGATTGATGAAGTATTGGTAGAGAAAAACCTTTCGATAATTGCCATTGTGGGTGATCATATGCGAAATATCCCCGGCATAGCAGGAAGGGTATTCAGCGCTCTTGGAAGAAACGGAATAAACATTACGGCAATAGCCCAGGGTTCTTCCGAAAGAAATATCTCTTTTGTGGTTTCCAAAAAAGATGAAGCCAAGGCCATGAATGCCCTGCACGATGCATTTTTCCTTGCAGGTGTTAAGACAGTTAATCTGTACCTGATCGGGGTCGGATTGATCGGCGGCACCCTTCTTGAACTTCTCAAGAATCAGATTCAGGTACTTTATTCGGAGTACCAAATTGAAATTAAACTAAGGGCAGTTGCAAATTCAAAAAAAATGCTGATTCAGCCGGGCGGGATTGCCATCGACAAGTGGGAGCAAAAACTGGATGATAAGGGACGGGCAACCGATCCCCAAAGTTTTTTGAGACAAATGAAAGAATTGAACCTGCCGAATTCCATTTTTATCGATTGTACGGCAGGTATGGAAATTTCCAGCTTGTATCCTGAGATATTGAAATCAAGCATTTCGGTGGTGACGCCTAATAAACTGGCCAATTCATCAACCCAGGAGAATTTTGAGTACCTTCATAAACTGGCCGACAGGCACAATGTGGCTTTCCGGTATGAAACCAATGTCGGTGCTGGCCTGCCCATCGTGGCAACGATACATGAACTGGTAACGACCGGCGACAGGGTTGACCGGATTGAAGGTGTTTTGTCGGGCACGCTCAGCTATATTTTTAACAGGTTTGACGGCAATACCCCGTTTTGCAAAATAGTTAGAGATGCCCGCGAAAAAGGATATACCGAGCCAGATCCGAGAGAAGACCTTAATGGCCATGATGTCGGAAGAAAATTGTTGATACTTGCCCGGATTGCTGGCTATAAGCTGGAATTTGAAGATATTGAAATACAAAACCTGGTTCCGTCCGGAGCGGAAAAAGCGGATAATGTGGAGTCGTTTTTCAAAAAGCTTGAACAGCACGACAGTGAATTTGAAGAGTTGAGAAACGGCGCTGAATCGAAAGGTAAGCAGCTTTGTTACATTGCCAAATTTGAAAACGGAAAAGGCACGGTAAAACTGGAAGAGATCGGGCCTGACCATCCCTTTTACGGCCTTTCGGGCAGCGACAACATTTTGGCCCTTTACACAGACCATTACCGTGAAAGCCCGATGGTGATCAAAGGTCCCGGGGCCGGAGCCTTTGTAACGGCCGGTGGCATCGTTGCCGATATCCTCCGGGTAACCAATACAAAAGTGTACAGCAATGCCGGACAGTTTTAATATTTCAAAAGACCAAACCGGAACCGTCCGGGTATTTGCGCCGGCTTCGGTTGCAAATGTGGGATGCGGATTTGATGTGTTCGGGTTTGCAATTTCCGGGCCAGGGGATATTATCGAAGCTTCTCTTTCCGGTCAAACAGGTGTAAGGATTTTATCGATTGAAGGCGACGAAGGAAAACTGCCTTCGGAACCTGAAGAAAATACGGCAGGCCGGGCAGTCTTATCCATGCTAAAGTCACTGGATGCAGGCAGGAGTTTGGGCGTGGAACTTAAAATCATAAAAAAGATGCCTCTTGGAAGTGGCCTGGGTTCAAGTGCGGCGAGTTCGGCCGGCGCTGCTTTTGCATTAAACGGCTTGCTTGGCGAGCCCTTTGACCGGAGAGGGCTCTTGCCCTTTGCCATAAGCGGCGAACAGGCAGCCAGCGGAACCCCCCATGCCGATAATGTTGCAGCTTCACTGCTTGGTGGATTTGTCCTGGTACGCCGTCATGCACCCCCTGATGTGATTTCCCTAAAAACACCTCCCGGCCTTCATACAGCCGTGATCCATCCCCATATTCATATTAAAACCAAAGACACCCGGAAGATACTGCGCAAGGATGTGACACTGGCGAAGGCAATTCATCAGTGGGGTAATGTGGGTGCAATGGTTGCCGGACTGCAAAACGGGGATTTCGATTTGATCGGCCGCGCTATGGAAGATGAGATTGTAGAACCGATCCGGTCGGTTCTGATTCCCGGTTACGAGCAGATGAAAGAGGCTGCGTTGAAAGCGGGAGCACTGGGATTCAGCATCTCCGGAGCAGGACCGTCGGTATTTGCACTCTGTGTCGAAAAAAAAATTGCCGAAAAGGCGGGAGAAGCCGTGCAGGATGTTTTAAATCAAATTGACCTTGCCAGTTCGGTCTATGTTTCTTCCGTGAATCACAAGGGGTGTGAATTTATTCATGAAGGCTGATTTTAAACGGGATTTTAAAATATTTTTGTGGAATGATTCTATTTGAAAGTACAAGGGATAAATCTAAAAAAATAACGTTTGAAGAAGCGGCAAAAAAAGGGCTGGCTCCCGATGGCGGCCTCTATCTGCCCGAACGAATACCGGAATTGTCTTCCGGGTTTATCAAATCACTTCAATCGAAAACCATTGCGGAAATCGGGTTTGAAGTGGCATCCGCTTTTATAAGCTCAGAGGTATCGGCAGATCAGCTTGAAAACATTTTAGTAGAGGCGCTCGATTTTGAAGCTCCCCTTATCGGGCTGGATAATGATATTTATGTGCTTGAGCTCTTTCATGGCCCCACACTTGCGTTCAAGGATTATGGAGCCCGTTTTATGGCAAGGCTTCTCTCCGAATTGGATGACCGACGAGAAGAAGACCTTATTGTACTGGTAGCAACTTCAGGCGATACCGGAGGTGCAGTTGCACATGGCTTTTACGGCGTGCCCGGCACTCAAGTCTGCCTTCTCTACCCGGAAGGAAAAGTGAGTAAGGTTCAGGAGCAGCAAATGTCGACTCTTGGCAAAAATGTGACAGCTATTGAAGTAAACGGGACTTTCGATCATTGCCAGAAATTGGTTAAAGCTGCATTTTCTGACTCCGGGCTGAATAAACAGCTGAGGCTCAGTTCCGCCAATTCAATCAATATAGCCAGATTGCTACCCCAGTCGTTCTACTATTATTCAGCATACGGGCAGCTTGCCGGTAACTCAGAAAACGGAGTTCAACCGGTATTTTCGGTTCCAAGCGGTAATTTTGGTAATCTGACGGCAGGAATCCTCGCAATGAAAATGGGGCTGCCGGTATCCCGCTTTCTGGCAGCTACCAACATAAACGATGTGGTCCCGGAATACCTGAGAACGGGAACGTACAAACCGCGTCCCTCCGAAGCGACTATTTCAAATGCGATGGATGTAGGCAGACCGAGTAATTTTGAAAGAATTTGGAAACTGTTTAACGGGTCTTACGAAGAGATTAAAAAATGGATTTACGGATCTTCTGTATCGGATTTTGAGACGATGGAGTGCATTGGCAGAATTTATGAACGTGACGGATATATCGCTGACCCGCATACTGCAACAGGTATCCTGGCAGTAGAAAATTACAGGCTGGAAACCGGTTCCAAAAATCCGGCAATTGTTTTTTCAACGGCACACCCGGCAAAATTCAGCGACGTCGTTGAAAAAGTGACAGGCATTAATCTTGAAACACCCGAACGCCTGGCCGCCTGCCTGGACAAAAAGAAACTAACCCGCGGGATGAATGCTGATTATCAGGAGTTAAAAGATTTTTTATTGATGAGGTATCGGTAGCAACGCCAAGGGCAGCAGGCAGCAGAGCGAAACCTCCAAGTGTGCGTGTTTTGCACCTTGAAGCGTTGAGCATTCCGGCAAATCAGTTGGCAGTTATTGGTTTACAGTTGCCGGTAATTTGTTGTCAATCCCCGGATTAGCTTACCCGTTTTCAGGACTTTTCCTATTTCAGGCCTACAGCCTGACCTTTGTAAAATCGCTACGTTTACCCAAGGCGCTGCCTTGGGCTGAGTTGTCTCAGGCCTTCAGCCTGATTTTTCCGTACTATAACAAGGGCAAGAAATTAAACGCTAACAGGGATTCTAAAAGGTTTTATTTTAAAACTCTTCGAAATATGATTCAAATCTCCGGATCATTAATTAATCCAAACACCAATACACAGCTATGCTAATAGCGCTCATGTTGGATAAATCATCTCAACAACCCGATAACGGCATCCACAGGCTGAAAGCCTGTTGCAATACAGCCCCGGGCAGCGCCCAGGGTCACAGGTTTGGCCGCAAACCGGGACATGACACGCATGTCGGGTCAGCAGGGCCATCCGGGTTACAATAAGCTGTTAAGGTTGGAACCCGATAGTTGAACAACTTTTAAGAACTAAAACCTAATTCAAATCTTTCCCCAAAATCACAACTTCATCACACAGATCCAGCTCATCAGTCCTATTTGAGGCAATGATCACCATTTTTTCCCGGGCCCTGTAATCATAAGCCAGGTTACGGATCAGGCCTCTGCCTTCACTGTCGAGATTGGCGCCCGGTTCGTCGAGCAGCAAGACATCCGGGTCGTGAAAAAGAGCCGACGCAAATTTCATCCTCTGCTGCTGCCCGGTAGAGAGTTTGCCGTACAACCGGTTATCAAATCCTTTCAGCCCCACCTTGTCGAAGAGTGACGAAATTATTTGATCATGAACACTCATATTCCTGAGTTTCATCAAAAAACGGATGTTTTCGATGCAGCTAAATCCTTCGTAAAGATGAATAGCGGGCGCTGCCATACCCAGGCGGGACCGGTCTTTCAGCGGATCCAGCCTCCGGTTGCCGATTATCCAGTAAACGGTTCCGGATGTCGGCCGAATTAAGCCGCATATACATTGCAGGAATGTGGATTTCCCCGAGCCGTTTGCGCCTCCGATACCCAGTACGGCAGATTGGGTATTTACATTTAAGTCTTTAAAAACTACATTACCTGCAAACTGTTTTTTTAAATTATTAACTTCAAGATGTGGCATACCTGAATTTACTTCAGGCTATACATAAATAAAAGCGTCAATTAACAGAAATAAATTCACATAGATCGGTATTCTGAAATAGAGGGCAACATGTTGTCCTCTGTGAATTTTTACTTCAATTTATAATCTTATTTGCCTAACAGAGGTTGTTAATAATAAAGAGCCTTTTAATTTTGAAAGTATTATCAAACGGGTATTTACATAAACGGATCATCTTCTTATGGAGCGAATAGTCAGGCATATTACTCAGCAACTCGTCAGCAAACTGTCCGATCGCAAAGATTTTTACACTCCCAAATATTTGAGAGAAATTGAAATACCGGAAATTATTGTAGAACGGGTAGAAGTCGAAATGGAAAGAAATCTCGATGATTCCGTTGTACCGCCTTATACCGAGTGGGCAGATATGAACAATGAAACAGTGCAAAAGGCATGGGAACAGTTTATTGAAGCCATTGTGGCAGAGGCCAGGATGCCGAAAATATATGCCCAAAGCGTGATTGAAACCGCAGTGGCCGATACTATGGAGATACTGATTCAGCCGCGGCAAAATATTCCCGAAGCCATTTTCGGGCCAGACAAAGCCCTGGATATTAAGACCATTGAAAAACGGGTTAAAGCGGTCACGGTGTACAAGCATTTGGGTAATGCCGTTCTGAGGTACATGAAAAGACGCAACCTGAAAGCTCTCACCTACGAACAGTGTGAAAATATTATCAAAAAAGTAGATGAAAAACTTGTTGAAAAATATAATCCGCTGAACTGGACCCAATTGCTGAATCCGCTTTTCGAACTGCTTCAAAATGACGTGGATACCACCCTGCTGAGGCTCTTTTTTGAAGATAAGGAAATGAAAAGAACTGCAAGGAAACTTGATATGCTGAATACTTCCCTGAGCAAAACCCAGTTGATTGAGGTACTTTCAGCAACAGACCTGCTTGACCTGGAAGGGTACGAGAAATCCCAGAGTTCACTGTTTGAACAGGAAAAACAGGAAAATACTCAAAAGCGGAATATGGATATTTCCGGATCTGAAGAGAGAAGGGAACTTTATCCCGGCGGGCCTAAAATTCAGCCGTTTGACTTGGATTTGAATTTCGGGGAAGAAAAAAAGGAAAAACCGAAAAGGGAACAGCCGGAAAGCGATGATGCCATTTTAAGTACCTTCCATAAACGCAGAAGCTACTATGCTCCTGATGAAGAATTTGCCGATGAACCTGAAGAGGAGAGCCGGGCCTCTGCTGACGAAAGCGGGGAAAAAGAAAAAGAAGAGGCAAAGAATGAAATTGAGAATAAAGAAGAGGATACGGCGGAATTGCCAGCAGCAGATGTAGATGAGTTTGCGAATGAGTTTAAGTCGGAGCAGGATCTCGAAAAGAGTTTGGAACCGGAAGGAGAGTCTTCCGGGAAAAGTGGTCAGTCTGAAACAGAAGCTGCCGGAATGATATCTTCACTGGGAAAAGGTGAAGACGACGACGAAGAGGAAAAACCCCTTCACAAGCTGTTTGTGTTTGATGAAGAAGCGCTTCAGGAAAAAGAACTTGAACCGGAGGAGAAAGCAACGGATCAATCCGACTCTCTGAATGCGATTTTTGAAACTGAAGAACATGACATGGATGAAGTTTCAGCCGGCGCAGAGGAAATAACAGATGAAGAAACGGTTGAAACCGATGAGGAAGAAACTCCTATGTGGCAGAGCTTTCTGGAGCGAGAGGATATTGAAGATGAATTGCATGATGAGAATTCGGATGACTGGCTGGATCAACTTGAAAAAACCGAGAGCAGTGAAAATAAAAATAGCGCCGATGCTAATATTCTTGATATCTCATCCATATATAAAGAAGAAGGTGGTGAAAGTGCAGAACATTCGCTTTCAGACTGGCTTTTTCCTAACCGTAAAAAGTTCATCCGGGAAATTTTTAATGATTCTGAAAAATCATATCAAAATGCAGTTAAAGAAATATCAAATCATGATGACTGGAAGGGCGCATCAAAGTATATTGAAGAAAAGATATTTTCGCGAAATATGATTGATATGTATAGTGATGAAGCAGTAGATTTCACTGATAAGCTTCATTCATATTTTAAAGAATTTAAATCCTCAGAAACGACGAATAATGGCTGAAAACAAAAAAGTAGAATACCTGGAAGAACTACGTGAAAAATCTAAAAAAGGGGGAGGAAAAAAAAGAATAGAGAAGCAGCACGATAAGGGGAAACTTACGGCACGTGAGAGAATCGATCTGCTTCTGGATAAAGAGACATTTGTAGAAATTGACGCCTTTGTAACCCACCGGAGTTCAAATTTCGGCCTGGAAGGCCAGAAAATCCTTGGTGATGGCGTGGTTACGGGATTTGGTAAAATTGAAGGAAGGCCGGTGTATGTTTTCAGCCAGGATTTTACCGTTTTCGGCGGGTCGTTGAGTGAAACCCATGCCGAAAAAATCTGCAAGATTATGGATCTTGCAATGAAAAACGGTACCCCGGTAATCGGTCTGAATGACTCCGGCGGCGCCAGGATTCAGGAAGGGGTTTCTTCACTCGGAGGGTATGCCGAGGTTTTTTGGCGAAATTCAATGGCTTCGGGAGTCATACCCCAGATTTCGGCGGTTATGGGCCCATGTGCCGGCGGTGCCGTATACAGCCCGGCACTGACCGATTTTGTTTACATGGTGAAAGGCACCAGCTATATGTTTGTAACAGGCCCCAATGTGGTAAAGACAGTAACGCACGAAGAGGTTACAAGTGAAGATCTCGGGGGCGCACTGGCTCACGGATCGAAATCAGGGGTTGCACATTTTGCATCTGAAAATGATGCGCTTTGTCTCCAGGATATCCGTAAACTTATGAGCTATCTTCCTCAAAACTGTGAAGAAAAAGTACCCATGCAGGAGTCTGCTGATCCCGATCCTGCAAAAGCCTCAAAATTAAAAGACATTGTTCCGCTAAATCCTAACAAGCCGTACGATATTGTAGAAGTGATTGAAGGCGTGATGGATAAAAACTCTTTCTACGAAGTGCACGAGCACTATGCCGATAACATTGTGGTTGGATTTGCCAGGCTGGCCGGCCGAACCGTCGGGATCGTGGCAAACCAGCCTCTGTCGCTTGCAGGCGTACTTGATATCGATTCATCCATAAAGGGCGCCCGTTTTGTTCGGTTTTGTGATGCTTTCAATATCCCTCTTGTCGTTTTTGAAGATGTACCGGGCTTTCTGCCTGGTACCGACCAGGAGTGGGGCGGAATCATCAAACACGGAGCTAAACTGCTTTACGCATTTTGTGAGGCTACCGTACCCAAAATGACAGTCATCACCAGGAAAGCGTATGGTGGTGCATACGATGTGATGAACTCCAAACACATCCGGGCAGATTACAATGTTGCATGGCCAACGGCTGAAATCGCCGTAATGGGAACAAAAGGCGCAGTTGAAATTATCTTCCGGAAAGAGATTGAAAAAGCGGATGATCCCAAAGCCAAACAAAAAGAGCTGGAAGATAGCTATAATAAGGAATTTGCCCATCCGTACCGGGCCGCTGCACGGGGTTTTATTGATGACGTGATCAAGCCGGAAGATACCCGTGAGAAACTGATAAGGGCATTTGAGCTGTGCCAAAATAAAGTCGATTCGGTGCCGAAACGGAAACATGATAATTTGCCGCTATAACCCTTGCCAATTAAATCTGCTAACATGCCTGAGAAATCTCACCGGCATTTTGTTGTGATTTTAGCCTGCATGTTTCTAATAGCATGCAATCACAATAAGGTTGAAGACGGAGAAGACGAAAGCTGGATCGAGCTCTTTAACGGCCAAAATCTCGAAGGCTGGGATTTGAAAATTCGGGGATATGAGTTGAACGATAATTATGCCAATACCTTCCGGGTGGAGGATGGCCTGATGAAAGTGCGATATGACGAGTATGTCCTGTTTGAAAATCGCTTTGGACACATCTTCTATGAACAGCCGTTCTCTTATTACAGGTTAAAAGTTGAATACCGCTTTCTGGGCAAACAGCCGCCGGATGGCGAAGATTGGGCTTTCAGAAATAACGGCATTATGTTTCACTCGCAGTCAGCCGAAAGCATGGGTTTGAACCAGGATTTTCCAATCTCGCTCGAGTACCAGTTACTGGGTGGTGACGGAGAGAATGAGCGGTCCAATGCCAATCTCTGCACACCGGGAACCCATGTAGTAATGGACGGGGAATTGGTTACCGAACACTGCATCAGTTCGTCTTCAAAAACCTATCATGGGGATCAATGGGTGACTGCTGAACTGGCCGTTTACGGGGATTCACTGATTCAGCATATACTGGATGATGAAGTGGTACTTGAATATTCCAAACCTCAAATTGGCGGGGGAGTGGTTAGTGGTTATGATCCCGAAATAAAGCAAGACGGTAAAATCATCGATAACGGCTACATTGCTCTTCAAAGCGAAAGCCATCCCATTGACATCCGTTCGGTCCGGCTGCTTAACCTGGAAGGATGTATGGATGCAGATGCATCCAACTACAAATCCTATTTTGTGAAGAACAATCCTTCTGACTGTTAAAGGCTATTTTATATGCACTAAATAATTACCTAAAATCCGCAAGAGTAATTATAAAAGATTGATTTTAAAATAAATGAGTCATCGGATGACTTGCAAGCAAGGATTCATTTAAATGATTAGAAATCAACAAGTCATCCGATGACTTGCGGTTATTGGGAATTACTTTTCACTTTTGCGTTTTCACTTCTTCCCTGTCTTATTAAATTTGTAATCTCAAAATCCATATTTGTATAACACCCTGTATTCTAAGTACATTATCCTGCATTGATCAGCAACAGGACATTCTTAATCAAATGAAATCGGATGAGAACATATAAGATATTTCTATGGTCGATAACTGCCGCATTGGGCGGTTTTCTGTTCGGGTTTGATACGGCCGTCATATCAGGCGGTGAGCAGAATATTCAGCGAATGTGGGAGCTGAGCGATATGATGCTTGGACAAACCGTAGCCATGGCTTTATACGGCACGATTATCGGTGCCCTGTTTGGCGGCATACCGGCTCAGAAGTTCGGCCGGAAACCGACGCTGATTTGGATCGCTGTACTCTTTCTTATTTCTGCTGCGGGATCGGCACTGGCGCCGGAGGTTTATTCGCTGATGTTTTTCCGTTTTATCGGGGGATTAAGTGTAGGCGCCTCTTCGGTAGTGGCTCCGATGTATATCTCCGAAATTGCACCGGCCGACAAACGCGGACGCCTAACGGCCATGTTCCAGTTCAATATCGTTCTTGGAATTTTAATCGCCTACTTTTCCAATTTTATGATCGGTACCGGCTTCGAAGAATCCTGGCGGTGGATGCTTGGTGTAGAGGCTGTTCCGGCAGCGCTCTTTTTGATTTTTGTTTTTCTGATTCCCGAAAGCCCGCGCTGGCTGATTGTAGCCAAAAACAAAGTTGATGAAGCGCGAAAAGTACTGGATATCGTAAATCCGGACGAAACCGAAGCCTCAATCAGGGCAATACAGGAAAGTGACCTTACTCCGGGCCGGGCCACTCCGCTTCGGGAATTTTTCAGCAAGCGCTATAAATTTCCGATCGTTCTTGCATTTTTGTTTGCCTTCTTTAACCAGGTTTCGGGAATCAATGCCATTGTCTATTTTGCACCCCGCATCTTTTCGTTAACGGGAATGGGGGCAGACGGAGCACTTCTTTCAACCGTGGGAATCGGTGTTGTAAATCTTGTATTTACGATGATAGGACTGGCCCTGATTGACAAGTTTGGCCGGCGTTTCCTGATGTATATCGGATCCTTCGGATACATTTTTTCACTCTCCATTGTTTCATACGCATTTTTCACGGAAACTTTTACGGGGTATCTCGTTCCGGTGCTTGTATTTATTTTTATCGCTTCTCATGCAATCGGCCAGGGTGCCGTTATATGGGTTTTCATTTCGGAAATTTTTCCGAATTCGGTACGCTCGTTCGGCAATTCACTCGGCAGCAGTACTCATTGGATTTTTGCAGCCCTGATAGCAGGGAATTTCGTTCATTTTGAAACGTTGTTTGGCGGCGGCCCGATTTTTGCCTTTTTTGCATTCATGATGGTGTTGCAGCTTCTTTTTGTCTGGAAAATCATGCCTGAGACAAAGGGAATCACACTTGAAGAGATGGAAGAGAAGCTGGGGATTGAAGTGACTGAATTAGATGAAAAATTTGAAGATGATCCGGCGATTTAGCGTAATATCAAGACGGGGTTATGTATAAATTCAGAACTCCATACTCCATGCAAAAGAAACAAGGATTTATAGAGCTTGCATCGTAAAGCAGGAAGTCATTTTTGTTAGTTGTCAGTAGTCTGTTGTTCAGGTGTAGGTCCCTAACATAGCTTGACCACAAACCACAAACAACACACAATTACTCACTCAAAACAGGTTGTTGTAGCCTGTAAACTATTACCATTCAGATCAGTTTTTCCCGCAAGGCCTTGGCAATTGCCTCAATCCCCGAATTTACATGAAGTTTCATATAAATATTCTGAGTATGTGAGTTAACGGTGTGAGGGCTGATATAGAGTCGATTTGCTATCTCTTTTTGTGATTTTCCTTTCGACATAAATTCAAGCACATCCCGCTCCCTCTGCGTTAAACCATAACTCCCTTTCTTTTTTTTCTGGTTCCTGAAATGTTCGAGTACTTTATCTGCAACATTTGGCGGCATCAATGAACCTCCTTTTTGAGCCTGGCGGATCGCTTCCAGAATAAGATCGGGAGCAGCATCCTTGGTAAGGTAGCCTGATGCACCATTTTTGAAAGCTTCGAAAATAAAGTCGGTGTGTTCCAAAATCGTTAGCATAATTACCGAAGTTTCAGGGATAGACGTCTTTATTTCATGTAGAACCTCCAGGCCGCTTTTGCCGG
This sequence comes from uncultured Balneolaceae bacterium, assembly GCA_964415185.1. GTDB lineage: Bacteria > Bacteroidota > Rhodothermia > Balneolales > Balneolaceae > CAYVBJ01. The sequence continues at coordinate 1,756 of CAYPZI010000065.1, read as the reverse complement.
GAAGATTGATGTCGAGCAACATAACATGCGGCAAAAATTCGGATCTGTAAGAGTTGAGGGCAGACAAAAGTGATTCCGCATCCTCGAAAGTGGCACTTACTTGAATATCCTTTTCAGATTCAAGTATGGCACTCATGGCTTCTGTGTACAGAGTATCATCTTCTACAATCCAGAGGTTCATTTTTATGCCGGTTATTTTTTAGGTCAGGTTTTCAGGTAATGTAAATAAAACAGACTATTTATGCAGTGGTATAAAATTAGTGTAATTACACGATAGATATGAACCGGACAAACCCTTAACCTACATCTGTTGGCAATTAAGTTTTGAATAATTGCGGTCTGCATTTTGAAATACCGGAAAGTTGGGTGACAGAAATGGATGGATTTTACAGGTTAATTCTATTTTTTTTCTATATCGTGATTATAGCTGCTGTAAATTTCTCTTCCCGGGTAGTTACAACCGTGGACGGTATTAGTGTTAAGAGTAAACCGGCTAATTATCAAATTGAAAAATTGAATCCGGTTAATGGATTGAGCCTTGGTCTTGATGAACCTGACAAAAATTCCAACTATTTGGCGAATAATTTAAAAAGCGAAAAGAATAATAAAAAAATTGAATTATCGGTATGGGGTAGCGGAGGCCATTTTCGTTGAGAAGCATAATGGCCTCGGAATTTAAAAGGATAAAATCATCATAAGGAATTGTTTATGAAGAGAGATTATGGGGTAAAACATAAACAATGATACATCTTGGGAGTATCCTTCCAAATCCGGCGGGCTTTAGTTAGTCTGCCGGATTTTTTTTGACTCTGGGCTTGAGTCATTTTAACTTATGTGTGACAACACATATTTATTTTGATGGTAAAAAGTACAAAACTGAAAGAAAATCTCGATTTCATAAGCCGAAAGGATATTAGTGAAGAGCAACAGGCAGTCGAAAATATTTTGAAAACTGCAAGCATGATCCGGCATGAAATCAGCCGCATTTGCGAAAAGTTTGAAATCAGCGTAAGCCAGTATTTCGTTTTGAAAATACTCTGCCTTACTCATCCGGAATCATTGACACGGGGTGAAATCATCGACAAGATGATTGAGCCTTCACCTGATGTAACCCGGCTGATCGACAAACTTGAAAAAAGAGAGTTCGTTGAACGGTTCCGCTCACAGGATGATGCCAGAAGGTCTATGAATAGAATTACCCGAAACGGAGTAGAGTTGCTCTCGAAAGTAGAAACCCAGATCCGTGAGTATTTTCAGCATATCGGTGAAGTTCTTTGTAAACAGGACTGTGTGGATCTGTCTGAGCTTTGTAAAAGAATAAGCAAAGGTGTTTTGTAGAAAAATGAAATGTTTAAACAACATTATGTGTTTCAACAAATAATTCATTATAAATTAAATATCGATGGTGTCCGGATAGATTGTAACAGCATAAACGTATAAGAATACCTTAAAAAACTGCTCAACCACGAAACCATTTTTTATTTTTGATTCATGAAATTTACTTATTCCTGCATTCCCGCTGCATTTTTAGCATTATTGATCCTGGTAACAGCTTGTGGCAATTCAAACCGGCAACCGGAACCGCCGCCTCCTTCTGTTATTGTAAGTAACCCTTTGATCAGTGAAGTACCTGTTTGGGATGAATATGTAGGCAGGTTTCGAGCAATAGACCGGGTGGACGTCAGGGCAAGGGTCAGCGGTTATCTCGAAGAGATCAATTTTGAAGACGGTGAATTTGTTGATGAAGGCGATGTTC
>CAYPZI010000064.1:0-15435 GCA_964415185.1 uncultured Balneolaceae bacterium | reverse complement strand
ATAAGCCTTATTTTAAGGAAAACAGGTTTCTTCACGTTTCTACCGATGAGGTTTACGGCACGTTGGGGGAATCCGGCCATTTTACGGAAAAAACCCCTTACTCCCCGAATTCACCCTATTCGGCAACCAAGGCAGGAAGTGACATGCTGGTTCATTCCTACTATCACACATATGGCATGAACACGGTAATCACCAATTGCTCAAACAATTTCGGCCCCCGTCAACACGATGAAAAACTTATTCCGACTGTGATCAGGAATGCATTGAATCACCAGCCAATTCCCGTTTATGGGAAAGGTGACAATGTGAGGGATTGGCTATATGTAGGAGATCATTGTGACGCACTTGCAAAAGTTTATTTCAAAGGCAAGCGTGGTGAACAGTATAACATAGGTGGTGATAATGAATGGAAAAACCTGGATCTGGTTAAACTTATTTGCACCATTTTAAATGAAGAAACCGGCGATGGCCCGGATGGTGATTACTCAAACCTGATTTCCTTCGTTACCGACAGGCCCGGCCACGATTACCGCTATGCAATCGATGCTTCAAAAATAAAAAACGAACTCAACTGGAAGCCATCACAAAACTTTAAAGAAAATCTCAAACGAACCGTAAAATGGTATACTAAAAAATATGCCTGAATGATGTATGATTAATAGGGAAGCATCAACTATTTCCTGCGAACTTTGCGTCTTCTCTGCGCCCTCCGCGTGAAAAACCTCGGCAAGATCCCTAATTAATTTACAGAACAACTTTGAAATTTGTAATTACCAATATTATATACCAAAAACACCGATAGTAAAATTCCATGAAAAAATTCATACCTGCTCTCTCTTTCCTACTAATTTATATTTTTAACTCCACTCTATTCGCTCAATCATCTGAAATTGATGCCAAAGTTGACTCGGTACTCTCCCTGATGACACTCGAGGAAAAAATCGGCCAAATGAACCAGTACAATGGCTTTTGGGAGTTTACAGGTCCTGCACCTGAAGAAGGCGAAGCTGCTGAAAAATATGAGAATATAAAAAACGGGCTTGCCGGCTCCGTTCTTAACGTCCGGGGAGTAGAAAGTGTAAGGGAATTACAAAAGCTGATCGTAGAAGAGTCAAGGCTTGGAATTCCGCTGTTATTCGGTTCCGATGTTATTCACGGTTATAAAACCCTCAGCCCGATTCCACTTGCCGAATCTGCCAGCTGGGATATGGAGGCGATTGAGCGTTCAGCAAGAATGGCTGCCATCGAAGGCTCTGCAACCGGCGTGAACTGGACATTTGCCCCAATGGTTGATATCTCACGAGATGCCCGATGGGGACGTGTAATGGAGGGCGGCGGTGAAGACCCGTTTCTCGGTTCAAAAATCGCGGCTGCACGAGTCCGCGGATTTCAGGGTGATGACCTTTCTGCTCACAATACAATAGCTGCAACTGCCAAACACTTTGCCGGTTATGGTTTCCCGGTCGACGGCAAGGATTACAATACCGTAGATGTCGGTACTTCAACTCTTTACAATGTAATTCTGCCTCCATTCAGGGCGGCTCTTGATCAGGACGTCAAAACGTTTATGAACGCATTCAATGTGCTTAACGGGATTCCCGCCACAGGTGACAAATTCCTCCAGCGCGACATTCTGAAAGGAAAGTGGGGATTTACCGGGTTTGTGGTTTCCGACTGGGAATCCGTCGGGGAAATGGTTGAGCATGGCTATGCCAGAAATATCAAACATGCCACAGAACTTGCAGCTAATGCCGGTTCGGATATGGATATGGAAACCTATGCCTATATTAACTATCTGAAAGAACTTGTAGAGGAAGGCAAGGTTGATGAAAGCGTAATTGATGACGCCGTTAGAAGGATTTTGAAGGTTAAATTTGAACTCGGACTTTTCGAAGACCCCTACAAATATACGGACATGCAGAGGGAAGAGGAGCTTCTTTATCACCCCGAACACCAGGAGATTGTTCTCGATATGGCCAAGCGATCCATTGTGCTTCTCAAAAATGATCCTGCTTTGCTTCCATTGGATAAGAACCAAAGTAATATTGCAGTAATCGGGGATCTTGCGGATGATAAAAACAGTCCGCTTGGAAGCTGGAGGATCGGGTCTGATGACAATACCGCAGTATCCGTTCTCGAAGGGCTGGATTCAGCCGGCTTAAACTACACGTATGCCACAGGCGCTGATCTGGCTGTAGGTGAAACCAGTTTTATCACTGAAGTACAAATCAATGAATCAGATACATCGGGTTTTGCTGAAGCGAGAGACGTTGCAAAAGATTCTGAAATTGTGCTCATGGTCTTGGGTGAGCACGGGTTTCAGTCGGGAGAAGGCCGCAGCCGCACTGAGCTTGGGCTTCCGGGAGTACAGCAGCAACTGCTTGAAGCTGTCTATGAGGTCAATTCTAATATTGTACTCGTTCTTATGAACGGGCGTCCCCTGGCCATTCCCTGGGCCGACGAGCATATCCCTGCCATCCTTGAAACGTGGCATCTGGGCACCCAAAGCGGGAATGCCATTGCACAGGTTCTTTTGGGAGATTATAACCCATCCGGTAAACTGCCCATGACATTTCCAAGAAGTGTGGGCCAGGTACCCATTTATTACAATCACTTTAATACCGGCCGGCCTGAATCCGAAGGGCTTATTTTCTGGTCTCACTACATAGATGAAAGCAATGCACCCCTCTATCCGTTCGGATATGGACTTAGCTACACGGAGTTCCAATACTCGAATCTTGAAATTGACGCTTCCGATAACGAAAACATACTTGTAAGTACGGAAGTCACAAACACAGGCAGCAGAGTGGGAGAAGAAGTAGTGCAGCTTTATATCCGGGATAAGGTAGCCAGTGTAGCACGGCCGGTACGTGAACTGAAAGGCTTTGAAAAAATTATGCTGCAGCCGGGAGAAACACGCAAGGTAACATTTACACTAACCGACAATGAACTCGGTTTTTATAACAATGATGGAAACTATATAACCGAGCCCGGCGAGTATGATGTCATTGTCGGCACTAATTCACAAAAAGGCTTAAAGGGAAGTTTTGTAAGGCAATAATTGCTTTTTAGGGTATACCGACAGATAAAAGCACGTAAAGTATCGTGTTAAAAAATCAACTACCCATCTTTTCCTTTCATAATAGATTAACCAAGATTCAATTTAATCAAACCCAAACATACTCGCACACTCATGTGGTATCAAAAAGAATTCAAACTTCCGGCAAAACCAAGAGGATATCATCTGGTAACCGATGCGATTGTTCAAAATCTGCCGGAATTAAAATCGGTAAACAAAGGCCTGCTGCATCTGTTTATCAAACATACAAGTGCTGCTCTCACCATCAATGAAAATGCGGATCCGGATGTCCGTGCAGATTTTGAGTCCCACTTCAGCCGCGCTGTGCCTGAAGATACTTCGCTCTACAAACACACTCTTGAGGGGCCGGACGATATGACTTCTCACATCAAAAGCTCGATACTGGGCAGTTCCCTATCCATTCCTGTTACAGGCGGGCGGCTAAACCTGGGAACGTGGCAGGGTATCTATCTCTGTGAGCACCGGAATAACGGAGGTGCGCGAACCGTGGTTGCGACATTACATGGGGAGTAGGTTTATGACGTCAAAAAATGATTTTTAAAAACTTCTCCGTACAGTTCAATCCACAGAGTTACACAGTGTAGCACACAGAGTTTCACAGGTTTTTTTGTTAAATCTTGTCTATAAAATTTAGAACTCCTGACATTATAAAAAAATCGAGGGATTACAGGGATTTTATCGTAAAACAGGAAGTTATTTTTTGTTCGTTGTCAGTTGTTTATAAGCGAACAACGAACGACACACAACGAACCAACGCATCCGATTATTTTTTTCGCTCAAACGTTGTATTAAAGATTACAAGACACTACCCTGCCACTTTGTTAATCCCTTTGAGCACTTCAATAGCCGGCATGGGACTTCCCATTACATAGAAATGCAATCCCGGCACACCGGCTTCCATCAACTCAATGGATTGTTTCCGCGCCCACTCAATACCGATTTCTTCCACCCGGTCCGGGTTGGCTTCGATTTCAGCCGAGAGTTCATCCGGTATAGTCAAATGAAAATATCTTGGTAACACCGTCAGATGTCGTAACGAAGTTAAAATCTTCAGCCCGGGAACGATTGGTACATCAATTCCGGCATCCCGGCATTTTTCAACAAAACCAAAATAGGCCTCATTGTTGAAAAACATTTGGGTCACAATATAATCCCCGCCGGCATCAATTTTTTCCTTCAGTTTTTTAATGTCCCAGTCCAGGTTCGGGGCTTCGAAATGTTTTTCAGGATAACCGGCCACTCCGATACAAAAATCTGTTGGATCCGCATTGATAATATCCTCAAGATATTTACCACGATTCATCTCCTGAATCTGCTTTACAAGGTCGATAGCATATTTATTGATCGTGCCATTTTGGTTCAGTGATGTTTGATTGCCGGTATCATCACCCCGGACAGCCAGCACATTGTGAATTCCAAGATAGTTTAACTCTATCAGGGCGTCCTCGCTCTCTTCTTTGGTAAACCCTTCACATATCAAATGTGGTACCGGGTCTATTCCATAACGGTGCAAAATTGCTGCACAAAGGCCAATGGTTCCCGGACGCTTTCTGCGGACTACTCTTTTCAGGGTTCCGTCCGGCAGTTCTTCTACCGTTGCCTCGGCTGCATGATAAGTTACATCAATAAACGGTGGGCGTGAGTGCTCCATTAAAAGGTCAAGCGATTCAAACAGTGATTTTACAGATCCCCCGCGTTTTGGCGGAATGATCTCAAACGATATCAGAGGCTCCGTGGCCCGTTCGTAATGCTCAGTTACTTTCATTTAACATTCCTATGTATTTTTATCATAAAATAGTGATCTTTAACCGACTCTGAATTTAATAATTATTTATATAAGGGATATCCCGCAACATGCGTTCAACCGCCGACCTGATTTCACTACTCAATAAAAAGATTCTGGTTCTTGATGGTGCTATGGGCACCATGATCCAGAGTTACAAGCTTTCTGAAAATGATTACAGAAGCCATAAATATAAGGAACATCCTGATGAATTAAAGGGTAATAACGATCTTTTATCGGTTACCCAGCCTGATATCATCTATGAAATTCACTCTCACTTTCTTGAAGCCGGTGCTGATATCATCGAGACCAATACATTTAATGCAAATCCGGTTTCACAGGATGACTACAATCTTTCCGGTGAAACGTACTTGATTAACCGTACATCTGCCGAACTTGCCCGGAAAGCTGCCGGCGAGTTCACAAAAAAGAATCCGGATAAGCCAAGATTCGTGGCAGGAGCTCTCGGCCCTACGAACAAAACACTCTCACTCTCACCTGATGTTGAGAACCCCGGATACAGGGCGATTACATTCGACGGGCTGGTACAGGCCTATACCGAACAAATCAGGGGCCTCACAGATGGCGGCGCGGATCTTCTGTTGATTGAGACCGTTTTTGATACACTCAATTGCAAGGCTGCAATTTACGCTATCCATCAATATGCCCGAAAAACCGGGAAAAAGTTGCCGATTATGATCTCGGGTACCATCGTAGATCAGAGCGGCCGAACGCTCTCCGGCCAGACAACCGAAGCATTCTGGATTTCTGTTAAACACGCAGATCCTCTGCTGAGCATAGGATTGAACTGCTCTCTCGGTTCAAAACAGATGAGGCCGTTTATCTCGGAGCTTGCAAATCATTCAACTTGCTTTACCAGCCTCTACCCTAACGCCGGTTTGCCGGATGAGATGGGCGAATACAACGAGTCGCCCGGTTTTATGGCCGGGCAGTTTCGGGAATACGCTTCCGAGGGACTTGTAAACATCGTTGGCGGCTGCTGCGGAACCCGGCCTGAACACATTGCCGCAATTGCAGAAGAAGCGGCAAGGCACAAACCACGCCAGATAAAGGATCAAAAACCGTGGCTTCGTCTTAGCGGCCTCGAGCCTTTTGTGGTTCGTCCCGAAACTAATTTTGTGAATGTGGGTGAACGCACAAATGTAACCGGATCTGCCAAATTCAGGCGGCTGATCAAAAATGAAGAGTATGAAGAAGCACTCTCTGTTGCGTCACAGCAGGTAGAAGGCGGCGCTCAGATCATAGACGTTAACATGGATGAGGGAATGCTCGAATCGGAGCAGGTGATGTCCGACTTTCTGCAGCTAATTGCGGCCGAACCGGAAATTGCAAGGGTTCCGGTAATGATCGACTCATCAAAATGGTCGGTGATTGAAGCCGGACTCAAAACCATTCAGGGTAAAGGTGTTGTAAATTCCATCAGCCTTAAGGAAGGTGAAGAAGCCTTTATCAAACAGGCTGAAACTATCCGGGATTACGGAGCGGCAGTGGTTGTCATGGCTTTTGATGAAAAGGGGCAGGCCGATTCTTATGAGCGGAGAATCGAAATTTGTGAGCGTGCTTATAAAGTTCTGACCGAGAAAGTCGGATTTGAACCCCAGGATATCATACTTGATCCCAATATACTTACGGTTGCAACCGGTATTGAAGAGCATAACAATTATGCGGTAGACTTCATTAAAGCCACTAAATGGATTAAAGAAAACCTGCCTCTCGCAAAGGTGAGCGGAGGCGTGAGCAATATCTCATTTTCTTTTCGCGGAAATAATGTAGTGAGAGAAGCGATGCACGCTGCATTTCTCTATCATGCCATTAAAGCGGGCATGGATATGGGCATTGTAAACGCGGGACAGCTTGAAGTGTACGAAGAAATTGACCCTGAATTGAAAGAACTGGTTGAAGATGTTCTTTTTAACCGCAGAAATGATGCAACAGACAGGCTCCTTGAGCACGCCGAAAAAATCAAGGAAGAGTCAGGTCCGGCTAAAGAGAAAAAAAAGGATGTTTGGCGCAGCCGTTCTGTTGAGGAGAGAATCAAACATGCACTTGTAAAAGGAATTGTAGACTACATAGTAGAGGATGTAGAAGAAGCCAGGCAAAAGTATTCCGAGCCTATCCATGTCATCGAAGGCCCGATGATGGACGGCATGAATATTGTCGGCGACCTCTTCGGGGACGGTAAAATGTTCTTGCCCCAGGTTGTAAAAAGCGCCCGTGTGATGAAAAAAGGAGTGGCGCACCTGATCCCTTTTATCGACAAACTGGCTGAAAAGAACAAGAACAAAGAACCCAAAGCTAAAATACTGCTTGCTACGGTAAAGGGTGATGTTCATGATATCGGCAAGAATATCGTCGGAGTGGTTCTCGGCTGCAACAATTACGATGTGATTGACCTCGGAGTGATGGTACCTGCGGACAAAATATTAGCTGAAGCACGTGAACAGAACGTACAGATCATCGGCCTGAGCGGCTTAATTACACCTTCACTCGATGAAATGGTCCATGTGGCTGATGAAATGAAACGGGAAAACTTTAATATCCCGCTTTTGATTGGCGGGGCTACGACATCACGTCTGCATACAGCCGTAAAAATATCACCATCGTATGATCACCCGGTAATTCATGTAAATGACGCTTCAAAAAGCGTCACGGTCGTAAACAAACTTGTAACTGCTGCCCTTCGTGATGCTTTTATTACTGAAAATGCGGATGAGTATCAAAAAATCCGAAAAAAGTATCAAAACCGCGGCAAAAAGAAAACTTACCTTACAATAGGTGAAGCGAGAAAAAATGCCGTGAAGATAAAATGGACTGATGAAAGTGTAAAAAAACCGGTTAAACCCGGCATCCATACCTTCAAAAATTTACCACTGAAAAAACTAAAAGAGTACATTGATTGGGGGCCGTTTTTCATCACATGGGAGATGAAGGGCAATTTTCCTGCCATATTGGATGACCCCAAGGCAGGTAAAGAGGCCAGGAAGCTTTATGATGATGCCATCGAACTTCTGGATAAAATTATTTGTGATCAACTGTTAACGGCTCATGGTGTTGCCGGTCTCTTTCCTGCCAACTCGGTTGGTGATGATATTGAAATTTATGCAGATAGTTCCCGGAATGAAACAACTGCTATCCTTCATACACTTCGCCAGCAGGCGAAAAAAAGAAGAGGCCAGCCGAACAAGGCTCTCGCCGATTATATTGCTCCAAAAGAAACAGGTATGCACGATTATATCGGTGGATTTGCAGTAACAACCGGCCATGGGATTGAAAAACTCGAAAAACAATTTAAAGCAGACCACGACGATTACAATATAATCCTATTGAAAGCCATTGCCGACCGCCTGGCCGAGGCATTTGCAGAGTATTTGCATGAAAAAGTACGAACAGAGCTGTGGGGATATGCTCCCGATGAAAAGCTGAGTAATGAGCAATTGATCAGGGAAGACTATACCGGGATTCGTCCGGCGCCCGGCTACCCGGCCCAGCCCGACCATACAGAAAAACCGATTCTGTTCGACCTGCTGGATATACCTGAATTAACCGGCATTAAACTGACTGAAAGTTATGCCATGCACCCGGCGTCTTCGGTAAGTGGACTCTATTTTGCTCATCCCAATGCGAAATATTTTAATATAGGCAAGATTCAGAAAGACCAGGTTGAAGATTACGCCAAACGAAAGGGAATGAGTGTTGAAGAGGTTGAAAAGTGGCTGAGCCCTGTTTTAGCTTATTAAATTTGCACGCCTTCATAAGCGTTGCGGCTTCGCCGGATCTTAGCCTTTACGATTCAGGAACCGCCAAGGGCGGGATAACACTGCGAAACTCAGCGCATACCTCTGCGGAACTCTGCGAGAAACAAAAACTCGGTTTTCGCAAAGCTTTTCGCTGATGCCCGCAGAGACATACTTTGCAGTCAATCCCCAACCAGCATTACATACCCGTATAACTCACTTTCCAGATTCTTCCAATTACGGAATCGGAGATATATAGATTTCCTTCTGCATCTGTTGTTAGACCAACCGGCCTGTATTTGGCATCACCGGGGGATTCTATTGTTTCAATGCCTGCAAAATTATCGGCAAACACTTCCCATTCTCCGGCAACTTCTCCGTCTTCAAACGGAACAAATACTACTTTATACCCCCCCTGCTCTTCGGGTGCACGATTCCATGACCCGTGAAAGGCGATAAATGCACCGTTGTGGTATTTCTCAGGAAACTGGCTGCCATCGTAAAAAATAAGGTCATTCGGAGCATAGTGAGCGGGGAAAGCAACAACCGGATCGTTATATTCGGCACACCGGCCCACATCTTCGCCATCGCCGCCATATTCGGGTGATAGAACATAGGCTTCTTTAAAACGATCATAGTAGCAATATGGCCAAGCCAGTTCAGCACCTTCTTCAACTCTCAGAAATTCTTCAGCCGGCAATTCGGCATTATCCTGCTCATCATATAAATCGGGCCACATGGTATTCAACTGATCTCTGCCGTGCTGCACTATAAATAAATCGGAGGCGGTGTGGTTCCAGGCCAGCGCCACTGCATTCCGTATTCCGGATGCATATCGAACGCCATCTTGCTGCCTCTGGTCCGGCCGGCCGTCTACAAACTGCCAGATTCCGCCCGTGGATTCCAGCAATGGGCAAGGATCCATTCCGGGTGAGCCGGGAGTGCGGCTCTCTTCCATACAGGCATTGGAAGGAGCACCTACATTTACATAGATATTACCATTGTCATCAAAATCAAAAGGCTTCACGGCGTGCGAATTTTGAACCGGCAAATCATATACGATGGTCTCATAATTTTGATCCGGCATCAGCTCATTCGGGATCTGCCTGTATCTGACCACGGACGTGTCGGAAGCGAAATAGATATATCCGTCCCTGATTTTAATACCGGTGCCACCGTCGTGTCCGAAATTGACCTGTACTTCATAAAAACCGTCGCCATTTGCATCCCTAAGCCCGATCGCACCGCCTTTCTGATTATTTGTATTGCGGATGGCTACATATATATCACCGTTATCAGTAATATCAAGATGCCTGGCCCTGCCAAGGCTGTCAGCAATAACTTCTGCTGTAAATCCTTCCGGAACGGTAATTTCAGAATCCATTTGCGAACGTTCGGGAGTTTCCCCTGTACATGAAGAGAGAATGACAGCTACTGCAATAATAAATGAAAACCGAATCATAGTTAGTCCTTTTTTTTTGTTAATTACAATAAAACATTATAGCGAAATTTTAGTGAATTTTAAATTTTTGAGCTACCTTTTTAAATCTTATTCCATCCGGACAATTAAAAAATACAGATACTTATGAATCAGTCAGATAAACAGGAACCATCAGATAATCAGGCAAAAACTCTATCAGGTGTAGCCGTTGCTGCATTTATCCTAACTCTCATTGTGACCTTTTTATTCATTTTCTCCGGCTACGGATATCAATATGAGATTTGGGAACTGGGCACGGCTTTTTCAGTTTTGAGAAACTCGGCATACGCCATGTTCGGACTCATTTTGGTCAACCTGCTTGCACTTTACCTAACGCGGCCTTTCTCCGGCAAGCATGGAATGACTCCCGCGGTTTTGGGATTGGCCATGTCGATATCCGTTTTGGGAACTGCAATCTACTGGCAAAATGAAGCAAGATCCTGGCCGGCTATTCACGATATCACAACCGATACCCAAAATCCGCCGCAGTTCAATGCCATTGTTCCGCTCAGGGCCGATGCACCCAATCCGCCGGAGTACCTCGGCGGCGAGACAACATCTTTGCAAAATTCAGCTTATCCCGATATCACGACACTTGAGATTGATGCAGATTCCGGAAAAGTTTTTGAAGAAGCAGTTCGCCTTGTTGAGGATAGAGGATGGGAGCTGGTATCAGCTGATCGTGACTCTCTGGTGATAGAAGCCACTGAAACCCTGGCATGGTTTGGATTCAAAGATGATGTAGTGATCCGGATCAGGCGATCAGGCCAGGGTTCATCACTTGTTGATATGAGATCCAAATCAAGGATCGGAAGAAGTGACCTGGGGATGAATGCGTGGCGTATCCGTCAATATTTAGATGATCTGAGTCAAAATATGTAACATAGCGTACTTCTGTTTATCCTGTCTATAAACAAATTAATTTAAACCCCGTGCCTGTATCACCTTAGCAGAAACAAAATCTTAGGTTTATTCGAATTTTCTGCTGCCCGGTGAACAGATCTGATATTTTGAATGAGTTTGTAACTCGTATAAAATATCATGTATATTAGTAACTCATTTAACCCGGATCTCGCAGTATGAGCAGTAATAATCTACCTGTTTTTTTTCTATTCATAAGCCTTCTGTTTTCGGTTCCCGGCCTCTCTGTTGCGCAGACCAGCGATATCGATAAACTGAAGAGTGAGATTGAATTAGAAGAACTGGTCGATACAACCCGCATCAATAAGCTGAATAAATTATCAGAATTGCTGATACGTGCCGGTAACCTGAATGAGTCAAGATTATATATCAGGAAGGCAATTCAGCAATCAAATAGTTCTGCTTTCAAAGAAGGATTTTTATACGCCCTGACAAATCTTACTGATTACTACCTTCATCAGCAGAAGCCTGATTCAGCGATGACTGCCATTACCGAAGCACTTTCCATTGCATCGGCCCCTGAAGAACGTGTCAGGTTTTTAAACCTTGAAGCCACCGCTTACCGGATGTCGGGCCAATTGATACCTGCTCTTGATACGTATAACCGGGCACTTCATATTGCAGACTCACTCTCCGATGAGCGGTCACAAATAGGTATTCAGCTTAACATGGCCACGGTGTATAAAACTCTTGGAGATTTTGCAAGTGCTTACGAAGCCTATTTTAACGGTTTGAAACATGCCGAAACTACCGGCGACAGTGTACGCCTTGCTATTATCCACAACAATATCGGTGATACATATAACTCAGAAGAAAAATATGAAGAAGCCAAATTTCATCTCGAAAAATCTGAAACCCTGAGTTATCAGACGGACCTTAAATCTAACCTGGTGCGTGTCTATTTGAACCTGGGTAACACTCACAGTAACCTTCAGAATTACGACCTTGCAGAAAATTACTATAATGTTGCCGAAGAACTATTCAGTGAGATCGGAGATGTGAGTGGCAAAGCCCGGGTCAATTACAACCGTGGGCTGATGATGCTTGATAAAGGCAACATTTCCGATGCCAGGACAAATCTTTTAGCTGCATACGAAGAAAGTAAAAGGCTTGGCATTATGGAAGGCCTTTTTTACTCCTCATATTCACTTGGTAAACTCGAATCGGATCAGGCAAATTTCAGTGATGCTGAAGATTGGTACAATATTGCAGAAGCTACCGCCAGAAAAATGCAATCGGGCACTTTTTTAACCCGGATTTATAAGAAAAAGTACGAGCTTGCGAAAGAGCGGGGATCTGATGATGCACTTAAATGGCTCGAATCATATGTACAGATCACCGACAGCCTGGATTCTGATGAACGTGACCGTTTGAAAGCAGAAATCGAAGCCAAATTTGAAATTGAGAGAAGGGAACAGGAAAATGAAGTTCTGAGCGTTCTGCAATCGCAGCAGCAGGCTCAGCTTCAGTATCAAAAAATGATTATAGTTGCATCGGCCGGCGGTTTTATTCTGATTTTGTTTATCACTTTCTTTCTCTACCGGTCAAATAAAATCAGAAAGAAAACAAATTCCGAACTTCAGCTTAAAAACAAACAGCTCAAGCGCTTAAACAGTACCATCCAGGATCAGAATAAGGAACTTGAAAGCCTGGATCATGTGAAAAACAAACTTTTTGCGATTATTGCACACGACCTGAGAGGGCCGCTCAGTTCGCTCCAAAGCCTGCTCTACCTGATAAGGGAACACGATCTCTCAAAAGACGAACTTGATGAAATTACACACAGCCTCGAAGCAAGCCTTCAGGAAAATGCCGCGACTATGGATAACCTCCTGGCATGGGCAAAAGCACAAATGTCAGGCATCACTCTGAATTCGCGCAAGTTTAAGCTTTCTGAAAACATAAAAGCCGTGTTGTCTCAGCTTCAGTTTCAGGCAAACCAGAAGGGAATTGAACTGAAGATGCAGATTGACAACAAGGTAGCTGTTGAAGCTGATTATGATATGTTAAAATTGATTGTCAGGAATCTTGTTGTCAACGCCATCAAATTCAGCAGGAAAGGAGACGCCATTACAATATCAACAAATCGGAATGATGATTTTGTTGAGGTTTGTGTGGCCGATCAGGGAGTGGGTATTCCCGATAAAGACAAGCCGAAAATATTTTCTTCAACAACCCATACCTTACGCGGCACATCGAATGAAAAGGGCAGCGGATTGGGCCTTAACCTTTGCAAGGAATTTGTGGAAGAACATGGCGGCAAGATCTGGTTTGAATCGGAAGTAGATAAAGGTACAACCTTCTGTTTCACCATTCCCGCTGCTGAAGTATCAGAGCCTCAACCTGCCTGATATCCCTTAAAGTTCTGCCTCTGCAGCAATATAGCCAAATGCCGGCCATGTACCGCTGCGAAGAACCCGGTTCCAAATCGTAAATGCACGGTTTTTTCGATCGTTAATAAAGTGCCAGTTTCCAATACCATAACCAATGGTTGCATTTTGAACAATATCTTCACTTGAACCGAGCAGGCTGTCGGGGGTAAAAACACCCTTGAATACCAACAGTAACTGATGATAGGAGTGGTTTTCAATTATATCCATTTCCTCGTTGATTCTGTCGAGTAAATCACCTGCCTCCTCATCAAGCCCTGCCCTTCTGAGTGCCATATAATACCAATAGAGAGTTGCAGCCAGCATGTCGTCGTTTGTTGAAACTTCAAGGCTCTTTGCATAGGCATCGGCTGCACTTTTAAAATCACCCTTAACGTAATAGGCAAGCCCGAGATGATACCAGATATTGAATTGCAACGTGGTTCGCGGTTCATTCATAGGGTTGGGGATTCCATCCTTTTCCGGCCTGTCATCCGTATCACGGATCATGGAAACTGCATTTAACAGGTCTGCGATGGCTTTATCCGGCATTCTCAGGGTGATATAGCGATGTCCCCTGTGACGGTACATTTCGGGAATTTCCGGGTGTTTATATATCCCCTCCGTAAAAATTCTAACAGCATCCCTGTACTCGCCAAGATAGGCACTTCTTCTTCCCAACCATATGATGGCCTCAGGATCCTCCGGGTCTTTACGGTATACCTCTGCAGCATCCTTTAAATCGTTTTCAAGTGCCTGAATCTGTCCCGGGTAAATTTCCGGCTTCATCAGAGTATCACCGGTAAAAGAAATGGCCTGGGCACCCGGCGGAAGATCGGGCAGTTGGGGATCGGGGGTGCAGGCAGACATAAATAACAAGGTCGCAAGGATTGATATGTATTTGATCATTGATTTTTTATTGGTCAAAAAAAGTTAATGCCGAATGGAGAAGAATATATGAAATTATGCATTGCCCCGGTGATTATCGAAAAAGATATTGAATCAAGCCGGAGGGTTGTGTAGGCAATCGCGTTTGGGATCGCGGTTTTATCGGAGGTCGCTGAATTCACGGATTTTCTAATAATCCTACAACCACACTATAGGATTTTAACACTCTCGATAGTTTAAACAAAATCGGTAATTTAATCCGTCACTCAGTTCATCAAGCTTTCTGATGAAAGCTCTTTCACCAGGTTACTCATATGATTCAGGATCTTCAATATCCCTTCGGAATCAATTTTCTCAACTGTATCTGAACTTCGATGGTAATCTTCATGCAGCCCTGTAAAATAGTGAATGGCGGGAATTCCGGCTTCTTTAAAGGGTATGTGATCGCTTGCACCTGGGCCGGTGGGCATCGTCTCAATACCAATAGAATCCCGGTTTGCTCTTTGGATGGATTTCTCCCAAAACGATCCCGTTTCAACACCTGAAATCGTGAGTGTACCCTCTTCCAGCCTGCCGATCATATCCAGATTGATCATGGCAAGGATCGCATCCTGATCCAGGACATCCGATTCAATAAAGTAGCGAGACCCAAGTAATCCGAGTTCTTCACCCGAAAAAGCGATAAAGAGGATGCTGTAATCAGCCGGGTTCGCTGAATAATAATGGGCCAGTTCCAAAAGCCCGGCCACGCCGGATGCATTGTCATCGGCGCTCTTGTGGATGGAAGTATTGCCGCCGTCCATCGAAATAAAACCTCCTGTTCCCTGTCCATCAAAATGTGCGCCAATTACAATCCAGCGTTGCGGGTACTCCCCTCCCCTCACATAACCAAGCACATTTCTCGACATGTGCCCGTCCATTTTTGCCGCCTGAACCATCGGCCCTTCGAGTTCAAAAAACTGGTAAAAACGGCCTTCGAGAGAAGCGGGGATCAATCCAAAACGGTCGAACAGTCCTGCAACATAAGCTGCCGCTTTGGCCTCCCCGGGTGAACCGGCCAGCCGGCCGTTCATTTCATCCGCAGAAAGAAGCTGTATATGCTCCATTATCTCACTCGAACTGAAATCAGGAGAATAGGA
>CAYPZI010000063.1:0-15826 GCA_964415185.1 uncultured Balneolaceae bacterium | reverse complement strand
ACCGGTTGTAAATGGATGACGAAATCAAGCCAGGGTGTTTCACGCGGAGGGCGCAGGGTTTATCAATAGCCTTTATCCCGGTTTACGGTGTGAAGCAGTTCTTTGCCTGAAACGAGGCGTTTGAAATTTTCGACAAGCTGTTGTGCGGCCTCTGAATTGTCGGTGAGGGATGCCACATGCGGGGTGATGATGATCTGATTCCGGCTCCAGAATGGGTGGGAATCAGGCAGGGGTTCTTTCCTGAAAACATCGATTACAGCCGTTTTGATGATATCCATATCGATGGCATAGAGCAGGTCTTCCTCAACAAGCTGTTCGCCGCGTCCGGCATGGATCAAATAAGCAGGCTGCTTCAATTTTTTGAAGAGATCCAGGCTGAGAATATCTCCGGTTTCAGGTGTAAGGGGCAGGAGGCAGGCCAGGATGTTTGTCCGGTTGAGAAATTTATCCAAGCTGTTGCCTGTAAAGGTATCCACGCCATCTATTGATTTTTTCGATTTACTCCATCCGCAGACTTTCCACCCGTGCGAAGCAAGTTTTTCTGCGCAGAATGCGCCAAGTTCGCCAAGCCCCATGATTCCGGTTGTAAAATCACTTCTCAGATGGTTCGGAATTACCTTCCACTCTGCCTGTAACTGTTTTCTGAAATAAAAGAACCTGTTCCGGATGATATCAAGAAGGAATGATTCGATATAATCGAATATCTGTTCCTTCAGTGATGAAATTACCGTTCTGCACAGTGTCACATCAGGTGGAATTGACGGGTCATTTATAAGATGATCGACTCCGGCTCCTACAGAGGCAACAGCTTTCAGGTTTTTATACTTGCCCAAAACCTGATCGGGATGATTCCAGGCTACGGCAAACAGAATTTTGTTTTCATGTTTTACATTCGGCCAAACTTCAATGTCGAGGTTCGGATCGATTTCCGACATCTTCTCTTTCAGCGGATGCATGTTTTTAGTTTTGGAAACCAACAGAATCGACATATAGTTAAGAGTGTTTCAGTTCAAATTTGTTCAGGATTGATCGCCGGTAAGAAGTTGATTCCGCTCTTCTTCAAACTCTTCCATTTTCGATCTGAGAATTGTTTCTATATCGACCCTTTCATCTTCAGGAATGGATGTCAGAAATTCTTTCACATTTCTTACAATCTGATCCGTGCCGGAGAGATATTCAATTTTGATCACGTTTTCTGAATGCCAGTGCCAGGCTATGACATGCTTCCATTCGATTATTTGATCCAGCAGGATGATGCCCCCGGACCTGAAATCGGGCACCGCTTTAAAAGTCCATCCGAGAAAACCGAAACAGATCAGTGACAGCCCCGAGCTGAGGCGGATAGCTGTAACAGGATCATCCGTGAAAAAGCCGGTTCGGTATAAGCCGAACAGTATGATCACGATAGACAATAAAGCGGGGGCATGGTCTGTCCAGAATGAGCGGTATGAATAGAGCAGGGCACCCGAGCGGGATTTTATCTTCATCAGCCTGAATGCATAACCGGAAAAAAATCCGGCAAGAAGCAGATAACTGAAAACCATAAAAGGGGCGGCAACAAACTGTGGAAAAAAACCGGTATTATACGCAACCAGTAAAGCGGTAAAAACAACCAGAACCAATAGTATCGAATTTAATACGTTGCGCTTTGTTAGTTTGTCAAGCCTGAAATATGGTTTGTAACCGAGTAAACCACCTGCCAAATAGCCGAAAATATAAACAATGTAGAGAAGGATCATTCAGACTGATTAGATTTGTAAAAGTAAATGGATTTTTTGTAAGAAAATTCCCGTTATAGAGCCTTGCAAAATGATTTACGGGATGATTTAAACAGGTATCATCATAATTGTTCAAGAAAATTAGTGTAGTGTTAATGATAAAACATCGGGTAAAAACCCGCAAAGTTTCCTTTCTGAAATGGCATTATTTTGAGAAAATGGAAGCAACACTGAGGTAAATTTTTACGGGTTTACATAAAATTTAACATTAAAACAAAATATTAAAGTAAGAAACAATGAATCCCAAATCCACAGAACCGGTATCGATTGAAGTTTCTAACAGGGAACAGGTTCTTGAAATAGAATGGGCAGACGGCCACAAATCGGTTTATCCATTATTCGGGTTGCGAAAGAATTGTCCATGTGTAATGTGTCGGGGGGGACACGAAAAAATGGGACGGTATGACCCGGAACTTTTTCATATTGATCCTCCAAGGCGTTATGAGATCAGGGATCTTGAAACTATCGGGAATCATGCCCTCAAGATTGAATGGGATGATGGCCACGACAGCGGCATGTACAGGTGGGACCTGCTCAGGATGATGGATCCCTCAACGGAAGGGGACGGCTTTCAGTGATAAAACCCGGAAATCGGGGTTGCTTTTTAGCTGCAATCTATTTAGAATTGGTCTAAATTAATAACGCGGGATTTAAACCGGTGCAAACAATCACAATCAAAAACAACCACCTTTATCTAAAAATGAAACATATACTAAAGCTGATTCTTTTCTCTTTACCGCTCATTTTTATTTCGTGCGGTGAACAGCAAGAATTGAATATCTACTCTGCAAGACATTACGACACCGATCTTGAATTATACAATTCATTTACCGAAAAAACAGGTATTGCCGTTAACCTGATTGAGGGCGGGAGTGATGAATTGATTGAAAGGATTAACAGCGAAGGCCTTAACAGTCCGGCTGATATCTTGATTACAGTTGACGCAGGCAGGCTCTGGAGAGCCGAAGAGGCGGATATATTTCAGTCGATCGAGTCGGAGGTTTTGAACAGTGCCATTCCATCCGAGCTGAGAGATCCGCAGGGCGAATGGTATGCATTTTCAAAACGCGTAAGGGGAATTGTGTACAACGGAGAGGAAGTAAACCCGGAGACAGATCTCCAGGGTTACTGGGAACTTGCCGATGA
This sequence comes from uncultured Balneolaceae bacterium, assembly GCA_964415185.1. Classification (GTDB taxonomy): domain Bacteria; phylum Bacteroidota; class Rhodothermia; order Balneolales; family Balneolaceae; genus CAYVBJ01. The sequence continues at coordinate 12,902 of CAYPZI010000063.1, read as the reverse complement.
AAAATGGGACGGCAGGATCTGCATACGCTCCTCAAATAATATTTATAACCAGTCTCTGATTGCATCCCTGATTGAAAAACACGGAGTGGAAAAAACGGAGCAGTGGGCTGAAGCATTTGTTTCCAATTTTGCACGTGACCCGGAAGGAGGAGACACCGACCAGATCAAAGCCGTGGCTGCAGGCCAATGTGATGTAGCCATCGCCAACCACTATTACCTGGCAAGGCTTGCAACCTCGGATGATCCTGATGACCAGGCGGTTGCCGATGCCGTCGGTATCTATTTTCCGGATAGTGAAAACAGCGGCACCCACGTAAATGTTAGCGGAGCAGGTGTTGTTAAAAATGCACCGAATCGTGAAAATGCCATTAGGTTTCTTGAATACCTGACTGAAAGTGATGCTCAGAATCTGTTTTCGCTCGGGAATCTTGAATATCCTGTTGTGGAATCCGTTGAACTGCCGGCTATATTGCAAGAGTTTGGCATGTTCGACAGTGATGCCGTAAATGTGGAATCGTACGGCAGAAATAATCCGGATGCCATTCGTTTGATGGATCGTGTGGGGTGGAAGTAAGGATTTTGGTTTTTTGATGCAGAATTACCAGGTTTTGCCAATTTTTAAAACCGATATATTTGGTTCTCGCAGATTTGCGCAAATGTTTCCGCGGAGTTTCGCGGACAATTCCAATTTAATTTATAATTAATTGGATCTGCTGAAAAATTAATTGTCTTCGTGGCAAATTTTTGCTGCTATTTTGCCACGAAGCCCCGAAGAAACAAGCATCACGAAGTTTTCTACACAGATTGCGTCCGGAGAATATGATTAGATAAAAATAAACCGGGATTTGACCCCGGTTTATTTATTTATGGATTACTTAATCAGCATCATCTGCCGGGCCTGGATGAAATTATCGGTTTGCAGGCGGTAGAGATAGAGTCCGCTGGCAAGGCCATTTGCATCAAACCGGATTTCGTGACGGCCGGCTGCCGTTTGTCTGTTGTTTACAAGCACAGCTACCTTTCGTCCGATTACATCATATACGGTTAAATTCACATTTGCCGGTTCAGCCAGCTCATACCGGATAATGGTAGATGGATTAAACGGATTGGGATAATTACTCAAAAGCCTTGTTTCCCGGGGCAGCTCATTAAACGGGTCTTCGAGCGAAACCGTGTTCAAAGATTTTAAGATGGCATCATCCAGCCGTGTTTTTATTCCATCCGAATTGATGACAGATGCGTTTGCAAGGCGGACATGCATTGCACTGTCCCACGAACCCGTTGCCCTGATCTCAAATGCTATCAGGTCAATGCCGGATTGATCTGCCGTAACTCCTTTGTGTACAAATGCACCGCTCACTTCACCGCTGTCTTTGTCTATATGCCTGAATTCGAGCAAATTATTACTTTCCAGCCATCCTTCGGCCCACGATAACGGCTCAATCACAGAAACTTCCCATAAATTTTGATCTATCCCGAGAAGATTTACAGAAAAAGATGACCCGAGCAGTTCCGTATGGCGTTCTGCTGATACAATCAGCCTGAAAACGTCGCCGGCTTCAAGCGGATCGATTTTAAATGCCTCATTGTCTGTTTGATTTTCAGCAATTCCGCCCGACGGCGGCAAAGAACGGGTTTCACCGAAGTTCAAACCGATCACCTGCAGGTCACGTTCACTCACAATTCCATCTCCGTTGGCATCGGAAGCGGTTATGATATTTCCGGGTGTGTCCGTTACCCATTTTTCAACTCTTCTCGGAGCCCAGTCGAAGGAGGGAAATATGGGTTTCGGACCGCGCTGCTGCCAGTTAATGCCAAGCGGCAGGACATCATCGGCGGCAACCGTGCCGTTGTCATCCGTATCCCCCGGCCAGATTTCCGTTTCCTGCCTGTTCAGGTTGATTCCCGTGACCAGGATATCGTCAATACGGCTGGTACCTGAAGTGCCCGTAAAGTCGTGAATCCCTGTTATTTCATCCGTATTAATGGCAAATGGACTGGTATTGAGCCAGCGAATGTAAAGAACTTCCTGGTCATCGAAAGCAGGAGAGAGATCCAGGTTATCAATCACTCCGCTTGCAGTACTCGAAACAAGCTCAATGGTTCCGCCTGGTATATCTGTCCAGTTCAGGCTGTCGGTGCTTGCCTGAAGCTGGAAATCTTTGGGCCCGGTACCGGAGCTGTTTTGCCGGGATGAGATCTTCAATTCCGTGAAATTCCGGGTTGATACTTTTATGAACCAGAATTTTTCAACTCCGGCTTCTTCATTCCATCCGCGTGAATTGGCACCGCCGCTTGAAAAACCACTTCTTGATGCTCCGGCAAGGCCGATTTCAGATAAAGAATTGGCGGGAACAGCTATAGCAGGCAAGTCGGTATCATTGTCAAAATTCCAGTTTACGACGGTATAACGAAATGCATCGGGTTCAGTGATTGAAAAGAAGGCTGAGGTATTTTCAATTCCGTCCCAGATCCCGCCACCGTCATCACTGCGTCCGCCATAGAAAAAGTTACCGCTGTTTAACTGAGCCCTGACTGCCACATAGAAATCACCTCGCTCCTGCATGAACCCGATATCCCTGCGAAACCGGGCAAATCCATCCGGGTCTTCGGTATCAAACTCCATCTCCTGCCAGGTATCCTCACTCCATGTTGACGGATCGGTATCGGCAGAATTCAGGCCAACCCAGGCTTGCAGGCCCGGAGGCGCCTCACCCAGTCCGGCATCGGTTAGCGTGCTTACGAACACCCTTCCGACAGCATCGAAGCTTTGGCCGTCCTGTATGGTAACAGAAGCCGGCATGTCAAGAGCAAGTTCTCCGATTTCAACATTGATGGCGGTTTCGGTATCGGCAGGGGGAGTGATCTCAACATCTGTTCCCTCCGAATCGGAAAGCTGAACTTCAGAAAATTCGATAAGCGTACTACCGGCAGTAGCCAGCTTTTTTACCCTGAACCTGATCAATGCCAGGTCCCCTGATTGCGGTGAGGCAAGTGGGCTGGTGCGTGTCAGCGAAATCCCGGTTTCACCGGTCGAATAGTTGTTGCTGAAGGTAAGCGTATTCGGCTCTTGCAGTATTCCGGCAGACTCCAATCCCAAAAACTCAAGGCTTCCCGGATCATAACTGACCCTTGAAGCAAAGAAAAAAGCATCTACGGGTGAATCCACGGAAAAAGTTACCGTAAATTCATCGCCCGGATTAACAGCAAGCGGATCGGTAGAGGCAGTCACAGTTGCCTGTGCCTGAACATAATGTGCGATTCCCGAAAACAGAAGTACAAAAATCAGAAATGGTATCCGGTTAAGTTTACGTATCTTAATGGTATGATTTGTCATGATTGTCTCCTTTTGAATAGTGAATGTTTATCTTGATCAGAACCAATTCCGAATCGGTTCTTTGTAGTATGATCAAAAAAATGACTGACTCTTACAGCCCGGTAAAAATTTTTTTTATGGGCTGTTGATAAATCAAAATAAAACCTGTTAAAATGTTTAGATCCGACACACTGAAAAATCAAACCATACTTATTACCGGCGGCGGCAGCGGGCTGGGGCTTTCCATGGCCACCACATTTTCCGGGCTTGGTGCCAACGTGGCCATATGCGGCCGGACTGAAGAAAAGCTTGAAAATGCGGTTTCCGAAATTGAAGAAGCCTCCTCAGGCGGTGAATCGCGATATTATGTTGCGGATGTCCGTGATTATGAAAGGGTCGAAAAGATGGCCGAATCCATCGTATCGGATTTTGGTGAGTTGAATGGATTGGTCAATAATGCAGCCGGCAACTTCCTGAGTGCGTCGGAGGATTTATCTCCCGGCGGATTCAAAGCTATTGTCGATATTGTGCTGCATGGCAGTTTCAACTGCACGCATATTTTCGGGAATTACCTGATTGAAAATAAAAGTCCGGGGTCTGTTTTGAACATTGTAACGACCTATGCCGAGGATGCAGGTTCGGCATTTGTACTGCCGTCGGCGTGTGCAAAGGCCGGTGTGCTTGCCATGACGAGGTCGCTTGCTTATGAATGGGCGGAGTACAATATCCGGTTGAATGCCATTGCGCCCGGGCCATTTCCAACGGAAGGGGCGTGGAGCAGGCTGCTGCCGGATAAAAAATTTGAAGAAAAATTTCTGAACAAGATTCCTGCAAAGCGTTACGGCAGGCATGAGGAGCTGGCCAACCTTGCGGTTTTCCTGATGTCGGACCTCGCTCCCTATATCACGGGTGAGTGTGTTACGATTGACGGCGGCGAGAAACTGGCTGCCGGACAGTTTAATTTTATCGATTCCCTGATGCCGAGAGAAGAGCTGAAAGAGCTCTTCAGGATGATGAGGGAAGGGTAAAAAAATCAGCGAAACTCAGCGTTTCATCCGCGATACTCTGCGAGAACCCCAGACGCCGATATTTTTTTCTCGCAGATTTTCGCAGAGGTATTCGCTGAGTTCCGCAGAGATATTTATGTATTGATTAGCTTTTTTCGGGAGATAAAATCATAATCATTCTTCGCCCTTCCATGGTTGGCTTGGATTCGATACTGCTCACATCATTCAACTCTTCGGCGAGATTTTCAAGTAGTTCTTTTCCTTTATCGGTATAGAGCATGTCGCGCCCCCTGAACTGTACCGTGGCTTTTACCTTGTCGCCGCCTTCCAGGAATTCCCTTGCATGGCGTGTTTTGAATTCCAGGTCGTGATCGTCCGTATTGGGACGGAAACGAAGCTCTTTTACCTGGATGGTATGCTGTTTCTTTTTGGCCTCTTTTTCTTTTTTCTTTTTCTCATACATGAACTTGCCGAAATCAATCACTTTACATACCGGCGGATTGGCTTTCGGTGCAATTTCAACCAAATCGAGGCCATACGATTCGGCAATTTCAATAGCCCGGTCCAGATCTGTAATTTCGTGATCCTCATCCGGTTTGATGACTCGCACTTTTTGTGCTCTTATTTCATCATTTATATTTGGCCGGTCGTCGTTTCTTCTCCGGCGTTTATAATTTTGTCTTGCGATAAGTTACCTCTGTTATTTTATTTTTGTTATCAATTTGGCGGGAGATCTTTATTGTCGATCTCCTGTTTCAGTTTATCAAAAAATTCATTCACCGGAAACGTTCCGATGTCACCTTTTTTATGACGCCTCACAGAAACCGTATCATTTTTCTGTTCTTTGGCACCCACTATTAACATATAAGGAATTTTTGCATTTTCTGCATCACGAATTTTTCCCCCGATCATTTCACTGCGCTTGTCAGCCTCCACACGGATGCCAAATTCTTCCAGTTTCTTTTCACATTCTTCAGCATAGGGAATAAAATCATCCGAGATCGGAAGAATTTTAACCTGAAGCGGAGCCAGCCAGAGGGGGAAATCTCCTGCAAAATGTTCGATCAAAATACCCGTGAACCGTTCCATCGAGCCGAAAGGTGCCCTGTGAATGATAACCGGGCGGTGTTTTTCGTTATCCGGCCCAATATAGGTTAAATCAAACCGCTCGGGCATTACATAATCCACCTGGACGGTGCCAAGCTGCCACTTTCTGCCGATTGCATCACGTATGATAAAATCGATTTTGGGGCCGTAAAAACTCGCTTCGCCTTTTGCAATGCGATATTCAAGGTTCATCTCATCGGCGGCTTCCCTGATTTCACGCTCTGCACGCTCCCAGAATTCAGTTTTACCTCCGAACTTCTCCTCGTTGTCATCCCGGTATGAAAGCCTGATATCCACCGGCATATTAAATGTGTTAAAAACAAACTGGGTCAGATCGATTGTGTTTTTGATCTCATCCTTCAGTTGATCATGCGTACAGTAGATATGGGCGTCATCCTGCGTAAACCCGCGAACTCTCGACAAACCGTTCAGCTCTCCTGATTGCTCATACCGGTATACCGATCCGAATTCGGCCAGTCTCAGCGGAAGATCCCGGTAACTGCGCAATTCACTTGCATAAATGCGGTGGTGATGCGGACAGTTCATCGGTTTCAGCATGTACTGGTCGTCATCCACGTCCATCGGGTTAAACTGGGAATCCTTGTAATAAGGATAATGGCCTGACGTTTTGTAAAGCTCAATATTTGCGATATGTGGGGTGATAACCTCTTTATATCCCCGGCGTTTCTGCTCTTCACGCAGAAATGCCTCGAGTGTCCGCCGTAAAACCGTGCCGTTAGGCAGCCATAGAGGCAGGCCGCTTCCCACCATTTGGTCCATTAGGTAAATTCCGAGTTCCTTTCCAAGTTTCTTGTGATCCCTTCTTTTCGCCTCATCAACCCGGTTGATATACTCGTTCAGCAGTTTCTGTTTCGGAAAACTGATACCGTAAATGCGGGTAAGCTGTTTGCTCTCTACATCGCCGCGCCAATATGCACCGGCCAGGTTGGTTAACTTTACTGCCTTGATCTCGCCCGTATGCGGAACGTGCGGACCCTTGCACAAATCGGTAAAATTTCCCTGGGTATAAAAGGTAATCTCGCCGTCTTCCAGGCCTTCAATCAGGTCAATTTTATATTCATTGCCTTTTTCCCTGTAGTATTCAAGAGCTTCCTCTTTGCCCACTTCCTTCCTTTTGAACTCCGACTTCTGGCGTGCGAGTTCAATCATCTTTTCTTCGATCTTTTCAAGATCTTCTTTTGATACAGACTTGTCACCAAAATCAATATCATAATAAAAACCGTTCTCAATAGGCGGTCCGATACCGAATTTAGCTTCGGGCCATAGCTCCTGAACCGCCTCGGCCAAAAGGTGTGCCGATGAGTGCCAGAATGTGTACTGTCCATCCTCCGAATCCCAGGTGTTGATGGTGATTTCGCCGTCTATGCTAATCGGCCGGTCGAGATCATAGATTTCTCCGTTCAGTGTAATACTAAGCGCATTTCTGGCAAGTCCCTTTGAGATGGATTCGGCTACTTCATAGCCGGTTATGTTTTTTTGAAATGATTTTTGAGTGCCATCCGGAAAGGTAAGCGTTATCTGGTCTTCGGCCATCGGGTGTGTTTAACGAAAATTGATTCTGAAATTCCTGATTATGTATTAAGTTTTTGCCGGTTTATCATTTAGGCATCCAAAGCTTAAAAATATAAAAAAGATTGGTATGGATAAACTTCTAATTTTCTTTTTCTTGATTCATTTTTGGTTTAACGTTACAGTTATCGGATAACTGTTGATCCGGAAATTTTTAGTGGATTTTTCCTTTAGTCAACCGATGACTTTATGATTTGAGTATGAAATGAGTGTTTCAATTATTATTATGTCGGCTGAATGACGATAATCAGGATGTAGTGCATATTATCCCGCAGTAAACAAAATGCGTTATATAAATGAATCTGTTTAAAAAAAGTTCTGAAACCGGTTTTTTCGGCGGCAACCCGATGTTTGTTTACGATTATTATAGCTTTGAAATCATTGATGTGAATGAAGCTGCTGAGGAACTTTACGGTTACACACCTGAAGAGTTCCGGAAGATGCGATTTATTGATCTCGGTGAAAGGATGAATCCGTCACAAATAGAAGGACTGAATACAGATAAACATAAGCCATCAGCCATCTGGGAACACAGCGTAAAAAGCGGTCACCGGATTTATGTCCAGCTTACCAGCCATCTGATCAATCACAATGGCAAACCGGCTCAGTTTACCATTGCCCATAACGTTGACCATCTGGTAAAAAAAGAGAAAAATTTTGGCAAGCTCCCCCGAATTGAAAGCGTAAGAGCGCATATACCCATGGGGATGATTGAATGGGACCGGTCATTTAATGTCCGCGACTGGTCGGATAAAGCGGGTGAGATATTCGGATGGAGTTTTGATGAAGTGAGGGGTAAGAATTTGTTTGATATCGGACTGCTTCCGGTTGAAAACAGAGAGTTAATCGAAAAACAGCTTAAAGAGTTTATAAACGGCAATAAAAATTATTTCAGCACGGAATCTGAAAATATTACAAAGCTGGGCAGGCACATTTATTGCAACTGGCACAATGCTGCCATCTATGATCAGAATCAAAACCTGGTGAGTATCTACTCACTTGTGGAAGATATCACCGACAAGCGGGTGGCTCAAAAACAGCTCGTGGAATCGGAGAGCCGTTTCAGGATTCTGTCGGAAGCTTCACTTGTAGGTATTTACATGATCCAGGGAGATAAATTTAAATATGTAAACCCGAGGTTTTCATCCATGACGGGTTACTCTTCGGGTGAGCTGGTTGATAAAAAAGAGCCGTTTCATCTTATACACCCGGATGATAAGGCGATTCTGAAGCAACTGAAGCAGAAATGGGAGAGAGAGGGCATTAATTCATTTGACAAGAACCTGAGAGTGATCACAAAAGACAGCAGGATTATTCATGTTCGTGTTTATGGTTCAAGAGGAGTTTTAAATGGTAAGCCTGCGGTTATTGGAGTTGTGACCGATCAAACCAAACAGGTTGAAATGTACCGGAACTACAGGGAATCGCTTGAAAGCTATAAAGACCTATTTAACTCTATCAGTGATGCCATTTATATCCTGAACCGGGAAAACAGGTTTATCGAGGTAAACCATGGAGCTGTCAAAATGTATGGATTTGAAAAAGATGAATTCATAGGCAGTACACCTGATATGCTTGCTGCTCCCGGTAAAGTTGATATGCAGCTTACCCAATCGTACATGGATAAAACATTCGAAGGTGAAGTACAGCAATTTGAATGGTGGGGCAAGAAAAAGAACGGTGAAATCTTTTTGAAAGAAGTGCAGCTAAATCCAGGCACCTACTTTGGTGAGCCTGTTGTAATTGCCATAGCACGAGACATCTCCGAAAGATATGAACAGGAACAGGAGATCAAACACAATGAAGAGCTGTTCAGGCAATTGTTCCAAAATGCTCCGATCGGAATTGCCCTCTTGGATGAACACAAGGAGGTAATACTGGTAAATAAAGGGTTTGAAAAGATTTTCGGATTTAATGCCGATGAAGTCCGGGATGTGTCGCTGGATACAGTGATTGTACCTGAAGAGAAGCACGGGGAAGCATCTGAACTTTCCGGAAGCACGGAAACGTTCGAAGTGAATACGTACAGGCGCCGAAAAGACGGTAAGCTTGTCGACGTAATTATATATGGAGTGCCCGTGATAGTAGAAGAAAAAATTATCGGGATCTATGGTATTTATGTTGATATTACCGACCGGAAAATAGCAGAGAAGAAAATCAAGGAGTCACTTAAAGAGAAAGAGGTGCTGCTTGCCGAAATTCATCACCGGGTTAAAAATAATCTCGCCGTAATTATCGGTTTGCTGGAACTTCAGGCACAGGGAACAGATGATGCAAGTGCGCGACAGGTACTTCGCGACAGCCAACTGCGTATTAATTCAATGGCTCTTATCCATGAAAAACTCTACCAGAGTGAGAATTTCTCCAAAATACAGTTCGGAAATTACATCAGTGAACTAACCGACGTGATTACACGGTCGTATGTGACCAAAGAAAAACCTGTGGAGTTTAAAATAGAATCGGACCCGGCCGAACTGACGATCACCCAGGCTATTCCGTGTGGGCTGCTTTTAAATGAAGTTGTGACAAATGCCATGAAGCATGCTTTCAAGGGCAGGGAAAAGGGCGAGATCGAAATTCAGATGAAAAAAGAGGATAAAAAGATCCGGCTTACAATTTCAGATGACGGGGTGGGGCTTCCCGATAACTTCGAGGAACTGGAAAAAAAGTCGCTCGGAATGACGCTAATCCACACACTTACGAGCCAGCTAAACGGCGAGCTGGATATACGCTCAAACGGGGGAACGGCATACGAACTCATTTTTTCGGTTGAAAAAGTAAAGCAGAAATTCGAAGCCTGATAAGATATCACGCAGTGACGCAACGGGATGGTAAACTTATACTTCGCCTTTCATCGGCCCTGAAATTTCAGAAGTAACCCAGCCGCCGTAAAATCCACCGGGCTGCGGCTTAACTTTCTCATCCTCCACAAAACAGTCAACAAGCGAAGGATAGAAGGAATAGTACCCGGTGACCAGCTTAAAAGGCTTATTTGGATGATTGTAAGACCATGCCGCTTTTTCGATCTTCTTTCCGTCCGTAATCACATTCCAGTAAGTTGCTTTGCCTTTCCATTCGCAGAAGGAAGAGCCCGGCGCTTGTTGCAAAAATTCTTCGGCAACATCTTCCGGTGAAATATAAAAAGCCGGCGGGCTGGCCGTCTCCAGTACCCGGATTGCACGGTTTGTTTTTGCGATGATTATATCACCTGTTTTTACGGTTACCAGACGTGAATCAGGAGCGAGTTTTGGCGGACGGGGATAATCCCAGACCGATTCTTCACCTTCTTTGGGTTCACGGGCAAACGGCGGACGGGTGTCACCTTTGTATTTCCACATAATGGCTGAGATTTTGAAATGGATTAATATTAAGGATTCATTGAAATATAAAATATTTATAAAATAATACGGCTGTTACTGGAAACAACGGTTTGTTGCATTTACATTCAGAGTTTATTTGATAATTATATCACTAAAATGTTATAAAACCCGATGGCGTTCACAAAAAATCACTCCATTGCTGCACTTCTGTTTTTATTCGTTGCCGGGGGGTGTTCAGTGCTTTGGCCCGGTGCGGGTTCACTGGAAGACAGGGCACGTTCAATCGAAATACCTTCCGAATTCTGGGGAAATCATATTTTTGTGGAGGCCATGTTCGACAGCAGCCGTTCAGAATATATGTTGCTGGATACCGGTTTTACAGTCAGTGTGATTGATTCACTGACAGCCAGCTCACTTACGATGTCTGCGGCAAAGCAAGTTAACCTGACCGGGATCGGCGAGGAAAAGCGATCGGCGTGGATCGGAGACTCGCCCGTCAGAATCCAGATACCTGGCATGATGCCTTATGAAAGCACAGTTCCGGTACTTGATTTATCAGAAATAAACCCGTTTATGGGCCGCTATGTCCACGGGATTATCGGTTCAGACCTCTTCTTTCGATTTGTTGTTGAGATAGATTACGCAACTCAAACGGTGGTTCTTCATGACAGAAGAAAGTATGAACCTGACCCTGAGGCAATTGCAATTCCGATAGAGATCAGGCAGAACCTGCCTTACATTGATGCCAGGCTCAGGATATCCGATAAGATGGAAATTAAGGGAGCTTTTTTGGTGGATACCGGCTCGAGCACTACCGTTACCCTGAATGCTCCGTTTGTAAAACAGCACAACCTGGAAGATTCTATTGCCGGTTTAAAATCATCCATGTCTATCGGTATCGGGGGAGAACTCAATACTCTCAGCGGAAAGACAGAGCGAATGAGTATTGGCCCGGTGTCGCTTATGAACGTTCCGGTAGACCTTTCTTTTTCAGAAACAGGCGAAGCGTCAAGTGCAGAGAGGGCAGGGCTGATAGGCTACGGAATACTGAACCGATTCAGAGTGACATTCGACTATACCAACCTGACCATGTACCTGAAGAAGCAGAAACATTTCAGCGAGCCGTATTGGGACAATTTCAGCGGCATAACGCTAACGGCAAAACCGCCACATTTTAAGGAATACAGGGTACATCATGTTTTTAAAGGGTCGCCGGCCTCTGTTGCAGGCATCCGGGAGGGAGATAAACTGGTTGCTGTGAATGGAAAGCCTGCTGAAGTATTCACATTGCCTGAGCTGCAAAAAGCCATTTACAGCAAGTGTAGCTCCATCGTGCAACTGGAATTCAAACGCAATGACCGCGTATTCAGAAAAACCCTGAAATTCGGGCCTTATACAACAATAGTAACTCCGTAAATTCGGTAATAGAGACGAAGAAAACGTTACATTAAAATAAAATTTATACAGCCACAACATCAATTTTTCCTTTTTGATAAGCTTTTATCCGATTTTCTGCCTCTTTCTACCACACTCGATGCGATCAGTATTTGGGCTTTAACAGGCACAGTCCAAAGACTTACATCAAAATTATCAAACTCGTTGCCACCGGCCTTTCAGCCTTCTTTTTTCTTTATCGTTTCTGACAGGCTCAAAAATGCAGGCCGGCCTATTCCCTGAGATAATGCCTTTTCGGCAACGGCCCATCCTATCCGTCCGTTTCCATCTTCAAAAGGGTGACTGGTTTCAAAGTAAAGATGCGAAATCGCACTCCGGACAGGTGCCTGTTAGAGTCCTTTGCTGCCAGTAACAGGTTGCCATGAGCCGAACATATCACTTATTCAACTCAATTTATACTAAGTACTTGAACCTATTAGACATCCTGTTTGGCTCATTAATATAAAGCCAGGCTTGTAAAAAGGCGTTCTATGTGATCCGCAGAGAAAAGCAACGATAAGCATCATTTCTTTGAGTAGAAAGAGTGGCCACCACTTTGGGCCGGCTGCGTTTGCAGTTTGAAGTAGTTTTATTACATTATAATCAGACGAAGCGATCTGCCACAAATGCTTTGCATCTTTACCGGGCTTCAATCTTTTTAAAAAAACGTCTAATCGCGTTAGCGGTTTGCCAATTTGGAGATTATTTGAAATCAGGATCCTCCATACTGCATTACACAATCCTCGAAAAACTTGGTGAAGGGGGGATGGGGATTGTTTACAAGGCGCATGATACGCGGCTTGATCGTATGGTTGCCCTCAAATTTTTACCGCTTCATATATCACATAACGAACAGGCGAAAAAACGTTTTTTGTATGAAGCCCGGGCCGCTTCGGCACTCGACCATCCAAACATCTGTTCTATTCGCCTGATCGATCCGAATACAGGCCTGGCAGTACGCTCGTATGCAGAGACCATACTTAGCAAGGATAAAGTACTGCCGGCTCTTGATAATATCATACGGGATATTCGTTTTGATCTTGGAGAATCCCTGTTTTCAGTCAGTACAAATGAGCGGGAAATTTTTAAGGTAACAACTCCCTCGCTTCAGGCACTCAAACACTACAG
>CAYPZI010000062.1:0-15880 GCA_964415185.1 uncultured Balneolaceae bacterium | reverse complement strand
TGAAATTTGGCTCCAGAAGTACAGCTTTTAATTTTAAATAACTTGCATGTTATAAAATTTGCAGGAAAATTTTAGCCGATAGCCGGACAGGAACCGGTATCATTTTACCTGTCATAAGAATATATTTACTACCTCATGAGTAAAAAAAAGCATGACATCCATATCATGGAATCCGGTACTTATACCGTGACTTCAGGCGGCCACTGGTTTAATGCAACCAGTGAAACAGTTGATAAATTTGTACCCGGGCTTCTTAAAAAACATGATTTTGATAAACTGGTTTCAAGAGCGGTTGTATGGATAGACAGCACCGGCAGCCTGGCTATGATTCTTTATTTTTTGCTCGTTTTTACGGCGGGTACCCTTGTGGCAGCTATTGCAGCCCTTTTATTTCATCTTTGGTGGTATTTTAACAAGAGTGCATTAGTGAATATCCCAATGTCACCTGTTTTGAATGTCATTAACAAGGATTTTTTTCAGCTATTGCTTGCCGGTATTTGTCTCAGTTTTTTGGGCATCAATGCCAACTACTCCGGGCTGATTATCGGCATTATCTACTTCTTCTTATTCAAGGTCGATTTGCTGCGGCTGCTTTTGGATCGCGTGGTTGCCGGGAAAATATCGAAAAGCAAGCTGCCGTTGAATGACAGAGTCCTGAAAATGGTTCTTGTCCGGTACGCAATATACGAAAATCTGTCGCCACCGGAAGTTCAGGAGATAGACAGGCATATTCAGGAAATCATAACTAAAAATCCATTTCGAAGAAAAAAATGAATAGTCGTATTCTTTTTATAGCACGACACGGTGAAACCGGCTACAATAAAAACAAACTTTTGCAGGGGCGGGGTATCAATGCACCCCTGAATCAGACAGGTGAAGAACAGGCAGATTTGTTATCAGGTTATCTGTCCGGCTACCCTGTTGATTACATTTCCGGAAGCAGCCTCAGAAGATCGCTGCAAACAGCCGGTTACCTGGCACGTGAGATGAACCTGAGTGTTCACAGCGATCCCGATCTTGACGAAATGGACTTCGGGGAGTTCGAAGGTAAACATTTTAGTGATGTTGAGAAAGAATTGAAAGATCTGCAAAAGCGATGGAAAAATGGTGAAACAAATCTCAGGATTCCCGGCGGTGAATCTCCCGAGGATGTATTTAAAAGGGTATACGGTAAAATGAATACAATTCTCAGAACGAATGGCCATAGCTGCATGGTTTTTGTTTTACATGGCAGGCTGATCCGGATCTTGCTGTCCGGCTGGCTTGGATATGGCCTTCAGAATATGAACAGAATTACTCACCAAAATGGCTCCGTCAATAAGTTGTTTATAAGTTCCGACCTTTCTGTAAAGATTGGTTATCTTAATAAAACAAATCACCTGTCAAAATTTGTGGTGTCTTGAGAAACAGAATGTTGCACTTGATGAATAGTTTTAAAATATGAGTGAAAAAGTAAGGCGGATGTTTGCCGACATTGCAGGAGATTATGACCGTATTAACAGCATTCTATCATTCGGGGTACACAATGCATGGCGCAAAAAAACAGTTCTCGAGAGCGGTGCAAAAAAAGGATACCACGTACTCGACTGTGCAACCGGAACGGGAGACCTGGCCATCGAATTCAAAAAAACGGTAGGAAGTGAGGGTTATGTACTTGGCACCGATTTTTGCAAGGAAATGATCGAGCACGCCCCTGCAAAAGCCGAAGACGAAGAACTTGAAATCGATTTTGAGGTTGCGGATGCCATGAACCTTCCCTACGAGGATAACCGTTTTGATATTTCAAGTATCGCTTTCGGGATTCGAAACGTGGATGATCCTGTAATCAGCCTGCGTGAAATGGCAAGGGTTGTAAAACCGGGTGGTAACGTGGTGATTCTTGAATTCGGCCAGCCCGGCGGGTTTATCAGAATTCCATACCGGCTTTACAGCAAACATGTGATGCCTGCAATCGGGGGATGGCTGAGTGGCAATAAAGAGGCATACGAATACCTTCCCGAAACCAGTGCCAAATTCGCAGCAGGCGAGGATTTTTTAGCACTAATGGATGAGGCGGGGTCGTTCACGAAGAGGCGTGCCGTAAAATGCACGGGCGGTATAGCGTATATCTATGTAGGTTCCGTAAAATAAACGTATATTTAGCTCCCTGCTCAAAGAACCTAATAAATTTGAACATGTTAATGAACATTGAAGAAATAAAAAATTACATCCCTCACAGATATCCTTTTCTACTTGTTGACAGGGTTCTCGAACTGGAAGAGAACCGGATTGTTACAATTAAAAATGTATCCGTTAACGAGCAATTTTTTAATGGTCATTTTCCGGAGGCACCTATCATGCCAGGCGTATTGCAGCTTGAAGCCTTGGCTCAAAGCGGCTGTATTATGCTGATGAAAAACAAGGTTGAGGAACCGGAGAAATATCTGATCGTCTTTACAGGAATAAAAAGTGCAAAATTCAGGAAAAAAGTGGTTCCGGGTGATCAGCTCAACATGGAGGTTATCCTCACGAATCAAAAAAGAAATTTTATAACAATGGACGGAACAACAAAAGTAGACGGCAATGTTGTTTGTGAACTGGTTGCATCTGCGGCAATTGTTCCGGTTGACAAGGTATGAGTACACAAAAAAAACAGGAAAATCCGGTAAAAATAACCACACAAACCGTGGTTGAAATGAAGCGCAGTGGTGAAAAGATAAGCATGATCACTGCATATGATTACACGATGGCCGGTATTGTGGATCAGGCCGGTATTGAGGTAATACTTGTTGGCGATTCTGCCAGCAATGTGATGGCCGGTTTTGAAACCACCGTGCCCATGACCCTCGATCACATGATTTATCATACTTCATGTGTAGTCAGAGGTGTTAAACGGGCACTTGTAATAGCCGACCTGCCGTTTATGAGTTACCAGGTAACGGCAAAGGAAGCCCTGACCAGTGCCGGCAGAATGATGAAAGAGGCGGGTGCTCACGGTGTAAAACTGGAAGGCGGGAGTGCTGTGGTGAATACGGTGAAACGGATTGTTGATGCAGGGATACCGGTCATGGGGCATCTTGGGCTGACGCCTCAGAGTATCTATAAGTTCGGAACCTATAAGGTCCGGGCTAAAGAGGAAAAGGAAGCTGAAAAATTGCTTGAGGATGCACAAAAACTTGAAGAAGCCGGTGTCTTTTCACTGGTTCTTGAGAAAATTCCTGCATCGCTTGCCAAAAAGGTAACACAATCGGTATCGGTTCCTACCATAGGAATTGGTGCCGGCCCTGATTGCGACGGACAAGTGCTCGTATTGCACGATATGCTTGGACTAAATAAGGATTTTTCACCACGCTTCCTGCGTCGGTATGCCGACCTCAACAAAATTGCAGGCGAAGCAGTAGCCGAATATATCGATGATGTAAAATCAGGTGATTTCCCGAATGAAAATGAAATTTATAACTGATACAGATTTAAATGACTTATTCCAAACCCCTCATTCTGGTCTGTAATGATGACGGGATTTTTTCGCAGGGAATCAAGGCCCTGGCAGAAGTTGCCGATGAGTTCGGGGATGTTGAAATTGTCGCCCCCGACCGCCAGCAAAGTGCTGTTGGTCATGCAATTACCGTCTCCACGCCGCTTCGGTCACGATCTTTTCGTATTGATAACCGATTTAACGGGCAGGCCGTTTCAGGCACTCCAGCCGATTCGGTTAAGCTTGCCCATAACCAGCTTCTGTCAAGAAGGGCAAACCTTGTGGTAAGCGGCATTAATCACGGCAGTAACGCCGGAATTAACATACTCTATTCGGGCACCGTGAGTGCTGCCACAGAAGGAACCATTCTCGGACTTCCGTCAATTGCCATATCCTGTACAGACTTTTCGGAAGAAACAGATCTCTCGGGAGCCAAGGATGCTGCAAGGAAAGTAATCGGCTATGTTTTGAATCACGGGCTTCCTAATGGTGTGACATTGAATCTGAATGTGCCACCCGGGCCCCTTAAGGAAATCCGCTGGGCGCGGCAGGCCAACAGCAGGTATGTTGAGGAGTTCGAAGGCCGTATGGATCCGAACAACCGTTCTTACTACTGGCTTACCGGCAAGTTCGAGCTGCTTGACGAAGATGATGAAAATGATATCGCCCTTCTTGAAAAAGGATATGCCACCCTAACGCCTATCCAGTATGACCTTACGGCATATTCACTTTTAAGAGATCTCAGCGAGATTCAATTATAAGCTCAGAACTCCTGGCTCTATAATAAAAAACCAAGGGATTACAGAGATTGCTTTGAAAAACAGGTAGTCGTTTTGTTAGTTGTTAGTTGTCCGTTGTCAGTTGTTGCATGTACAATGTTGATCGAGAATCGAATCAAACGACAATAAACGACAAACCACAAACCACAAACAACATACAATAGACCAATGAACCCGGTACAAATCTGATGAAACTACAAAATCGAGATTTTCACTTTTTGTGCCCTGTAAGCAAATAAGCTTCATAGTAATCACCAATGATTTGGATTTCGGCCCGCAACAATCTGAAATCCGGGCTTTTAGAATCAACATCAAAACCTGCATTCAGCTTCGCACCGTCAAACCCTTTATTCATTGCAATTGCCATGGACGGCGACCGCCCTTTGGCTGTGAATAAACGGTAATCAGCGTGGGTGTTGCCAAGTTTATCCGAATTCGAAAACCAGGCAGGTGGTTCAGCATTATTCTTATTGCCGAATTCTTTTACAACGAAATTGAATCTGGATTTAACACTACCGGATTGATCCCTGAGTGTGATTTCGTAATCGATGCCTTTTGAAATGGTGAAAGTACCCGGGGTACTGCTTGTTTCTTCTCCGTTCAGGCTTATTGAGAGGTTCCGGTTTTTTGTGAAAATATCCGAATGTATCTCTATTTTATTTTGAGCTTCTGCAAATAGGGGTATAACCCAAAATAAAGCCGCAAGAAATTTTATCATAACTTCTCCGCTTGTTCCGATTGATAAATCATTGCTTCTAATTTATTCAATTAATTCGGAAAGGCAATAGAATTAACGTTTTTTTAATCTAACATGCATGTATAGAAATGCGTTAAGTATTGATAATTATTAAAATAAAATTTACTATTTAATTAATACTTGTGGTTAAAACAAGTAGTCGCTTAACTGTTTTAAATCGCAAGCCCCGAAAAAAAACCGGCAATTCTTTCAGAAGTATTCCCATCTCCAAAAAGGTTTTGACTGGTTATTTTGCTGTTTTTTTGATTGAGGAAGAATTCAAATGCATTCATAATCTGTTCTTCATTACTGCCGGCTAAAATTCCGGCACCTGATTGAATCAATTCAGGCCGTTCGGTTTTTTCCCTCAATACGATTACCGGTTTGCCAAGTGAGGGTGCTTCTTCCTGGATACCGCCAGAGTCTGTCATTACAATATCGGAAGCCGCAAGAAGAGGCACAAAATCGAAATAACCTGGAGGTTCGATAAGTCGTATTTGTGAGTGATTATCTAACATTTTAAGATTTTCAGATACTGCAGGATTAGGATGCACAGGATAAATAAACCGAATATCCGGGTATAAATCGGCAAGTTTTAAAACCGCCCTGAAAATTTTTTTTTGAGGCAGCCCAAAATTTTCCCTTCGGTGTGAAGTCAACAATACGAGTTTTGAACCGTCCGGCACGTGGTACTTTTTTCGAATCTTATTTTTGGAATGGATCGTGCGGCCAAGGATATGAAACAACGCATCCGTTATGGTGTTTCCTGTCACTATGATTTTTTCAGGATTGATCTGTTCGCGAAACAGGTTTTTTTTTGCGGAGGCAGTCGGGGCAAAGTGAACTGATGCGATTTGAGTAATCAATGTACGGTTCAATTCTTCGGGAAAAGGCTGATCAAAATCAAATGTTCTCAGTCCGGCCTCTACATGGGCAACCGGTATATTTTCGAGAAAGGCCGCCTGGGCTGCCGAAAGTGCGCTTGAAGTATCTCCCTGCACAATCAGAAAACAGGGATTGATTTTTTGAAGCAGCGGAGGCAGGTTTTGCAATATTTTCGACATAATACTTGCAGGAGTTTGTCCCTTCGACATGATCTTCAGGTTATAATCGGGTTCAATTTCAAATTTGCCAAGCACTTCTTCTGAAAGCGAATCGTGCTGGCCCGTATGAATTACCGAATGAGATATATTTCTTTTTCGAAATTCCAAAATGAGGGGAGCAAGTTTGATCGCTTCGGGTCGGGTTCCAATAACGATGGCAATGGGTTTGGTCATTTCTGCAGGATTCTTTGATACGCTTGTAATGTTTTTCCGGCAATTATTTCCCACGTATAATTTTCCAGTATCCGGTTTTTTAAACGATCATCTTCTTTTGCATCTATAGCTTGTGTAACAGCTTTTTTTATAGAACTGACAGAAGCCGGATTCAGATAAAAAGATTCTTCTCCAAAGTATTCACGGGTTCCCCCACATTCTGTAATTGCGATTTTACAACCGGCAAGTGCAGCTTCAAGTGCTGCAATTCCCGGGGTTTCAAATTGGGAAGGGAGTACAAAGGCCCTGGCAGCCGCGAATGCCGAAGCCAGAATCGGGTCGTTATGTGCAACTGTATCAATCAGAAGTATGCGGTCGTTTTTGTTCGCGAGATCCAAACATTTTTTGCTGTAACTGTCATTTTTAAATGAGCCAATAATGACAAGATCATGCTCGATTGTCTCAAAAGCTTTGATCAGCTTTATTAAATTTTTTCTTTTCGATGAGGCATCTCCGGCAAAAAGAACAAAATTTTTCAGTCCGAATTTACGGAAAAAGAGATCCGGTTTGGCGTTAATAAATTCAGCGTTTACCCCGTTTGGAACCGGATAAATTTTATTGGAGTCGATTCCGAACCCTTTTTCTATTAACTGTGCTTCGTCCTTTGTATTTGGCAGTATTATGGATGCCGACCGGCAAATCTCTGCTTTTATTCCAAATTCTGAAACGATACCCTGAATAAAAGGTTTAATGAGCGCCTCGAGGCGTATTGCAGATTTAATGGCCGCCGGGCTTCGGCGTGTATAGAAAACGGGGGAAACGGCCAAGGGAACACCGGAACCGGCCGCCTGTCTAACGGCCGAGAGAGTATTAACCCCCGCCTGGAAAACATGAATCAGGTCATAGTTTTTCGGACTGACCGGGTCCCACGGATTGAACAGGTCAACATTCACTCCAACTTTTTTCAGATGATTAACGGTCTGCCTGGCCTGCGTGCGTACGCCGCCGGTAACGAGGCCTGAAGATAGCGGTATGACAGCCAGTACGTTCAGTGTTAATTCCTCCAAAGCTTGCTAAAAAATTCCGATTTAAGCTGCTCGTATCTGCCGGCAGCTTTAGAATAGCCAACTCCAGTCCGCATTGAATCGTTACTTAAAGGGCCATAAAAATCTTTTGTAACGGATTCACGAATATTTGATTTAAGGGCATCACACAAATAGAATTTATTATTGCCGGTATGGACAGCCATCTTTATATTCTTTTCCGTCGATTCTACTTTAAAATCAAGCACACCTTTCTCAAAAGTAATCATTGTTCTGAATTTTTCACGTTTCTTCCACCAGTTATACCATTGCTTCATTGTCAGGCTTTTTATACCGGGCGTTTCTCTTACGATTTCAAATAGAGATTCCCACACCTTCAGATGATGATCGTTAGGGTGATGATAAAAGATAATCGGATTATTCATTCCAAGTTTTCGATAAGTGGCATCGTGGTAATATTTTTTCATTTCATTTTCAGCAAGTCCGGCTTTTTTAAGTGAAGCGGTACAGATGGGATGTATTGGGATTTGAATATGTCCTCTCTGAGTTTGCAGCGGAAGGCTGTCATAACTATATGAAAATTCTGAAGAGTATTTAAACTTCAGGCTTTCGATGGCATTACGGACAGATTCATTCCAGATGCCGTAAGGAGCGGCAAATCCTTCCGGGTGAAATCCGGCCTTATTTAAAAGCCGAATTGATTGGGAAATATTCATTCTGTTCTTTTCAGGATCATCGAATACTTTATGTTCATGTCCGTGGACACCTATTTCAGCACTTTCAAGAAGATGAAAACGGTCAAGCCAGTTGCTGTGAGCACCGGTGTGCAAAAACCAGCTCGAAGGCATTTTTTCATTGTTCAAAAACCGGATCAGTTCATTTGTCACGCATTTTCCTGCAAAATCGGAATCAATTCTGAAAGCAAAAACCGATCTCGAGTTTCCGGGATACCACCACTTGTGAACAAACGGTAGATCTTGCAAATGGTGCAGGATATTCAGAAGCCTTAACATAATATGAACTGATTTTTGTTTGGAAGCCCTGCTCACATTTTCAAAGGCATTTTTTTTTGCAGTGCTCTTGAATTTTCTATGGAAGCCTTTTTCAATCAAAAAAGCACGCCCAGGATGATAGCCACAACATATTACCGGCCCGTTTCTGTCAGTGAGGATACGAATTATGTTCTCGGATGAGTAATTTTTATCAAAAAAAGCCACATTGTCATAAATGTCAATGATACCGAGTCCGCCAAACAGCGGGTGGTCGGGATCAGGCGAAAGAGACTTTATCTTCTTCCTGTAAATCATTCCGGGATAAAAAGATTTATCAGTTCTGAGATCGAGGACGGCGCCACCATCGGCACAATATTGATGGAATAAATCATAAAATGTGGCGGGTACACAATCAATTACAATTACAGAAAAATGCTCTTTCCAGCTGCCTGCAGTGTTACTGCATTGATCCCAGGGAACGCCAATGGCATTTAATATTAATCCGATGCCCGGATTATCAGATAGCACGCCAACCCGGATGTTCTGTTTCATTTGAAAATTCGTTTAGATATCCAGGTTAAATCATCCATTTCTACCAGTTTCATTATTCCCAGAATTAACAGGTAAATAAAGGGTAAAATAAATATGGCAGCAAAAGGCAGATTGGGGAAATATATCATGATTATCATGATCATAGCGATCAATACTGCAACTTGCAGCAGTGGAACCTGTACCCTGAGAGTTGCGGTTTTTGAAATTTTAATGAACATGAACAACATAAATGAAATTTCCGAGATAACTACTGCAAAAGCAATCCAGCTCAGATTACCGATGAATGAAATAAACAGTAAAAGGAAAAACGTAACCAGCCCGCCTGCAGCAGATCCTTGAAGATATTGCTTATCCATTCCGGTGGATATAAGGCTATAGGAAAATATGGAATTGGCAAAGGTAGCCGGCAGAAAAAATGACAGTACCGGTAAAATAACCGCAGATTGACGGTATGTTTCTCCGAAAATAAACGCTATAAAAGTTTCAGCACCGAAAAAGAGAACCAGGGTAGAGCATGAACTGAAAACCACTGCAAGCCTGAGCAGGTGATTCAGATGAATGACGGCCGTTTCCCGGCTTTTTTTCCATGCCCTGGAAAGATTTGGTAAAAGCAGGGTTGTAAGAACGCGATCTATCAGCATAACTAACAGAATAATTTTAAAAGCAGCACCGTAATATCCTGCCTGTGTATTGCCAAGGAAATATCCCGCGAATAAAGGAGGTAAAAGAATTACAAATTGAGCGAATAGGCTTCCGATCCCTATTTTAAATCCATCAGCTATTAATGATTTAAGACTTGCGGCCTTCTTTATTAATGTTTCAAACGGCTGCTGGGTGGTATAGCCTTTAAGTAAAAAAACAGCAGCCAAAAAAAGGGAAGCCGCATAAAACAACGGTACACGATAAAGGGTGTCTTCAGTTGTAAAAATGTAAAGAAGAATTAAATAAACCGACGCTTGTAAAATCCTTGAGTATGTGATCAGTTTAAATTTCTGTAGACCGTTAAAAAACCATTCGACTGTTAAGGCATGCGGGAACAGGGCAAAAAGAAATAGCTGAATAATAAGTGCCATTTCAAACCTGTCGTAAAAAATAGTCCAGATAAATATTGAAGCAGTGAAAAATGCCAGACATGACATAATTAACTTGGCACGAAAGATCTGGTTTACCGTATAAATATGATTTGGTTTTCGGGATACTTCACGGGTGCCAAGTGTGTTCAGTCCCATATCGCCGAACCACAATGCTATGCCCAATACCGAGAGACTCACCACGATGATACCGTAACCGCCTGTATCGAATGTTCTTGCCAGGTAGACAGTAATAAAAAAACCGGCAATGCGTGCGCCAATGTCACCGGATAATACCCAGGATACTTTTGAAAGAATTGGCGACATTTTTTCAGATTGTTTGTAGAATATGCTCCAGTTCCCGGATTGAATCAAATGTAATCACATTTGGATGATCTGCGAGTTCTTTGAGGCATCCTTTCGGTGGTATGATTAATTTTTTCCGGTAGCTAGTTGCAAGTTCAACACTTCCGGAGGTGAGAATATCCTTGTAATTAAATACCGCATAATCGGCTGCATTGAAGAATTCCGCAACACAGTTTTCACTGATGAATTTGGGGATAAGATGGACATTTTCAGTTTGTGACTCGATCTCTTTCAATTTTTTATAGTGGTCCATATTCCCTTTTTTCACCGGCCCTGCAATAATCAGTTTTTTGTTTTTATCCAGGTTGCAAAAACATGAGGCCAGCTCATCCAATCCTTTATAAGCACTTATATTTCCGAAACTAAGAAAGATTTTGTTTGAACTCTTCAGTTTCAGGTTAAATCTGATATTGAGCGCTTCGGCTGCGGCTGCCCGGGGAATAAGTTTTGCAGGAAATTCGGGATGTGGCAAGACTACAAATTTTTTTTCCGGGATATTATAAAAGTCACTGAGTTCTTTAATAATAGATTCGCAATGAACATGAAGAAGGTCAGCATTGCGGGCCATCCATTTTCTCAAAATAAAATTCAGTCTGTAAAATTTCTTATTATGTGGCATTTTGTTATGGATAGTCCAGACAAGTTTGCCGCCGGCCAGTTTATACAGGAACAGACAGAGCCATTTATATATCATTCCCAGCACAGCCCGTTTATCCTGGCATTCAAACCAGTGATAATGAACCAGACACCGGTTCGTTAATAATCTTGCAAAGGTAAATCTGAAGTGGCTCCACACGCTGGTGGATATGATTTTAGGCGGATTATTACTTTCAATTATGCCTTTGTAAAAAAGGCAGAGATAGTCGGATTTGGGATAGTTATACCTGATTAGCGGTATCACATAAAGACTTTTCAGATTTGGTACTAATTTATTGTAAATCGTAATCAGATTTTCATTTGCCCCCATAAACGTACCTTAGTTTGTCGAAACGACGAATGTAACAAGTTTAAAAATAATACTGAATACCAATTGAATGTACGGTATCAAAACCTGTTGTGAAAGGTACAAGTGCATAATTAATGCGAAGAGGCGTAATCAGGAAGGATGTACCAAAGCTGGCAGGCCGTTCCGTAGGCCCGAATTTGTAACCGCCTTTCAACTCCACAAGATCGGCTATGCGGGCTGTAAGAGCCGTGTTGAAGAAGGGACTGTCGCCGGATGCATTTGCAAAATCGGAAGCAGGGTTGTCTTCAAGTGGCTGGATATAATCAAAATCAAGGGAAAGCAAGATGGATAAATCATTTCCAAGCGGTGATGACCAATTCGCGATATCGCCATGAAGCCCCACCCGGAGGTTTACGGGCAAGGTAGTGGATTCAACATCCAGCTCGCCAATTTCTCCGAGATTTACAATGGAAACGCCGGCTCTGATTCTCTCATCCAAAAAGGAAGCTGCAAGTCCCATATTAAAAGCGAACCCATTTGCAGTAAATTGGAACACCTCCTCGCGGATAAACTGGCCCGTAACACCGGCGGATACCGGACCGAAATTTCTTGCGAGTGATCCTGCAATTGATAAATAGCGAATTGAAAATGTGCCCTGTGATGGCCCGGGAACATCCCGTGCCTCAAAATTATCAGCATTCGAACTGTAAACTCCGGCAGCGATTGCATACTTTCCGCTTTTTAAATTCACAGCACCATACTGATTATTAACCTCCGAAATCCAGGAAGTATAATTAACTTCGGCACTCGATTGAGGCTCAAATGCAAGCATGGCCGGATTTGTGTAAATGGATGAAGTTCCGATTAATGCAGCAGTTCCTGCTTCATTAATTGCAAGTAGGCCGGCAGAAGGCCCGACGTTTAAAAAATCAAGTCCGCTTCCGGTTTCCTGGGCTAAAAGTTTTCCGGGAAAAACGGATATGAAAAGCAATACTAAAAAATATAATATTCTCATAAGTGCAACCTCAGGGCGAAAACGTGAATACTCGAGATATTATTGGGCTCGCGGAAGAAAGCATAATCGACAGAGGGTTTGAATTTGTCAAAAGGCAGATGCAGTGAAAACCCTGCTGAAAAAACAGACTCTGTGCCATTTTCAAGGTCAAGTAACTGAAAACCGCTTCGTACTGTAATTCGCTCGTGTGCAAGATAGGACGAACCAAATCGTAAAAACTGGCTGGAGGTGTTTACTTCTTCTGTCAAGGTCCGGATTGTGGGTACGCCTTCAAAAAGCTCTGTTACAGAGCGGGTTACGTCCGAACTTTGGCTTCGGATCTCATATTCGGTACTGACCAGCCATTTCAGTTCCGGACGATATGCTGCCCCGAATTTAAAACGTGTGGGAAAATTTTGTTCGGTGCTGCCTGCATTGTCGCCAAACAGGTCGCTCGTATCGGTATCATACGAAGCAAAAAGATCCTGAATCGCAGCACCTACCGTTAGCCCGTCGATCACTTCAGCATAAAAACCCGCATCGAGCCCAACAGATGTTGTGGTTGATACGTCATCGGCAAAATCAGCCAGGTTGATTTTAAATCCGATTCCGGCCCAAATAGTTTCAGAAAGCCGGAATCCGAAATTACTCAAGACCTGGTATTCATCTGTGGATAATGATTCAGTTCGAAACCCGCTGGCCGTACGTCCGTCGATATCGTTAACCCTTGCATTAATCAGCCCGATACTGAGATTGGCCGTGGGCGAAACCCTGAATTGGGCGTTTACATTATGCATCTGACGGTCAAATTCCATTATAGATGTTGAGATGTCAAGCTGAATTTCTCCATTCGATGGCCTTGCAGCAAGGGCGGGATTATAGTGAGCATAACTGCCCTCGTCTGCCACGGCAACCATGGCATTGCCAAGAGCCATTCCGCGCGGCCCAAACCCGACCCGGGTGAATTCACCCGCAAACCCGCCAACTTGAGCCAAAGCCTGGGAGTTCAAGGCAATAAAGACTGCAAATAAAGAGAATATGATTCTTGTAAAGTTCATCAGTTAAGCAGCAGAATTTTTCCGTCAAACTGGTTGCCGGCGGTTTCAACGAGATAGATATAAGTTCCGTTTGCAACGTTTCTTCCAAAACGGTCTACACCATCCCAGGTGGTTTCATACGTGCCACCGGAGAGGTTTTCATTCAGTACCGTGCGTACCAGGTTCATGCCAAAATCAAAAATCCTGATGCTTACATTGCCCGGTTCGGCTACTTCGTACTTAATTCTCACAACCGAATGTTGTGTGGGTGAAAACGGATTGGGATAGGCGAAGGTATTTACATTCGGTGCATCCGGCTGATAAGCGTTCCCTCCGCGCAGCGGCATGTCGGTCCGGTTAATGCGCCACGTCTCGCCGCCATCGGCGGTAGAAGCAATCCCGTCACTGGTACCGATGTAAATACGGTTGACTGTGGAAGCTGCCGAGAAATACTGTGCATTATCCCTGATAAAGGTATTAGGACTTTCAATCCGGTGAATGCGCCGCCAGGTTTGGCCGTCATCGTTTGATATAAAGAGTCCGCTATCACCCATGGCAAAAATAACTCCACCGGAAAACCCGATATCGTTGATTCTCTGTCCTTTTAAAAATTGCCTGAATGTTCTGCCGCCGTCTTCCGTATAGACAAGCCCAAATTGTTCACTTCCATCCGTACTGGCCGACCAGTTGGTCATCCATACCCTTGAGGTGCCGGGCTGCTGACGAATTTTGATAATCCAGTTACCCAGCAGTCCATCGGGGGCACCGTTAAAAGCTGTTCTCCGCCATGAGATACTATCAACAGGTGCCGTCATGGCATCATCGGAGACGTTCAGGCCGCCGGCTGTTCCCACCCATACCCTGTCCTGGTCATCGATTAATAAACCGAAGCCAAGAAGGTTGTTGTCAAAACGCGGATCGTAGCGATTGATGGTTTGTCCGTCAGCTTCCGAACGCCAGGTGAAGACCCTGTCGGGAGAGAGTGACGTTTCTGTAGAAGGAGGGAGAATCACACGGTCCCAGCTTTCAGCGTTGTCGGTGCTTCGAAGCAGCCCCGATGCCCAGTTTACTGAGAAATAGATCTCATCCTTAAAATCCACTTCGAATGGCGGCGACTGCTGCGGCACCAGTATTCTTAGCCTTGCATATTCCACGCCCCCGTAAACAAAAGTGGTGTCACATCCGGGCTGGAACCCGGATACATCGGAGCTGCAGACACTTTCATCAGGCTCGTCATCCAAAGGGAATTCAATAAATTGCCACTCATTGCCGCCGTCATTGCTCTTGTAATAGCCCATTGCGGTCTGAACGCTGCCGTCATCGGTGGGACTATTAAATCCGAGGCCGGCAAACACTTCATTTCTTGCAAGTGATAACGAAAAAACCCTGCCACGCCCGTCAAAAACACTGTCGGCGTTCACGGGCACCAGCCATTCGCCCTGCGATTCAATCCACCTGTTCATTCCGGGCCCCACCCACAGGGTATCTCCAAAAGCTTCCATGTTGGATGTTGAGTTCTGGCGGATAGTATTAAAAAGTTCAGGTACCTGTCCTGTAAATTGAGAAAAAGCAATTACCGGCAGCAACAGTTGAAAAATGATATATAAACCGAATACTCTCATAACCTAATTCCTGATTTCGAGGCTGGTTTGAACCGTGTCGCTGCTAAGTCCTGCTGCATCGGTGGCAAAATAAAATACATCGATGTTATCCGGTTGGTTTCCTGAATTAATAAACAGGGCCCTTGAATAGAGGGAGTCGCCGGCGGCTTCATCAATCCTGCCTTGTTCGATATTGATTTCACCGTTATCAAACATCTCAAAAACCACATTCGGTCCGCCGAGCCTCTCACCATTCTGATCAATCATAAAGAAATCAACCCTGTCGATAAGCGATTGAGCTGTGGGATGAACCACACGGGCAAAAAAATCGATCTGTTCCTGGCCGCTTTCAGGAATGGTGACCGTTTCGGTATTAAAAGCTTCCACAATCTCGGGCGGGCTTGTGGAGAACCCACTTATCCGAATACTGCTTTCCACGATTTCGCCTTCATTCTGATTGTTAAAACCGAAAACAAACACTCTCCAGGATTCAAAACGGGTAGTCGAAGTTATGATATCGACAGAAACGCTAAAACTGTTAGGCCCTGAACTTTCCGAAAAGATGCCGGTGAGAGGTTCATCCTCTGAATTTTCTTTTACCAATGAGTATTCAATGTTTTCAGGTGTGTTGTTACCGGAGGTTTCGGCCTGAAGTAATATGGTGAGCGTAGTATCTTTGGCACCATCTGCAGAGGTGAAATTAATTACAGAAGGAGTTACGGTAAGAGTTGTGATCAAAACCGGGTCTTCGTCAGCAGGCAGTGAAACAGAATCACAGCCATGCCATACTGAAAGAATTGTAATTGAAAAAATGGTAATAAAGCGCTTCAAGTGCGAAAAATCGTTGATTCGGATTTGCAAAAACGTATCGGTATGAATCGATAGGCGCCGGCTCTTATGTCTGTTTCAGATTACCCGTAAATAGTACGCTGATTTGACGGGTAAATCAACCCGTATTTGATTGAAATTGCCCTGGATAGAAAGATGAAGGTTATTGAGTGGAGAACTGGAGAACTGGAGAACTGGAGAACTGGAGAACTGGAGAACTGGAGAA
>CAYPZI010000061.1:0-15918 GCA_964415185.1 uncultured Balneolaceae bacterium | reverse complement strand
AATGCAATTAATGTCCGCAGGGATGCCATTTCAAGAATATCAAATAAACTTTCTTCACCATCAGAAGAAGTATTTATAACAAGCAGAAGAAACTACTATGAAGTTTTAATCGGCGTGTTTGAAAAACTATCGGAAACGGATGAAATTTTGGAAGTGATGATTCAGGTCCACCGGGATGCTTTTGTAAAAACTATACCACGTCCGCCGCACCTTTACGAAGCATATAAAGATCTTAAGCGTGTAAATCTTAACCGGGATTAAATTATAACCACTTTTATTTCAACTTTTCTGTTCTATCCGGTTATATTTGGTGCCTATGGCATTCATTGAATTTATACCGGAAACGTACGTACCCTTTTTTATCTTCTTTGCGCGAATTTGTGATGTGAGTATTGGGACCCTGCGGATTATGTATGTATCCAAGGGTTTACGGAATCGTGCTTCAATTCTTGGATTTGTCGAGGTATTAATCTGGATTATCGTCGTCTCACAAATCTTTCAAAATCTTGAAAACTGGTATAACTATGTCGCATTTGCAGCAGGTTTCTCTGCGGGAAATTATGTGGGTATGCTGATGGAAGACAAGCTGAAAGTTGGCATACAGATTTTCAGAATTATTGTAAGAGATCAGGCAGAAGAACTTGTTGACAAGCTGCGAAATGCAGGTTTCAGGGTAACCACTGTTAATGCAAGAGGAATGAAGGGGAAAGTGAAAATTATTTTTACGGTTTCTAAAAGAAAACGGTGGAAGGAATTAATAAGCATGATCCGGGATGTAAATCCCGATGTATTTTACTCCGTTGAGGATGTGAAATATACAAATGAACTTTTTCAGCAGTTTTCTACCGATGAAAGCTTTTGGTCGAAAATGCTGAAATTGAAAAAAGGATTATAATCTTTTTTATCAAACACAGTTAAGGATCAATCACCCAAATAATCCTGCAACGGAACCGCCGTCATGGCTGATTGTCTGGCCGGTAACATAGCCCGCCCCTGGAGACAACAGCCATGCGGCTAATGAAGCAAGCTCGTTTGCCGATCCCATCCTGCCTGCCGGAATCGATTTTTCCATCTCTGATTTTGCCTGTTCAAAGGATATACCTTTTGCCTCACTTCTTTTCTGTATTACGCGTTCAATTGCAGGAGTGTTATGTGCCCCGGGAGCAAGCACATTTATTGTTATATCATGGCGTGCTACCTCAAGCGCAAGTGATTTTGCAAACCCGGTTACCCCGGCCCGAAAGGCATTGCTTAAAACGAGTTCAGGTATCGGCTGTTTCACAGATTTACTTTCAAGAAAAAGGATGCGTCCATAACCCTGTTTAACAAAATACGGAACCGTACGCAGTGCCAAATCTATTTTCCATCTCATTACCAGATTCCAGGCTTCATCCCATTGTTCCATGCTTGTTTCAAGCGGAGTACCTGCAGGCGGGCCGCCTGCATTGATTAGCATCCCCTGAAGAGGTTGGCGCTGAACTGTTTTTTCGATTTCCGACAGGGTATCATTGTTAATCAGATCACCCGAAATAATTTCAACTCTTTCTTTAAAATCCGAAAAAGTACTTTCAAGTAATTTTCTTCTTCTTGCAACCAGAATTAAAGATGCATTTTCCTGTAGCAGGGTTTTGGCAATGGCAAAGCCAAAGCCACTGCTGGCACCGCAGACAAGAAACCGTTGTTTTTCTATATTCAGATTCATGGAAACTACCTGTCAATAATATCAGAATAATTTAGTATATTGCTAAGCTTAATACTAAATGGAACGCGCCGGAGTTAATTATTCAGCCTGTCAAACAAAGCCGGCTACAGACACTGAGAATATAATAGAACATGAAAGATATTAGAAATATAGCCATTATTGCGCACGTAGACCACGGTAAGACTACTCTTGTGGATCAAATGCTGAAGCAGAGCGGTACATTCCGTGAAAATCAGCATGTAGAAGAGAGAGTTATGGATTCCGGTGATCTTGAAAAAGAAAAAGGAATTACCATCAGCTCCAAAAACACGGCTGTTAAATGGAGGGATACCAAGATCAATATTGTGGACACCCCAGGCCATGCTGATTTTGGCGGAGAAGTAGAACGAATTCTAAAAATGGTAAATGGTGTGATTCTACTGGTAGATGCCGCAGAAGGTCCACTGCCTCAAACTAAATTTGTACTGCGTAAATCACTGCAGCTCGGGTACAGGCCCATTGTAGTGATTAATAAAATTGACAGGAAAGATGCCCGCCCGGATGCTGTGTTAAATATGGTCTTTGACCTGTTTGTGAGCCTTGAGGCTGATGATGACCAACTCGATTTTCCCGTTTTATACGCAATTGGAATTGATGGCATAGCAAAAAAAGATCCCGGTGATGAGAACCAGGATCTGTCATTAATGTTCGACCTGATTTTGGATCATATTCCGTCACCAGAGCAACAGATGGAAGTACCCTTTAAAATGCTGGTGAGCAACGTAGACTGGAATGATTATGTGGGACGGATTGCAATCGGCAGGGTAGAGCAGGGTAAGATCAAAACCAACCAGGAAATTGTGCTTGTTGACAGAAAGGGCACTCAGAAAGTAAAAGGAAAAGCTACCAAGCTATTTACCTTTAACGGCCTGAAAAGGGAACCGGTTGATGAAGCTTTGGCAGGTGATATTATCGCGATGGCCGGTTATGAGGAAGTTGAAATCGGCGATACGTTAACCGATAGCCTTGATCCGACTCCTATTGAATATTACGACATCGACCAGCCAACAATCGCAATGTATTTCAGGGTCAATAATTCGCCTTTTGCCGGTAAGGAAGGGGATTATGTTACCTCCAATATGATTAAAGACCGCCTGTTAAAAGAGATTCGTACAAATGTTTCAATCCAGGTAGAACAAACGGATAATCCCGATATATTTCGTGTATCCGGAAGGGGAGAGCTGCAGTTATCCATTCTGATTGAAACCATGCGGAGGGAAGGTTTTGAATTTTCGGTTTCAAGGCCTGAAGTTCTGTTTCGTGAAATCAGCGGAGAACTGCATGAACCATTCGAAGAAGTTGTGGTTGATGTTCAGACAGATTATAGCAACAAAGTAATTGATAATCTTCAAAAGCGAAGGGGTATTATGACCTCAATGGTTCAGGAAGGAGATAATAACCGGATCGAGTTCAAGGTGCCCTCGCGGGGACTGATCGGCTTCAGGGGAGAAATGCTTACCGACACGCGCGGAACGGGTATCATGCATCAGCAATTTGATTCATACGAGCCTTATGCCGGTGAAATACCTGGCCGTACAAGAGGTGCACTTGTAGCCCTTGAACAGGGAGAAGTGACTTCTTACGCTCTTGAAGGTCTTCAGGATCGCGGTCAATTTTTTTCGGCACCGGGAGATCAGGTTTATGCGGGACAGGTCGTTGGGATCAACAACCGTTCAGACGACCTTGTAGTAAATGTTGTTAAGAAGAAAAACCTGACCAATCACAGGGCTACACAGACAGCTGATTCTGTAAAAATATCGCAAGCTAAAAAATTGAGCCTTGAACAATGCATTGAGTTTATTGCAAATGATGAATTGTTAGAGGTGACCCCAAAAAGCCTGCGGCTCCGAAAAACATACCTGGATCACAATGAGCGAAAAAGGTATGAAAAGAAAAAGGAATACGCGTAAGAACTACATGTTGTGACCGTTATGCATCCGTGGTATCCCGGTGGTTGTAAATTCATAACTCCTGACTCTATATTAAAATATCAAGGGGTTACAGGGATTGTATCGTAAAACAGAAAGTCGTTTTTGTTCGTTGTCAGTTGTCTGTTGTTGACAAGCAAAACCAAGAACAACGAACAACACACAACAGACCAATGAACCTGATACAAATCTGATGCAACTTTAAAATCACGACTTGAACTTTTACGTTAATTCATGAATTCTGATACTTCACATATTACCAATCCCAAGTATTGAAAATGCATTATTTCTGCGCTTTTGATCGGGGTCTGTGGCCGAGCTTACTTTTTTAATTTTTTCCAGATATCTATCCGGAAGCCCGTGCTGCTCAGCACCCTCAATGACCAATGCCTTATACCATTTGTAGGGGGATAGAGAATTGTCAATGTAAGATTCCAAAGCTTGGTATGTAAAGGCCTTTACAGGTTTTTTATCGGGATATACCTCTATCACTTTTTCTTTATATCCCTTGCCTTCTGCACGGTCAAGAGCAGGTTTATCTTCTTCATCGATAATAAATATTACGCCATGAACTATTGATATCTGATGGCATACTATGTTGCATTTGGCAGATCCATCAACACTTTGTTTGTGAAAAACAAGAGAGTACCCCGGAAGTGAAGCATCTTTAAATTTGGATGCAGAGGGCACCCGCCTTTGTAACCGGCCGGTATGCATGTTTGAGCCATATGCAAAATAGAGTAAATTTCCCATATACTTACAAGAATTTTAAACAAAACAAGTTTGCTACTTCTTGCCAATTATTAAAATTCAAAATAACTAATGATGGATTGGCAGGCAATTTGCACTTGCAAAATTGATTTGACCTACACTAATAAACTTCGAGGAACATTCTTTCACTTGGTTTAATATAGTTGTTAACCTGATCCCGGGTCCAGTCAAGCGGATTTGTATCCTGGATTTCATCTTTCAGGACGAGGTAGTCGAAGAGGCCGAGTTGTCCAAGTATCTGGTAAATGCCCGTTTCCATTCCCTTCAGTCCGCAGACATAGATCAGGGTGTTATCTTTTTTCAAGAGAGGGTGCATCAGGTCCGGATAATCGAGCATACTGTACTGTACATAGGGTTTGGTCCCGTCAGGCCGCGGATCTTCTCTCGATATGGATTTCAAATAATGAAAATTTTTATGGTTCTTCTCAAAATTTTCAAACAGATCCTGGTAAAGCAAATCCGTCCGGTAAGGGCAACCGAAAGCAAGTATAATCTCACTATCCGCGTTATTTTTTAAGAGGTCGATAATCATTCCCCTGAACGGAGCAATTCCCGTTCCCGTAGCAAGAAAGATATAATTGTAATCTCCGTAGTTTTCCGGCAAAAGGAACCTGCGTCCACTGGGCCCTGTCATCATAATTTTTGATCCG
The DNA here is from genome assembly GCA_964415185.1 of uncultured Balneolaceae bacterium. Classification (GTDB taxonomy): domain Bacteria; phylum Bacteroidota; class Rhodothermia; order Balneolales; family Balneolaceae; genus CAYVBJ01. The sequence goes on along the minus strand of CAYPZI010000061.1, from coordinate 10,828 downwards.
GGTTTTAGATCACACAGAAAATTTGAGCAAACACCTAAAAAAAGATGCTGGGTATCCCAGTGCTCGTCGATCACTCGTTTTACAGTAGTTGAGTATATTTTGCCTTTTCCGTCTTCGCCTCCTGTTGGAGATGAGGTTGAATAAAGCCGGACTTTATGAGGCCGTCCGTTTTCATCTTCGCCTTCGGCGAGTACACCCAAAGCTTGTCCGGGCAGTACTTTGTTTTCAAGTTCTGTTCCGGATACATCAAATTCTACATGTCGGACAAAGTTCGGGCTCGCTGCTGAAGTCACTATATCACTTTTTGTAATAGTTACCTCAACCGGATTTCTGGGTTTGTAAATATTCAGCTTTACATCCGGCAATTTAATTTTATCGGTAGTTGATACGGGCATGTCATTTTCTATTGTTAAGTATTTGAAGCAGGTAATAAACTAAAAATCTGCCAATATCAAAAATCACAAAGGTTTATAACTTTGAAGAATTTTGAGATAGTTGGCGCGTTCAAATGCAGCCGGTTCGGCAACAGAGGCAGAACTCATGCTTCCCCTCATGGTTTCCAGCGATTCATAACCGTTTTCTTCCATCCAGTTTTTCATTTCCGAGAGAATAATACCGATTTCTTCTGCACCTTTTACAAGTAAAACGGATGCCATCATGGCAACGTCTGCTCCGGCAAGAATCATTTTTATCACATCTTCAGCCGTATGAATTCCGGTTGTGGCTGCGAGGCTGATGTTTATATGTGGCCTCAAAATTGCTATCCATCTCAAAGGCAGTCGTTTTTCAAATGGATGGCTCATTTGCAGGCTGGGCAAAACTTCAAGTTTTTCAAGGTCAATATCCGGCTGGTAAAACCGGTTAAACAATACCAGTCCGTCTGCACCTGCTTTTTCAAATTGCATAGCGATATTTGAAAATGCACTGAAATAGGGGCTTAACTTCACGGAAACAGGAATTTTTACACTGTTTTTAACCTGCTTTACATTTTCGAGATACATAGTTTCCACCATATCGGAAGTCATAGCCGGATCGGTAGGCACATAGTAGATATTTAATTCAAGTGCATCTGCTCCGGCATCAGCCATATTTTGAGCGTAGGACATCCATCCGCCTTTAGAAACACCGTTCAAGCTGGCAATGACCGGTATATCCACAGACTCTTTCAATATTTTGATCTGTTCAAGATATTCTTCCGCTTCGATGTTGTGGTATTGGTCAGGCTCCGGAAAGTAACTCAGGGCTTCAGCATAACTTTCTCCGGTTGTGGAAAGATAATGGTCCAGTGCCTTGCTCTCGTAGGTTATCTGCTCTTCAAAAAGTGAATACATCACAATTGCCGATGCTCCTGCATCTTCCAGTTTCTTTACGGAGTCAAGGTTTGTCGAAAGCGGTGAAGCCGAGGGCACAAGCGGGTTTTTTAATTCAAGTCCGAGGTAGTTTGTTTTCAGGTTCATAATGTTTCCTTTTGAATTATTTATGTTCAGGCTTCAGCAGAATACATTTTTTCTAATTGCTCGTAGGTTTTCCACTGGCTGTCAACTTCTTTCTGTGCTTGTTTCATCAACCGTTTTGCCGTTTTCGGATTTGATTTCAATAGCATAAGGTACCTCATTTCGTTGTAGGCATAGTCGGTTAAAGGTATTTTAGCCGGACGTGAATCAAGCATAAAAGGATTTTCTCCATTTTCGGTAAGCAGAGGATTGTACCTGAATAGTGGCCAGTAAGCGGATTCAACTGCCAGTTTTTGTTGATTTAATCCATGTTTCATATCGTAGCCATGAGCAATGCAGTGGCTGTAGGCAATAATCAGTGATGGCCCGGGGTATTTTTCTGCCTCGATGATCGCTTTAACGGTTTGGGTGTCGTTGGCACCCATGGCAATCCTTGCAACATAGGCTTTGCCGCTGCTCACAGCCATCAATCCCAGATCTTTTTTAGCTGTTTCTTTTCCTCCCGCTGCGAATTTTGCCACGGCACCCAGGGGTGTCGCTTTTGATCGCTGGCCGCCAGTATTGGAGTAGACCTCCGTATCGAGTACAAGTATGTTTACATCCCTGCCGCTGGCAAGTACGTGGTCGAGGCCGCCATATCCGATGTCGTAAGCCCAGCCGTCACCCCCGATAATCCAGATGCTTTTCTTCACGAGGTAATCGGTGAGACTGAGCAACATTCCGGCTTCGGATGATTCGAGTTCCCGAAGCGATTCTTTCAGTTTTGCAACTCTTTTTCGTTGCTCAAAAATACCGGGCTCATCCGTTTGATCGGCATTCAGGATTTCATCAACCAACCTGGCTGGAAGGTCGGATGCCAGTTTTTTTAGCAATTCTTTGGCCTGTGCTGTTTGTTTGTCAACCGTCAGCCTGAAACCAAGCCCGAACTCGGCGTTGTCTTCAAACAGAGAGTTTGACCAGGCAGGCCCGAAACCTTCGGTGTTTTTGGCCCAGGGTGTAGCCGGCAAATTCCCTCCGTAAATGGATGAACATCCCGTTGCATTGGCTACCATCATCCTGTCGCCGAAAAGCTGGGTAACAAGCTTGATATAGGGAGTTTCACCGCATCCTGAACATGCTCCGGAGAACTCAAACAGGGGCTGCAGGTATTGCGAGCCTTTTACGGTATTTTGCTTTAGTTCTGACCGGTCGTATTCAGGAATGTCAATAAAGTAATTCCAGCACTCTTTTTCCTGCTCAAGCAGCGGATCAAGGGCATGCATGTTCAAGGCTTTCAGCCCTGTTTGTTTCTTATTTTTAGCCGGACAAACTTCTACGCAAAGCTCACATCCTGTACAATCTTCAGGCGAAACCTGTATGGAGATTTTTGTATTGTCGGGCCATTCCCGTCCTTTGGCATCCATATATTTAAATCCGCCGGGAGCATCCGCAAGCAATTCCTCGCCGAATGCCTTTATGCGTATTACGGCATGAGGACAAACCATGGCACACTTCCCGCATTGTATGCAGACGTCGGGATCGAGTACCGGGATGGTTTGGGTGATGTTTCTTTTTTCCCACTTTGTAGTACCTGAAGGGTAGGTACCATCAAACGGCAGGGCACTAACGGGCAATTGGTCACCGTTTCCGGCTATAATTTCGGCGATCACTTTCTGCACAAAATCGGGCGCTTCCCCGGGAACGGTTCTTCTCATTTTCAGTTTGGAATCGGCTGAATCAGGTACATCAACCAGGTGGAGATTGCCGAGAGCATTGTCGACCGCATCAAAGTTATTTTTAAGTACCGTTTCACCACGCTTGCCGTAGGTTTTCCGTATGGCATCCTTGATTGCTTCAATTGCTTTCTCTGTCTTCATTACTTTACTGATTGCAAAAAAACAGGCTTGCATCACCGTATTGATACGGTTGCCCATTCCGCTCTTTTCAGCCACTTTGTAACCGTCGATCGTATAGAATTTGATATTTTTCGAGATTACCTGTTCCTGAACTTTTACAGGAAGATGAGCCCAGACCTGATCGGCTGGATATGGTGCATTCAGAAGGAATGTGGCGCCATCGGCTGCATGCTTCAGCACATCATTCCTTTCCAGGAAATTAAACTGATGGCAGGCTACAAAATCCGCTTCATCAATAAGATAAGCAGACCGGATTGGCTCACTGCCAAACCGAAGATGAGAAACCGTTTTGGCACCCGATTTTTTTGAATCATATACAAAATAACCCTGTGCAAAATTATCGGTATTTTCGCCGATTATTTTGATTGAATTTTTATTGGCACTGACGGTTCCGTCCGCCCCAAGTCCGAAAAACAGGGCTTCAAAGCAGTTTTTATTCTTTTTCTTGAAACTCCCGTTATATGAGAGGCTGGTATTCGTAAGGTCATCATTGATGCCGATGGTAAAATGGTTTTTTGGAGCCGGTTTAATAAGCTCGTCAAATATTGATTTCACCATTGAGGGTGTAAACTCCTTGGATGAAAGGCCATATCGCCCGCCGATAACCACAGGATCTTGTTTGAAACCGGTTACCTTCAGAGATTTATTTTCATACAGGGCGGTGACAATGTCATTATAAAGAGGTTCACCTGTACTTCCCGGCTCTTTTGTTCGATCGAGCACTGCAATTCCTTTTACAGAAGCCGGAAGTGCTTTAAGAAAAGAAGCTGTGTCAAAAGGCCGGTAGAGCCTCACTTTCAGTACACCTGTCTTTTCACCTGAACGGTTCAGGCGATCTACCGTTTCATGAACTGTTTCCGCTCCGGATCCCATAAGCACAATAATTTGTGTAGCCTCAGGATCTCCATGATAATCAAAGAGATGATATTGCCTGCCCGTAAGTGAGGCAAAGCGGTCCATAATTTTCTGCACGACAGCCGGACATTCCTGGTAAAAACGGTTTACGGATTCTCTTGCCTGGAAAAAGACATCCGGGTTTTGTGCCGTGCCCCTGATAAATGGCCGTTCCGGTTTAAGTGCACGTTCTCTGTGCTCAATTACAGAGCGGTCGTCAATCATACCCCGCATGATTCCAGGAGTAACCTTTTCAATTTTTTGTATTTCGTGAGAGGTGCGGAAACCGTCAAAAAAATGAATAAAAGGTATCCTGGATTCAAGTGTTGAAGCGTGAGCGATGACGGCAAGATCCATTGCTTCCTGCACACTGCCGGATGCCAACAGCGCCATTCCCGTAGCTCTCATGGGCATTACATCACTATGATCTCCGAAAATGGAAAGTGCCTGTGCAGCCACCGACCGGGCAGCCACATGAATCACAGCCGGTGTAAGTTCACCGGCTATTTTATAGAGGTTCGGCATCATCAAAAGGAGCCCTTGAGAGGCGGTAAATGTAGTAGTGAGAGCACCGGTCTGAAGCGCGCCGTGTACGGCACCTGCAGCACCTCCTTCACTTTGCATTTCAATCACATCGGGAACTGTTCCCCATATATTTTTTCGTCCGGCCATTGTCCATGCATCTGCCCATTCTCCCATGGGTGATGCCGGTGTGATCGGGTAGATGGCAATGACTTCATTCAGGTGGTGGGCGACGTATGCAACAGCTTCGTTGGCGTCTACTGTGATTCGGTTCCTGGCCATTTTTGAATCCTCCTCTATACCCGGCTGTAATTATTGAATAGTACTGGGAAGATATAGAATCAAGGTCCGTTCAGATTTCAATAAAATACAATTTACAGGTATCAGTCAGTTTAATATTTAAAGTAGTAGTTTGGATCAAAATAAATGACCTGTCAACTATGAAATGCAGGGGGATTTAAATAGTTCTTGTAATAGAATCCCTTAATGGATCATTTAGCTCAGATTCGGCCAGTCTTTATTTAACCAGAACATTATTGTGATTTAAACATAAAACCCGGTATTGTGTTCTTCAGCAGAGAAGTCATTATGTAATATTTTCCATTACATACGGCTCAGTAAATAGACTCTCCCAATAAATGGACGGATTGATTATTTATATATCAAAATCTGAAAACCTAACATGAGATTAGATATGAAAACATTAATGAGTGACCCCAAAAAAGAAAACTATCCGTTCACCGAAGCTGAATTGGAGCATTTTAAAAACCTGCTTTTGAAAAAAAGAAAAGAAGCTGAAAATGAACTTGAAGCGATAAAAAAGAATATCGAAAACCACATGGATGTTGATGATGCGGATCTTTCATCGATCACACACCATCAGGGTGACATGGGTTCGAACATGGAAGAACAGGATTTGAATTACCAGTTTCTGGAAAGAACACAACGCTTTATAAAACAAATTGATGCCGCCCTGAGGCGAATAGAAGAAGGCAGGTATGGAATCTGCGTTGCTACAGGTAAACCGATTGAAAAAGGCCGGCTTGAGATTGTACCTCATACCAATTACAGCGTAGCTGCAAAAATGAAAGGCCTTTCGAAAAAATATTATAATTGAGAAATCAAAATTTATAAAATGATCTGTTATGGTAATGTCAGTTTATAGAGATGACGATTTAAAATCCGCACTCCGCGAAAGGATAGAGATTTTAAAAAAAACCGGATACCTGGATTATAAGATCGTAAAAACAAACCGCAAATGGGAAGGCTGTGAAGTAATGGCCAGAAACTCGAAAGGAAAGGTTTTAACTGCAGAAGGCGAATCTATTGAAGAAGCTTATGGTACTCTCATAAACCGTATTGACCAGGTTGCAGGTGATTGAGGTTACGGCTGGCTTTTTGGTTAGGATTAAAAGGCTTCTCTAATAGATAAATTTGATTTATGAATGCCTTAATGGTTAAATTTTGCTTCGTGAACCGATCCGTTGTTTTTTTCTTTATGAAACCTTGTTCTTGCTTTTCCCGATTAAAAATGCAGGCAGGACAATAAGGGTTGAAAAAATCAGAAATAGGACACCAAATAGTAAAACAAGTCCCAGGCTTGCCGTTCCGTTATGGGGTGATACAATCAGGTTTCCAAAACTGAAAAGCGTGGTCAAAGAACTAAAAAAAATTGCCCTGGAAGTGGTAGTTTTTAGCAAATCACTATTTGCAATTGAAACGTCCCTGGCTCTGTGCACCATATGAATGGCGTTATCAACACCAAGGCCAAGCAGCATGGGGATGGCAATAATATTTGCAAAATTGAACTTCAGTCCGAATATAACCATAGCTGCGCCTGTCAACATGGCCGTCAGTATCAGTGGAAGTAAAATATTAAGCGTGTCTCTTGTACTTCTCAGATAGATCAGCAAAAGCAGTATGATAGCAACCAGTGAATAAAACATTGCCTGGATAAATGCCTTGGCAACAATATTGCCCGATTCAATAAAGGTTACGAGTTCACCGGTTGCAAGCGGAACGATTTGTCTCACTTCTTCATCAAAACTTCTGAGGCTGTTTGAATCGCTGACATCATCGGGCGGCGATACCTGGATTCTGTATATTCCGCTTTCTGATATCCAGCGTTTTTTTAGCTCCTCAGGCACGTCATCAGCTCCTGTGAAATCTGCCGAGGATGCAACTCTAAGATTGTTGAGCAAGGCAGGAAAATGTTGAAGCAGCCCGGCTTCAACTCTGTTAGTGATGTTCTCTTTTTCCACTTCAGATGCAGGTTCAAGTTCATTAATTAAGACGGATAATGAGCTTTGAAGTTGGTCAAGATTTTCAGGCCGGGATCGTTCATAGCTTTCGATCTGATTCTTCAGATCACGGGCAGCTAAAATTTGATTTTCAACACTGAATGAAGCCGAATCTTTGGTAATTTCAGGTATCCTGGATATTCGGGAATTGATTCTCCGGATGAAAGGCATCTTCTCTTCCTGGTTTTCAGGAATAAAACTTAAAAAACTCAATACCCGGCCTGTCATATCATTAGGTGCCAGAAGGTCTTTGTAATATTGAACCGAATCCGGATCGTATGTGAGAATTTCAATATTCCATGGATTCATCCTCCCCTCACCTATCAGGTCCATCAATGTCGATACCGATTCCGATTTGTCATCCCTCAGGCTTATGGGATCATAATCGAATTCGATTTGTACAGCTACAAAAATTGCTACAATACCAGCCACAATTCCTGAATACCTGAACAGCCGGTTCCGGCTGGCAAGAAGGCTTGTAATTTGCTTTGCAAAGGGAGCCTTCAGGGTTGCTTTGGAAATTTTTCTCGATTCAATCCTGAAGATTTTAAGAAGAGCAGGTAGCAGTGTAAAAGTAACAATAAAGCTGATGAGCATTCCGGTTCCTGCTATGAGGCCAAGTTCGGAAACCCCGTCAAAATCGGTCGGGATAAAAGCATAAAACCCGATCATTGTCGATATACAGGTCAGGAGCAATGCAGGCCCCACCTCTTTGAATCCGAAAAAGAGTGCGTTTTCGGCAGATTGATGATGATCAGTAAGTTCGGTGTATTTCAGGGTAAAGTGAATGGCATAGTCAATTCCGAGGCCGATGTACAAAACAGCAAAAGCCACTGAAATCATATTGAGCTGGCCAATTGCCCACGCACAAAAGCAAAGAGTAAAAATCAGGCCTACAAAAAGGGTAATGATGGAAGATGCAATTACACGAACCGACCGAAGTCCTATCCACAGAATAATCGTTACAAAAATAAGGGCAAGAATACTGGCATTAACCGCACCCTCGGTTACACTTTGAATTTCTTCAAAACTCATAGCCATTTTCCCTGTGGTCCTGACCGAAACCCTCTCATCGTCACTGTAAGATGATATGATTTCCCTTGACCGGTCGTACCCCGGTTTTGCGGGAAAGATGAGTGTGGAATCCTGAACCGGTTTTACCTGCAAAAACCGTATACCGGCTTGGTCACTCAATTCATTTCCGCCGAAAGCTTGCTGCCAGGATACGGCGTATTCTTCATCGGCCAGACGGCTGTCGATTGCTTGGCTCATCTGACCGAATAAGCCGTTTAGCTGGTTCACCTGTTGTTCACTTCCCTGTACGAGAATCATTTCTGTCAGGGTAAACAGGCCCCGCATGCTGTGATTTTGTGCAAGAAGTGATAAGAAAACATTGGAACGGGAGAGGCGGTCCGAGACTTTCTCAAGTTCCTCTTCGTTTAGAAAAAGAAACTGGTTTTTTTGGAAATAGTCACCTCCGCCTGGAAGATATACATCGCTGAAATATCCGTCATCTTCTTCAAATGCATTGTAAAGGTCATTGATGACAATATCAGTCAATTCGGGTGTTTGTCCTTCTACAACAACAACAAGGTTGTCATCAAGAATTGAAAACGTTTCATTGAAAAAATTTTGCCGTTCCCTGAAATCAAGTTCAGGATCAAACATTTCAGCCGTATTACTGTTAATTCCAATATTATTAACAGCGTAGTCGAGTGATACGGCAGCAAGGGCAATGTATGCCAGGATAATCCATAATGCATAGCGATTGATAAAAACGGACACTCTCCCGAGCAGATTCATTGAATGCGTTTTTTTTTAATTTTCATGTAGTATAGCGGAAAATTGCAGAAAACAGGGCTCTGTTAAATTTTATTTTCCGAAAAGTTTGATTGTTAAAATTCAGCCGTATAAATTTTTTTTTACAACTCATACCATCAGCTTAAAGATAAAAATTTGATTTATATTTTTATTAATGTTGTGTCAACTGTAAACCTGTAAAGTTTTATCTCAGCGCTGCTTCCATTTTATAAGCATACTGCTATTTCAGAAATGAAACTTTGCGGGTTTTACACGATATTTTATCATTGTCACGATACCACACTGTTTCTGTAAATCAGTATTGAAACGAAATCAATTTCTGTGAATTTGGAATATGATAGGAAAAAACCGGGGAAATAAGTTTCCATGTAAAGTTTCAGTTAAGATATCGTCAAATTAAATGCTATTCCTGATATTGAACCTGATCATGACTATTTTAAATCGGTGTTCAAATTAATAATCTACAATAAACAGTTGCCATGACATCAAACAAGTTCAGCCGACGCGAATTCCTTAAAACAGGTGCCCTCTCAACCGCAGCCCTTGGAAGCGGAGCTCTTTTTCAGAAACGGGACGGGATCATAAAAAAAAGTAAAAACGGGGACGCCAAAAATGTAATTTTTTTGGTGACTGATGGAATGAGTGCCGGTACATTTAATCTGGCTGATCTGGTAAAACAAGGTCAGTTTGGTGAAAAAACCAATTGGGTAAAGTTGTATGAATCTGACCGTGAATATCACCGGGGCCTGATGGATATGGCATCGCTCAATTCGACAGTTACAGGTTCAGCATCGGCGGCCTCTTCCTGGGGATGTGGCCACCGGATTAACAATAATGCCGTCAACTGGGGGCCTGACGGAGAGCAATATAAAACGATTTGCGAAATCTTCAGGGATGCCGGGAAAGGAACCGGCCTGGTAACATCTTCGAGAATTACACATGCAACACCGTCCGGGTTTGCGATTAACATGCCAAACCGATGGATGGAAGATGAAATAGCTGTTCAGTATTCAGAACGGAATTATGACGTTTTACTTGGTGGTGGCCAAAAGCATTTCTCACCCGATTTACGAGGCGATGGTAAAGACCTCTATTCAGATTTTCGTAAAAACGGATATACTATTGTTCAGACCAAAGACGAGCTTAGCAGTGCAACAAGAAACAGCCGTCTGTTGGGGCTCTTTAATGCATCTCATCTGCCTTACATGGTGGATTACAATTCACTTCCGGAATTAAAAAGGAAAACACCTACACTTGCGGAAATGACGGATGCAGCTCTTCAAAGGCTTGAAAAAAATCCAAATGGATTTATTCTGCAGATAGAAGGAGCAAGAGTGGATCATGCAGCTCACGATAACGACGCTGCCGGCTTAATTTATGATCAAATTGCTTTTGATGATGCAATCAAAACTGTGATGGATTACACGGATGGGAGGGATGATACGCTTGTGATTCTGACAACCGATCACGGAAACGCCAATCCCGGACTGAGCGGTCTGGGTAGCGGTTACGGGGATTCGCCGGATATGATGGCAACGCTTTACGACTATCGCCACAGTTTTGAATGGATTCAGAGGGAACTCGGAAAAATAAAAAACGGCGAGACATGGCAAACCGTCCTGGTATCAAAAATCCAGGATATGATTGAATATGCCACTAACACACAAATCAGAAGTGATGAGGCAGAAATGATCAGGGAGGCCTTAGATGGCAAATTCAGGGCTCCGTTTCGTAATCGCCAGGGAGTAGCCGGTGTAATGTCGGGAGTACTTGCCAACTATAACGGTATCTATTTTATCGGCACTAATCACACGGCCGATTACGTAGAGTTAGCCGCATGGGGACCCGGCAGTGATCGAATTCCAACGTTTGTCCGAAACACAGCACTCTTTGACCTGATGGTAGATATGGCTGATGTCCGGGCTTATGCTGAAGGGTAGCA
>CAYPZI010000060.1:0-16053 GCA_964415185.1 uncultured Balneolaceae bacterium | reverse complement strand
ACAGGAATATTAGTATGTAATCCTTGTATTGAGAAGGGTCAACCACACCACGAAAGGTATCACATGCGCTCCATGCAACTGAGTTAATTTTGTCCTGGGAAATTTCCTGGCTCATGACTTACTTAATTAAAATGTTTCTTGTTATTGCTTGTACCAGCTTATTTCTGGCAATCAGCAGTTGATTCAAAATTTCAGATTCTTTTTCCTGTAGTTTTTTTAACCCAATCAGCTTTTTTTGCACATGTAAGTCCGGTACTTCAATCTTTATTTTTCTCAGGTATTTGATTGACAAAAAAAAATATTGGTATCGATATTTTTTATCTGGAAACAGATAACTGGACCTTTGCCGGAAGTTTTAACTGAAACTCCATTCCGGATATCAACAATATGATGTAGTTGATTTGACATTGTCTAGAACACGAAACTAAATTTATCAGTATAATATTTACAATCATAATGAACTACCTTGGGACAGATCCCATGAGATACCGACCATAAATAAAATTTTCAGAAAATGAATAAAAACCAAGAGGAGATCCGCACTTTTTTGGAAAACCTTCCTGATGAGTTCGACATTCTACAAGAGAAGGTAGATCTTGAGACACAAAAAGAGTATTTGGAAATATCTCATTCATTTGGAACAGGTGATCTTTCGGAAGAAGAGACTCGGCAGTTAGAAGAAATTCTATTCAGGCCGAATATACCTGTTGAAGGCAGAAAAAAAGCGATGTCACTTTTGGCGCATTCCGGTTCAGTTTCTGCATATCGGCTGCTTGAAAAATATTATAAAGATCCGGACACAAATCTTGATCAATGGGCGGCTTTGGCTCTTCAGGAGTGTAAAATGTTTCTCGAAAGTTCATTGCTCAACGAGTCATCCGGATTCATTACAAGCGGACTTGGTGGAAAGGGCCAAAGCATGCGCTATTATATTTTGATTCTCTCTGATAAGAATGAGGCATTTACCTTTACACAAAAGAAAATTATTAAAGAGGAATTTCCTGCAACAGCAAAAAAACTAAACTGTGTTGTAGAGTTGATTGAATGCTCAAAGAAATATGCAGGAATTACCGCCTTGGTACACCTCGACGTTGCAGTAGGAGATCTTATTGAAAATGGAATAGAAGCCTGTAATGAACTGGGAAATTTTGTATTTGAACACTACTATGTAACGAACCAGAATATCCCTGATAAACAGGAGATTGAGGAGATTATTCATATTGTAAGATCGGGTTGACAAGGACTAACCCTCCAAGGGTTTCAAACCCTTGGAGGGTTAGTTTTAGTTATTCTTCGAATAAAGAAATCAGTTTTTCCATTCGTATTTCACGGTGAACTCTTAAAAATTCTTCGCGGTTGCAGAACCAATCCAGAGCCTCCTGCCGTTTGATCTTCGTGGCCTTCTCCTGCAAATACGCATACCACGAACTGTGGGGCCATTCATCCGGCCCTTGAGTAAAACCGTGATGAACCGGATTGTTGTGTATATAGGCAATAAGGGTGCCGAAGTAGTTATCGGAATCGATCCGTTTCCGTTTGAAATTCGGGATGAAAAGACTGCCTTTGCGGCTGTAGTATTTATTATAAGATTGAGTATAGGAGTTAAAAAGATGTGAAAATTGGCGGCTGATTGCGTTGCTAAACCCTCCAAGGGTTTCAAACCCTTGGAGGGTTGGGCTCGACTTCTTCACCCGTAAATATTCCAATACCTTATCTTCTTCCTTCACTCTAACCATCAAATGGAGATGGTTCGGCATCAGGCAATAGGCGAATGTATCGGCCACAGGCTGGATATAATGGGTATATTTGTCGAGGAAGTAGGTATAATTTCTATCCGTTCGGAATAGATTTTCATCACCGTTTGCGTGTGTCCAGACGTGGTACATCCGGCCGGGTTCCAGTGGAATTCGGTTCTGAGGCATTTTTCTTTTTTTTGTTGTCAACTCTCACCCCTCCAATGGTTTCAAACCCTTGGAGGGGTAGCTTCTGTAGTTATAAGAACCGTAAGAAGTCAATTCCTTACAATATTTCTAAAAAAAACCCTCCAAGGTCTCCTAAGACCTTGGAGGGTTTGAGTTGACTAACTAAGGCAACAACTCAAAATATTCACCATATAGCCCGGACGCTTCGGCTTTAAGCTGTTTTCTGTAACGGAAGCAGGCTTCCTCGTCTTTTTTTTGGAGAGCTTTGTCGGCCGACCACAGCAGGCGGTAGCAGCCAAGAGCCTGTCGGTGCAGATCGCTACAAATAACCGGATTATCCTGCAAAGGTACCAGGGGCAACACGCCGCGTACCCATCCGAAGGCAGGTGCCATTTCCGCCCCGACATCTTCGATAAGTACATTGAGTTCTTTATATAAAATTCTGTGAGTGGGTACCTGGCAGGGATTAAGCAAAAGAGCCAGCGCATAGTTCTTTTTGGCTTCTCCCTTTTGTTTATTTATCCATTGAATTTGTGCAAGGGAGTACCTGAGCCGGTTATCGGAGTGTTTTTCAATTTTATTCAGGATTACTTTTTCTGCTTTTTTGTGCCTGCCGGTTTGCAACAGCAAATCGGTAACCGTATCGCCGCCATCTCCATTCAGATAAAAACGGTTGTACGCCAGCATCCGGTCGGCAATGTGGCTCAAAAGGGCGTTTTTCAGTTGATGCAATCCCGATGTATTGCCAAAATCAAATTGCCGGAGCTCTTTATGCAATACTTCCGGGTTTTCTTTGTGCTTTTGAAATTGTATTTGCCAGTACTTGCAAGCCTGAACCGCGTTTGAGGCTTCTTCTTCCGATCCCTGTCTGACCTGAAGAACATCATTAAAATCCTTCTCAGCTTCTTCAAAATGAAAAGCCGCCATTTTACGGTATCCCTCCGATAGTACCATTGCCGGCCAGTCAAAAAGGGGAAGCTGCGGCTCATTCATCGGGTTAAAAAAGCAATTATTGATCCAGTGAGTTAGTAACTTATCGAAAACTTGAAATTATAATTACAACCCTTAAATCCCAAACTTCTTCGGAGTTATAATAAGCGATTTCATGGAAATTTTTTGTAAATTTCTTTTCGGTGTAATAATCTGCTTAAAATAACAGTATCCTTTTCCAGGAAAATCCCCATTCGATAATTACCAATTCGTATTTTGTAAGCTGTTTGATGACCCTTTAACTTTTCAATGAAATGCAAGTTTGACCGGTCTTCGACATTTTTTATTTCAGATATGATGTCATTTACTCTTTTCTTTAAATTTTTGTCCTTTCTCTTTTTTATATCTTTTAGAAAAGATCTTTCATAACGAATCTTCATTTCAAAGCTTCTTTAATCTCGTTCTCAGAGACATAGTCTTCTTTTTTCTCTGAAACCATAGCAAAGAGCAGACCTGCATCCTCAAGTTCTTCTTGTGTAAGTTCCTTAACAGGATATCCAAGTTTTTTTAAAAGTGATTTAAAGAACTTCAAATCATCACTATTCTTCGGAGTTATAATAAGCGATTTCATAATCGATCATGTTTAGAGGTTTTAAATTGATATTATTAAAATAGAGAATGCATGGTAAAATCTAAACGAACCAGTAATTTATCCCGGTATGAACAACTGGATTAAATCTTAACAAAACTCTCGGTTATGTTTTTCAAAAAATATGGAAAAGTTTATTGTTCCTTATAACCGAAAATAAGGTTTATCCGATGGGTACCAATTCCACCACCTGAGGGTTTATGCTCTTTTTTGGAAATCATGATTAGCTGAAAGAGGTCAAAAAAAAAGCCCTGCAGTATATGAAACTGCAAGGCTTGGAGTGCCCTGGACTGGATTCGAACCAGCACGACCTTTCGGTCACTGCCCCCTCAAGACAGCGTGTCTACCAATTCCACCACCAGGGCTGTCAAATAAATAAATAAATAAAAAAAATCACTGCCCCCTCAATCCCGACCGCTGTCGGGGTACCAATTCCACCACCAGGGCTTTAATTTAGCCAACTGCCAACTGCCGGAAAGATTCCAAAGATAGCGGTTTTTAAATTGAAATGGAATCGGCGGGATGCAAAAATTATCCGGCAAGCTGGTTTTTTACGTATTCGTTGTCGGGCGACATCTTCCGGGCCTGCTCGTAGTAGGTTTTTGCCTTTTCTTCATGGCCGCCTTTTTTCATAAGGTCGCCCATCAGGATCCAGTTTTCTACATCCCGCGGATCTTTGCGGATTCTGTCGAGCAGGTACTGAATCGCTTCCTGGCCGTTGCCCGACATCAGCTTATAAAGTACAATATTTCTGTGGGCACCGGGCAGGTCTTCCAGGTTGACGGCTTTTTCAAAATCTTCTTTTGCTTTTTCCGGCTGGTCATTGTTCAGATAGGAGTACCCCCTGAGGTTATAGAGGCGTGCATTTTCAGTGTCCCGTTCAAGGGCTTCACTGAATGATTTGATGCTTTGTTCCCATTGGTTGAGTTTTTGCATCACCTCGCCCTCAAGTGTGTAGCCTTCAGGTGCATTTCGGTCTGTTTTCTGAAGTTCACGTGCCGTGTCAAGGCTTTTGTCGAGGTCACGTTCGTGCAATAACTCATATCCAAGTTTATGCTTTTCTTCAAAACTCATGGATTCGATTTTTTCTTTTGATTCTCTTTTTCAGTGATATCTTCAAATTCGGCTTCTTCAATATGATCCAGGTTACCGTTTCTTCCGGACTGAGATCCCCCGAATAAATGTGAAAACGGAGAATTGTCATTCCGGTTTTTAACCCGTTTAAATACGACAAACCTGACTATAAGATAAATGATAAATGCTAAAAAGAGCCAGCGTAACATTATTCGGGAATTATTTGTATATGTGTATTACCGCGTATCGGTTGTTCAAAAACCTGTTCTTCAATATACGCTAAATGTGAGGGGTTATCTACAAAATCTGTTTCAGTAACATTAATGATCAACAAAGGTGATTTATTGTAGTGGTAGAAAAAATGATTATATGCATCGATCAGGTCACGGAGGTAATCGGGTGTAATGTGTTTTTCATATTTTCTGCCCCTTTTCCGGATGTTTTCCATCAGTCTTTCTACGGACGACTGAAGATAAATAACCAGGTCAGGCCTGGCCGAGATCCCGGTCATGATGTTGTAAATTGAATCGTAAAGGGATAATTCTTCATGTTGCAGGTTAAGCTTTGCAAAGATCCGGTCTTTTTCAAAGATGTAATCCGAAATGGTCAAACTTTGAAAAAGATCGGGGCTCGACAGTTTTTGCTGCTGTTTAAACCGGCTTGCCAGGAATGAGAGCTGCGTCTGGAAGCCATATCTCTCTTTATCTTCATAAAACCTGGGAAGGAATGGATTTTCTTCAAACTGTTCCAGGACCAAACGTGCATTACGGCGTTGGGCAAGCAGTTCGGCCAGTGTGGTTTTGCCCACTCCGATTACACCTTCAACCGCGATGAAATCAAATTGATTTGCCATGTTACCAGTCGAAATTCTTTTTTTCGATTTTTAAATCAGGTGCATTTGCAATCAACTGCTTTATAGACTGGCCTGTTACGGGATGCTTCCACTGCGGCTCAATCTCATCCAGAGGCAATAGCACGAATTTTCTCTTTTCCATTTCGGGATGCGGTATAATAAGGCCTTCTTCATGGATAACCAATTCTCCGTATGCAATAATATCGAGATCAATGGTTCTCGGTTTCCATTTTCCTGTTTTTCTGTTCCTTCCGTGCTCAATTTCAAATTTTTTCAGTTTTTTCAAAAGCTCATTCGGGCCGAGATGGGTCTCTATTTTAGACACACCATTCAAAAAGGGATAAACGGCATCGCCAATGGCTTCCGATTCCCACAGTGATGATTTCAGGATGGGCGTTTGCGAAAGGCCTGCCAAAAAATTGACGGCTTCCTGCATGTAATTCAATCGCTTGCCGAGATTAGATCCGAGAGCGACGATTACCTTTTCCATTTCATCAGTATTTCTGCGTATTCGGTTTCGGATTGGAGCGGCGGATTCAGTTTCCTTACCGCAACCTGTAACTTTTCAATATCAGGGTGTGAATTGAAAATTGCAGTCCCGGTTTCCAGGCAGAGTGTTTCGATCAGCTTTTTTGATGTACCCGAAAATATATCCCGGACTATTTTCTCCGCCCCCTGGTAATCGAAAGTATACTCAAGGGAATCTTCTTTCGCCGACTTTCTGAAGTTGCCATGTGCAATGATATCCACCTCAAACCGGTTGCCCTTTTTTCTCTCCTCGTCATAATAACCGTGAAGCGCATCGAGCGTGATAGATTTTAAGGTGATTCGGTCTGTTAAACTCAGAGTGTGGCTACCTCAATTTTTTGTTCCAGTTCTTTAACTACACGCTTCAGCTTTGGATTGGTGCTCAGCCTGCCGTCAATGGTATTGATGGCATGGATAACGGTTGAATGATCGCGGCCGCCGAACTGAAGGCCTATAGACTTCAGGCTTGATTGTGTGAACTTCTTGGATAAGTACATGGCAATCTGCCGAGCTTCGACGATTTCCTGTTTACGGGTTTTTTCACGCACTTTGTTTGTGTCGATTCCGAAATAATCACAAACATAATTCTGAATGGATTCTATGGATATGGTACTGTTTGTATTCTTAACCATATCCTTTAAAACCTTTTTGGCGGTCGCCAGGTCGATCTCATCTATATGTTTCAGCGAGGCCGTGGCAAGCAGTTTGATAATAGCACCTTCAAGATCACGGATATTCGATTTAAAATTCATCGCAATGAACTCAATAATCTGAGAATCCAGCGCGATTCCGTTATCGGATGCTTTTCGTTCCAGAATGGCAAAACGGGTTTCATATTCGGGAACCTGAAGATCGGCACTTAGTCCCCAGCTGAACCTGGAAATCAGCCGTTCTTCAATATCCGGAATATCTTTCGGTGCCCGGTCGCTGCTCAGTATAATTTGTTTGCCCTCCTGGTGAAGCGTGTTAAAAATGTGAAAAAATTCTTCCTGTGTTTTTTCCTTGCCGCTAAAAAACTGGATATCATCAACAATAAGGACATCAATGTTGCGATAAAACATCGAAAATTCACTTGCGCGGTTATTCCGGATTGCCTGTACAAATTCGTTTGTAAATGATTCGGATGAGACATAAAGCACAGCATATTCATCCCCAAACTCCTGTTTTACTTTATTTCCGACACTCTGTGCAAGGTGGGTTTTTCCGAGGCCTGTTGTTCCGTAAATGAAAAACGGGTTGAAGGAATTCTTTCCGGGATTTTCAGCAATGGCCATAGCAGCCGAACGGGCAAGGCGGTTGCAGTCACCTTCGATGAACCGTTCAAATACATAGTTTTTATTCAGGTTCGATTCGATCGTGGTTTTACGGATTCCCGGAATAACAAACGGGTTTTCAATTTTGCCCGGATGATAATCCGCATAACTGTTCATCTCCTGTGGACGGGGAGGGGGGACAGGCTGCTGCGGAAGCCGGATTGAGCGGTTATCTTCAAAATTGTCTGATTTTTCAACAAGCACTGAGTATTCCAGTTTTCCATTTTCACCCAAAACTGATGCAATTGTGGATCTGAGCATGCTGTAATAATGCTCTTCCAGCCATTCATACCAAAATTGGCTGGGAACTTGTATTGTCAGCGTATCGTTTTCGAGCTTGACCGGATTAATAGGTTCAAACCAGGATTTGTACTTTTGATAGCTGATATTATCCTGAACAATTTCCAAACACTCTTTCCAGGCTTTATCAGCGGTAACTTTACTCAATATTTTCAATGCCTCCGTTTAAAATTTAAAACAGATTCCCCTTTAGTTATCAACAGCAATTGTGCTTATTATTTTTTGCCGCGGGATGGAAAATGCTGAATTATTCGGCTGAAATCAATTGAAAAATTTATGAATCCCGGAAAGTTATCCACATTTGTATAAACAGTGTAAGTAACTGGTGCTCAATTAAATAAACAAATTTATGCATATAACTGTTTTTTCACTTGACATTGCGTAACAATTCCATAACATCAATTTTATACAAAATACACAAGGGCTGTCAGGATAAAAAATAATTTTCAACAAGTTATCCACAAAAATTGAATAGTAAATTATTCATCGGAAAAGGGTAAGGATAAATATGCCCTAAAAGTATCTTTCAGCTTATTTTTCAGCTATTATAAACCTCGGATTTTCGTCCAGGTCCTCTTTCAGTTCAACTTTCCGGAAGGAATATGAATTTACCACTTCGAGTATGTTTTGGGCAAGCTTGTCATTTATTTCGAGAAACAGAAAACCACCGGCATTCAACTTCTTACCTGCAAATTTTGAGATCTTTTGATAGACATCCAGCGGTTCTTTATGAAAAAGTGCAAGTTCGGGTTCATATTCGGCAACCTGCTTTTCAATTGAAATCTTATTGTCAGGATGAATATAAGGAGGGTTTGATACAATAATATCCCAATCAGACCGGGGTAACCCGGAGGACAGATCAAACAGATCGCATTTAAAGAATGTGACCTCTGTGCCGTTTGCTTTTGCATTTTTTTTTGCCGTTTCAAGGGCAGCATCCGAGATGTCACATCCATAACAGTTCCACTCCGGAAGCTCTTTTTTTATAGCAACAGGGATACAACCTGAACCGGTACCTATATCAAGAAGAGTACCGGGAGGTTTTTTACCGGTACCGATTTGTGACAATACCTCTTCTGTCAGTTGCTCGGTTTCGATTCTTGGAATTAATACATCAGGATTGACTTCAATCCGGCAGTTCATAAAATCAGTACTGCCGGTGATATATTGCAACGGCTCATGAATGGCTCTCCGTTTTACAAGAGGCTTCAATTCCGAGAGTTCTTCTTCCGAAAGAGGGCGGTCGTATTTCAGATAGAGATCGAGCCTTTTGCATTTTAAAACATGGGCAAGAAGCCATTCAATACTATGTCTCGGGTTCCCTATCTTTTTTTCCCTGAAATAATCGGTTGCCCATTCAAGCATCGAGAGAACGGTCCACTCACGGGGAGATTGACTCATTTAATACAGCTTATTTGTCTTCGCCGGCCGGTTTATCGTGGACTTCTTCCTGGAGTGAAAGGCCAAAGCGTTTGGTGTAATCCATTATAAAATCAATGACGGCAGAATCGATACTTTTTTCTTCCGAAAGAGAGCTGCCCCTGAACCCCATTCTTCCGCCTGCTTTCTTTAATTCAATCCTGGTTTGGCGTCCGGTAAATTCTAAAATGCAAGCCAGCGTAATTGTTGCGTTGATCTGCTTTTCAAATTGTTCATATACGGCAACACAGACTTCATCGTTGCTTGTAGAGGAATTATACTTATACACATATTTCGGTTCAATAGAATCGAGCAGTTTGGGAGTCATCCTTTTTAATGTCTCCGAAGGCCCGTAAACCAAAAATTTGGTAACTGTGCTCATTTGTTATTAACCTTGTTATCTGAGTTCGAGAAATTTAGCTTGAATAAAAGCGAATTTACAACAAGAAGCAAATAGTTGCAGCGTTGTAATCTACAATAGATGATATAATCGTAACATTTTTTCACGATATTCCACTTTTTTTAGTAGTTCATTGTATATTGTTTTCCCCAAAAGGAATAAAATCTTGTCTGATTCATAAATATGCGTTCAATAATTACTTTAGCAGCAACAATTTTTTTCTTCTTTCTTCTCTCTTTATCAAATTCAGCCCTTCTAATGGCTCAAATAGAAGAACCGGAAGTTGTAAGAATTGACAGAAAAAAAACTCCACTCACAGAAGGGCTTAGAACCGGACTTGGGTTTAATGTAGTGGTTAATAATTTTGGTTTTGGAGTCGGAGGTGAATTCAGGCGTGTTATCGGTCCGGATACTGAATTTACTGCAGTAACCCGGATTACAGGCCTGAGGGACGCGAGTGAACAGACATTTACGGATGTATTTTTTGGTAACCAGATTATTCCGAATAAATTTCAGAGGGCACTTGGCTTTCCTTTGATGGTGGGATTAAGGCATCGAATATTTGGCAAAACGGTACAGGACAATTACCGGTTTTTCGTCAGCGGCCAGTTTGGACCGGCAGCCGCTCTATCCTATCCATATTTTGATGACCGAAATAATAATGGATTCAGGGAGAGTTTTGATATTAATAATTTTGAACAGATAAATGATATTTTTTCCGGCCTGGGGCAGGGTGACTGGCACCTGGGCTTTAGCGGCGAAGTGGCCATAGCAATCGATTTCGGATCGAATTTTGCCAATATTTCGACACTCAGGCTGGGATATTTCTTCTATAATTTCCCCGGCGGGATACAAATTATGCAGCCCAACCAGCCGATACTCAAAGATGACATAGCCCCGGATGAATTTCCCTTTGAGGTTAATCCGGATGGTTCGCTGTCACTACAGTCCTTCTTTGACCCGCAGAAATTTTTCGGCTCGCCGCAAATCAGTTTTACCATTGGCGGAATGTGGTAATTTTCGGCTCACAGTGGGCAGCAGGTAGTATGCAGTAAAATATCTGCCTACTACCTGCTACATACTTCTCAACTGAAGTGACTCTCTTCTTTATCTAAAGTTTAAATCGTGGTACTTTACAACATCATTACTAACCAAATTTGAGAATAACCATGAGCTTAATAGAAATTGTACACGGACGACAAATCCTGGATTCAAGAGGTAACCCGACTGTTGAAGTGGATGTCATGCTTTCAAACGGAATCACGGGCCGCGCGGCGGTTCCATCAGGAGCGTCAACAGGCGAGTTCGAAGCCGTTGAACTGAGAGACGGTAACGATGACTACTTTCTTGGCAAAAGTGTAACTAAAGCTGTTGATAATGTAAACGAGATCATTTCGGATGAATTGACGGGCATGTCACCTTTTCTGCAGACTGAAATTGATGAGATATTAATAGAACTGGATGGCACTCCCAACAAGAGCAAACTGGGTGCCAATGCCATGCTGGGTGTTTCGATGGCAGTGGCAAAGGCAGCTTCACAGGTGAGTGGTCTTCCGCTCTGGAGATATCTTGGCGGGGTAAATGCCAAACTATTGCCTCTTCCCATGATGAATATTATTAACGGAGGGTCACATGCAGATAATAATGTGGATCTTCAGGAATTCATGATCATGCCTGCAGGTGCAAAATCTTTCAGCCATGCAATTCAAATGGGAGCTGAAATTTTCCATAACCTTAAAAAAGTACTTGCCTCAAAAGGATACAGTACTGCCGTAGGCGATGAGGGCGGCTTTGCTCCGAATCTGAAATCGAACGAGGAAGCAATAGAAGTGATTCTGGATGCTATCGAAACGGCAGGATATGTGCCTCAGGATGATATTCTCCTGGCTCTCGATCCCGCTACATCCGAGTTTTATAATTCTGAGAAAAAAGTATATGAATTTAAATGGAGCGACGGTTCGGAAAAAACCGATGATGAAATGGTCGAATTTTGGGCCCGATGGATTGAAAAATATCCGATTATTTCTATTGAAGACGGCATGTATGAAGATGACTGGGACGGCTGGAAAAAGCTGACGGATGCCATTGGAGACAAAGTTCAGCTTGTAGGAGATGACCTGTTTGTAACCAATACCAAACGACTCGCAAAAGGCATCGATATGGGTGTCGGGAATTCAATCCTTGTAAAGGTAAACCAGATAGGAACGCTTACGGAAACCCTGGATGCGATAGAAATGGCCCACAAGAACGGCTACACAACTGTGATTTCACACCGCTCGGGTGAAACAGAAGATACTACCATATCCGATATTGCCGTGGCTGTGAATTCCGGGCAGATCAAAACCGGCTCGATGAGCAGAACCGACAGGATTGCAAAGTATAATCAATTGCTTCGCATTGAAGAGGAGCTTGGGGATTCTGCCGTATTTTTGGGCAAGGATACATTCGGGTTTTAATCCCATACAACTTCCACATTAACCTGCATGAAGGCTACACGCCTTAAACTAAAACATTTTCGCAATCACGATGACACTGAAGTATATCCGGCGCCACATGTAAATTTGATTACGGGCCCGAATGGTTCGGGGAAGACCAACCTCATCGACGCTTTGCACTATCTCTGTATGTCGCGAAGTTTTGCTGCTTCAAGTGATCAATATGTAGTGATGCATGATGCCGGCTTTTTTATGATTGAGGGCGACTTCAGGGGAAACATCCGCCCGGAATTTAGTGTGGGATGTTCCTACTCAAAAGGTGAGGGTAAGAAGATATTTGTAAACGGAAGCCCGCTGGACAAGTTAGCAGACCTGATCGGAATGGTGCCGGTAGTTGTATTGAGTCCCGAAGATCACAAACTGACCGCTGACGGGCCGGTTGAGAGGCGTTCGTTTATTGACTCTTTTATCAGCCAGATTTCCAAAAGTTACCTGAGGGATCTGATTACATACAGAAAAGTGCGCCGGCACCGTAACAAACTTTTAAAAGAGTACAGAGGCCCCTCAGGTATGCTTGCCTTCATGCTTGAACCCTGGGATATGCAACTGATTGAAAAGGGATCTTTAATTATTCACAAACGAATGGAAGTACTGGAAAAGCTGAAAGGATATCTGCATGTTCAATATGAAAAAATATCAGGCCTGGACCTGAAACCCGATCTTGAATATCAGACGATATGTAACGAATGTGATACTCTTGATGATATCCAAATAGCGTATTCCGGACTTCTGAAAGATTCTCTTGAAAAAGAAATCGAGAGAGAGCAAACCATACATGGGCCTCACCGGGATGAAATCGTTTTTTACCTGGGTGATATGGAATTGAGAAAATATGGTTCACAAGGCCAGCATCGTATTTTTGCCATCTCTTTGAAAATGGCACAACTTTTTTATTTTTCAGATGAATTGGATGATTTGCCGGTGCTTTTGCTGGACGATGTTTTTGGAAATCTTGATCAGAACAAAACCGATATATTGATGGAGACACTGATCCGGCATCAAGGCCAGATATTTATAACTTCGGCATCCGATAGACCCTTTCAGAAATTTGAATTCAGCAAAGACGACTCGAACCGAAGATTTACAGTAAATGATGGAAAAGTAAGCGAATTATAAAAGAGCTGATGATGGCATTTGGAAATAAACCGCAGGATATCGGATCGGTATTAAAAGAATTTCTTAAGAAAATTCCACAGAAAAAGGAATTAAAAAAAGGTTTTGTATTGCACTACTGGCCCCAGGTAGTTGGCAAGAAGATCGCATCCGTAACCCGGAATGTCCATTTTGAAAATGATAACCTTGTAGTTGAAGTTGAAAGTTCGGCATGGAGGCATGAAATACACATGAGCCGCTTTGCTATCATAAAAAAATTGAATGAAAAAGCAGGATCTAAAGTTGTGAAAAATTTGATTGTAAGATCGGTGTAGTGTCTTACTGATAGCCTGAAACCGGGTATTTAAACTTTTCACTTTTGAGTTTTGCTTTTTCACTTCTCACGCAGCCATAAATTTAAGTACGAAATTTCATTACCCTGAGTAAAATTCATACATTAGCTTCGAATAGCATTCCATTTATTCCGAATGAATCTGATAGAAAAAGTTACCGGCCTGATTAAAAACGGACTTGCGGAATCCGGAAAAACAGATGGCGATAAAGCCTTTCTGACCAGGGAAAAAGCTGTTGCTTTTTTTTTGTCGTTTGTATTTGCATTCTGTTTGTGGTTTATCATCAATCTGAACAGGGATTTTAACGTTAACCTGAATTTACCTATTGAGATTGCCAACATGCCCGATTCGCTTGCACCAAGTACTCCTGTACCCGGGAACGCTTCAGCAAGTTTAAACGGGGAAGGATGGCAGTTGATTTCACTTTACAACAATCCGCCTAAGATCAATCTTAATGTTGAGAATGAAACGGTAAATATTCTGGACCAGCTCCGTCAGCAATTGGGTGTAAATACGGATGTAAGTGTAGTTGATGTCCAGCCGTTAGAGGTTAAACTGAACCTTGAAGAAAGAATTACCAAAAAAGTACCCGTGGTGACAAGAACAGACCTCACGCTGCAGGAACAATATGGCATCATCGGTAGGCCTGATATTGAACCCGACAGTGTAACTATATCAGGGGCGGCTTCAAAATTGGCAAATATCAGTGTTTGGGAAACCGAACCGGTAGAAATGAAAGATATAAACAGTGATGTTGAGCGAAGAATCAGGCTGGTATCACCCGACGGCTTGATCCAAATCGAGCCGGATGAAGTGCTTTACAAAGTAGAGGTTTCCGAATTTACGGAAGGAGAAATCCGCGTGCCCATACGTACAAGAAACCTGCCATCAGGTAAAGCAATTACTTTCAGCCCGTCATCTATAACGATTGTCTATTCCGTACCCATTGACGAGTACAGTGATGCGCAAGATAAAGAGCTTTACTCGGCATATGTTGATTATCAGGATATACTGAACGATAACACCGGTTTTGTTGTGCCTGAAATCGTGAGAGAATCAGAAAAATTTAATATCAGGCTGAAAAGATATGAGCCTTCACAGGTAGCATATTTTAACATCGTTAATGACTGATGCTGAATGTATTTTGGTTGATACTGGTTGTTTTCTTTGTCATTTGGCTCTCCGTTAAAAAGGGTATTCATCCGTTTCTGGCACTTCTTGCAGCTTGTATCGTCATGGGATTTTTAGCCGGAATTGATGCCGTAACAGTACTCGGTGCCGTTGCCGGCGGCTTTGGCAATACGTTAAAAAGTATTGGAATTGTGATAGCAGCCGGCACCATTATCGGGGAATATCTTGACCGGAGTGGCGGTGCAAAGGTGCTGGCCAATCGAATTCTCAAAAAAACGGGTGATAAACATGCCCCCCTGTCTCTTGGGGTTACCGGTTATATTGTTTCCATTCCCGTATTTTGTGATTCCGGTTTTATCGTGCTTTCATCTCTGAAAGATGCCATCGCTAAAAGAACCGGACTCTCAACTGTGGCTCTTGCCATTGCTCTTTCGGCAGGCCTTTATACCACCCACGTGTTTGTGCCGCCCACACCCGGCCCGCTTGCGGCTGCCGCGACCCTTCAGGCTGATATAGGCCTGGTTCTGATTCTGGGACTGATCATCTCTGTTCCAGTAATGCTTGCCGGATTGCTGTGGGCACGCCTATATTGCTCACGCTTTACAATAGAAGCTGAAAAAAAAGAATCTGATATTAAAAGTATTGAATCAAGAGATGATCCCGGGTTTTTATCCTCTTTAGCGCCGATTTTGGTTCCCATTATTCTTATAGCGATGAAGTCGATTGCCGATTCCCCCGGAAGCCCGTTTGGCGAAGGTGCCATTCAAAAATTATTTCTCTTTGCCGGTGATCCCATTATCGCACTTTTAACCGGCGTTCTATTTGCATTTGGCATGGCCAAAGAAATTGGGGTGAAAAACCGCAGAAAATGGATCGAGGAAGGA
Source organism: uncultured Balneolaceae bacterium (assembly GCA_964415185.1). Lineage (GTDB taxonomy): Bacteria > Bacteroidota > Rhodothermia > Balneolales > Balneolaceae > CAYVBJ01. The sequence continues at coordinate 710 of CAYPZI010000060.1, read as the reverse complement.
CTTGGAAAAGCAGGCACCATCATTTTGATTACGGGAGCCGGCGGGGCTTTTGGTGAAGTGCTCAGAACCACGGATCTTGCAGATCATGCGGAATCTTTTACTGCTGCGGGCGCACTTGGTATAGCGATTCCGTTTTTGATATCATCATTTTTGAAAACAGCCCAGGGATCATCCACGGTTGCCATCATTACAGCCGCAGCTATTTCAGTGCCATTACTCGGATCCATCGGGCTTGATTCGGAAACCGGAAAAGCACTTGCCGTGCTTGCAATCGGTGCCGGAGCAATGACTGTATCACATGTCAATGACAGCTATTTCTGGGTCGTTGCAAAATTTTCGAATATGGACACTTCAACAGCCCTGAAAACACATACACTCGCTACACTTATTATGGGCATTACCGGGTTGGTTAGTATTCAGATCATGGCGTGGGTTTTGTTGTGAGTCAGGCGACATTAAAGCGAAACCTTCAAGCGTGCACTTTTTGCACCTTACAGCGTTAAGCGTTTTTAGGCAGTTGGTATTTAGTATGTAGTATGTAGTATGTAGTATGTAGTATGTAGTATTTTAAAATCGGATGCAAAATAACAATTTTTAAACAATTGTTTTTAATTAACTTGTATGTTATAAAATTTTTAGGCAAATTTTTTTGCCCTTTGCCCTTTGCCCTTTGCCCTTTGCCCTTTGCCCTTTGCCCTTTGCCCTTTGCC
>CAYPZI010000059.1:0-16082 GCA_964415185.1 uncultured Balneolaceae bacterium | reverse complement strand
TAGAACGCCTGCCTGTCACGCAGGAGGTCGCGAGTTCGAATCTCGTCCGGATCGCTAAAAGCCGTCTTGATTTTACTTAAGACGGCTTTTTTTTATTATACCTTAATCTCTCTTACAGAATTAAAATATGGGTATTATTACTACAAAAGTTCCTTTATAGCACTTTTCAATTGCTCACTCTCAGGTTTAACGTTACTGCGGAAGCGCTCAACCAGGTTGCCGTTTTTGTCAATCAGGAATTTCTCAAAGTTCCACTTGATATCGCCTTTGAAGCTTTTGTTTTCGGTTGTGGTAAGGTAGGCGAAGAGCGGGTGTATATCATCACCCTTCACGGATACTTTTGACGCAAGAGGAAACGTCACTCCGTAATTGACTTCACAAAATTGCAGGATATCGTGATCCGATCCCGGTTCCTGACCGCCAAAGTTATTTGCTGGAAACCCGATAATTGTGAAGCCCTCTTCTTTATATTCCTCATAGAGTTTTTGGAGCCCGCTGTATTGGGGTGTGTAGCCGCATTCGGAGGCGGTATTCACAATAAGCAGAGCCCGTCCTTCGTAAGAAGCAAGATCCAGTTTATCCCCTTCAATTCCGGTTAATTTAAAATCATAAATCGAATCGGTTGTGTTATTTGCGATTCCCATTATACAGAATAGTGATACTATAGTGATTACGAATTTCATATTTTGTCAAAAGTTTTCTTTACGTGATTAATTTAAATTTAATTGAAACCGTTCCGAATGCAAAATATTAAATTTCTTTTTGCCTTGTTCTTTGTAATTACATTCCTGTTGCCTGTACATACAGCTTTTGGACAGATGTTTTCAATCGGTTCTGTAGAAGAACGTGCCCAACGTCCTCCTGGTTTCTTTTCGATGATTGGAGTAAGTGTTGATTTTGCCGATTTTGAATTCAGGGGAAGCGGAGTTCCGGACAGTGACCGACTGGATTTTAACGATAATATCCTGAACATTCAGTTTGAAAATCCGGGCATTGATATTAACATTGGTTTAGGAGGTTCGGCAACCGGAATGAAGGACAATAGTTATGTAAACCTGAAGGCAAAATTGTACAATAGTTTTATCATCTCAAGAGCCCCTAATTTTCGGCTTGGCATTCCCCTGCAAATTTCTACTGGCTTTACCAGGGTGAATAGCGATTTTACCGACTACGAATTTGAACAGACATCATTTTCAATCGGTTCGGGAATTACATCTGCATACAGAATTAACCAGCGCCTTGAACTGGCAGCCATGTTTACTCCCAATGTAGGATTCAGTGCTGCCAGAGGAACTTTCTTTGGGGGCACCTTGTACTCTATGCAGGGAAAGCTGCGTTTGGTTATTGACAGGTTCTTCGGAAACAACGGCCTTGCAATCGGATATGATTACGATTTCAGGGATTATGTATTGGATGATGAACGTTTTGATCATCGATTCACCGGCCACGGAATTACAATCGGATTTGTGTTTTAAATTATGAAGTCAGAAAAGCTGTTACTGGAATTGGAGTCATTATGCGAACAATGCGGATACGCAATAAGAAAAGAAAGGGGTTCCTTCAGGGGAGATCAATGCCTTGTTGAAGGTGAAAGCCTTATTGTTCTGAATAAAAACAAACCCGTTGAATCCCAAAACGGTTTGCTTGCAAGAGTCCTGATGAATCATGGCGCAGAAGATCTCTTTGTCAAACCGGCCGTAAGAAAAGAATTGGAGAAATTGTGGGATCGAATAGAAACTTTTGAAAAAGACTGAGATAGCCGGGAAGGCTTTGATCTGTTATGAAGATTACATTTTTAGGAACAGGGACATCGATGGGAGTACCGGTGGCCGGAGGATTCGGGCAAGAACGTTTGTACGGAGACCCGCGCAATGAAAGATACCGCTGCTCGGTATGGGTTCAAACCGATGAACTTTCCATTATTGTTGATGCAGGACCTGAATTTCGCCTGCAGACAATCAGGTCGGGTGTAAAAAAAATTGACCTCTTGCTAATAACACATGAGCATATGGATCATATTGCCGGCCTCGACGATGTGCGCTCATTCAACTATGTGCAAAAAGATTCAATCCCTTTATACAGCACAGAAAAAGCAATTAAAAGCATAAAAAAGAGGTTTGATTATCTTTTTGGAGAAAATAAATACCCGGGGTCTGCCTCTTTTGAACTGAACGTTATCCGTGATAAAATGAAGATCAAGGATGTGGAAATTACACCACTGCCGGTTGTTCACGGAAAGACAGGCGTGAATGGCTACAGAATCAACGATTTTTCATATATCACCGATGTGAAATATATTCCGGAAAAAACCTGGGACCTCATCAGGGGATCGAAGGTTCTTGTGCTGAGCGGGCTGAGGTGGGCACCTTCGCACCCGACACACCTTACCATTCCGGAAGCTGCTGAAGTAGCAAATAAACTTGACATACCGATGACTTACCTGATTCATATGAACTCGTTTGTGAATCATTCCGAAACAAATAAAAAATTGCCTCCAAATGTGAGGCTGTCATACGACATGCTTGAGGTTGAAATTTAGCGATACTTCTTCAGTTCCTCACTATCGCCTAAATACTCTACAACTTCCTTCACCTTTTGAGCTTCATTTAGAGGACAAATGAGTATGGCTTTATCCGTCTCAACAATTGCAAGATTTTCCACGCCGATGGCTGCAATAAATTTTCCGCTTTCGCTCTGAACCAGGTTTCCCGAAGCGTTTTTCATGAATACCGTGTCTGCTTTTACGGCATTGTCATTTTCATTCTTGGCTGATAACTCATACACTGCCGACCAACTGCCAACATCGTTCCAGCCGAACTCTCCCGGTATTACATAAACATCATCGGCTTTTTCCATAATACCATAGTCTACAGATACAGAAGGGCAGGTCTCGTAAAATGAATCCAGGTTTTTTTTCAAATCGCCCTTACCCGATATTTTTGCAGCATGTGTATGGACTTCCGGCAAATACGATTTAAAAGCATCCAAAATAGCGGAGGTTTTCCATACAAACATACCACTGTTCCATAAATAGTTTCCCGATTTTAAAAATTCTTCCGCTTTCTCAAGGTCGGGTTTTTCAGTAAACCGCTTCACCTTAAAAGCCTGGCCTGAAACATCACTTTCTCCGTCAGGACCTTCATAATTTATATAACCGTACCCGGTTTCCGGGTGTGAAGGCGTAATTCCGATAGTAACCAGGCAGTGATCCTCTTCGGCTTTTTTTACAGCCTTGTTCAAAATATCCCTGAACCTTTCCGGCTGTGCTATGTGATGGTCGGCAGGAAGTACTACCATGACCGAATCCGGATCTTTATCGTGAAGAATGGCAGCAGCAGCAGCGATGCACGGAGCCGTATTTTTGGCAACTTTTTCCCCGATGATCATTTGATCGTCTATACCCGGAAGTTGTTCTTTCACAATATCCACATAGTTATCGTTGGTTACCACCATGCAGTTTCGAATGTCAATCCAGCCTTTCAATCGGTGTACAGTCGATTGAATCATGGTTTTATCACCGAACAGGCTCAGAAATTGTTTTGGCATCTTTCTCGTACTTTTGGGCCAAAACCTCGTACCGGTTCCGCCCGCCATAATCACCGCGTAGGGCATAAAAAATGAATTACTTGTTAGTTTTTAATCGTTTTTTCTAATTGGAAACTGAAAAATAGTCAGCTTTTGTGAGTGAAAAACTAAACGTGGATCCTTTATTAGGCTTACTCTCAACATTCAGTTTTTCACCATGAGCCTCCATAATATGCTTTACAATCGACAAACCCAATCCGGTGCCGCCTTTTTCCCGGGATCTTGATTTATCAACCCTGAAAAAGCGCTCCGTAACCCGTTTAATGTCTTTTGAATCAATTCCGATGCCGGTGTCCTTCACGAAAACGAGCACCTTATCCGGTTTTTCAGGATGCGGTTCAACGCTGATTTCAACATGGCCGCCCTGGCGGTTGTATTTGATGCCGTTTTCAATCAGGTTAATCAGAACCTGTCGGATTTGGTTTCGATCGACCCTTACCTGCAGATTTTTATCAAACTCTTGTATATGGATATCAACTTCTTCTTTTTGAGCTTTATATTGCAAGCTTTCAACCACATCGTTAATCACATCCCACAGATAAATTTCCTGCATATTTGATTTCAGTTCGCCGGTTTCCAGCTTGGATATTTCCATCAGGTCCTTCGTCAGATAAATCAGCCGGTTTACATTTCTCATGGTCTTATTCAGAAAGAGCTTATTTACCTCTTCATCCTCCAGCGCCCCGTTCAAAAGTGTTTCAATAAATCCCTGTATCGCAAAGATCGGCGTTTTGAGTTCATGCGAAATATCACCTATAAATTCCTTGCGGTAATTTTCAATTTTATTGAGGCGCTGGATCTCTCTTTCAACGGTTTTACTCGCTTTCATGGCTTGCAATACAAGATAATCCAGCTCATCCTTGTCTTCGATCGGAATATTTGCGTAATCTTCGAACCGTTTTTTTGCAATGTTTTTGGTGATTCTCTTGATATTGGAGATCCGTTCTTTGTGAAGCCTTACACTCGAAAAATAGGTTACTGTTCCCAAGGCCAGCGCAAGCATGAATGATAAGCCAAACATCCAAAAAAAGCTTATCTCCGATAACGTATGCAGCAACAGAAAGATCGCAACAAATGATATCACTGCCGGATAAACGGATATCCTGAAACTCAGCGGCGAAAACTTTCCATAGTCTGGCGAATTACTATTCATTCTTTAAATCTGTAACCAACACCTTTCACAGTTTCGATATAGTGATCTCCAAGCTTCTCGCGGATTTTCCTGATATGAACGTCTACGGTTCTGTCAACAACATACACATTATCACCCCAGACTTTATTCAGCAGTTTTTGCCTGTCGAGAACCCTGCCTTTTCTGCTTGCCAGGTAATAGAGAAGTTCAAATTCCTTTCTCGGAAGCTGAAATTCCTCGTCATTTCTCGTAACGATATAGCGGTCTTTATCGATTTTAAGATCATGAACCTCAAGTTTCCTCACTTCTTCCTTTGTCTCATCAAACCTTCTGAGAACGGCCTTGATCCGCGAGATCAGCTTTGTGGTACTAATCGGTTTGGTTATGTAGTCGTCACCGCCTTTATTCAAGCCTTCAACTTCCGTTTTCTCATCTCCCCGTGCGGTAAGAAATATGATAGGAATATGTTTCAGGGCTGGGTCACTTCGGATATGATCACAGACTTCAATACCATCCATTTTCGGCATCATTATATCGAGAAGCACAAGGCTCGGGTTATGCTCTTTTGCCAACTGAATTCCATCCTCACCGTTATCGGCTTTGATTACATCAAAACCCTCTTTTTTGAGATTGTATTCGATCAAATCCAGCAAGTCCTGTTCATCGTCAACTACAAGTATGGTTTTTTTACTCACGTTCAAATATTTTGTTCAGGTTTTTGTCCGTATATGGTACAAACCCAAAGCTTTAATAAAAAATTTATGGCTATTAAGAAATTGTTACCTGTTCAGGCTTGCAAGTGCTTTTTTAACAACGTTTGAAACGCTTTCGCTGTTGTTAGCATCTTTAACATTGTATACTGCCTGTTCAGCATCTTTCTTTTTAAAGCCAAGGGCTTCAAGAGCCGATACGGCTTCTTCAAGTACTCCTGCTGATTTTTTATCCTGAGGAATTGACAAAACGCTTCCTGCATCATCCAGTAGTTTATCTTTCAGTTCAAGCACCATTCTCTCGGCCGTCTTCTTTCCAATGCCTGAAATTCCGGAAAGAGCTGAAAGGTTTCCGCTAACAATCGCTTCAATCAAAGTAGTTGCCGGCAGGCCCGACAAGATTGTCAGGCCAAGTTTCGGGCCGATACCCTTTACTGTGATCAGTTTTTCGAAAAGATTTTTCTCTTTTTCATCGATGAAACCGAAAAGCCGCTGGTCATTTTCAGTGAAGTGGTGATGCACCAATAATTTCACTTTCTGGCCGGATTCAGGAAGTTCAGAGAGTGTTTGATTTGAAATTTCAAGCATATAGCCAACACCCTGCACGTCAACAACCGCAATACCCTCTTTCTTTTCTGCCAGTTCTCCTTTCAAATATGCAATCATTTCTTGTCTCCTTTTTTGACCCTGTCCGGATTTTCCGCAATAAATGCCGACCAGCTTGATTTCCTGTTATTTTGATGAAGTTTTTTCCCGTTTCCCGGGTCGGGAGTTGTTGTTAAGTGGGTATAATGGCACCATGCCACGGCCAGGGCGTCGGTTGCATCGGCTTTGAGCATGGATGTGTCGATACCCAGGATTTTCTCAAGCATGTAGGCTACCTGTGATTTGCCGGCATTGCCATTACCGGTTATGGCTTTTTTTACTTTTTTCGGATAATATTCCGAAACATCTACTTCCTGCCCGGATACGGCAAGAATTGCTGCGGCCTGTGCCCGGCCCAATTTCAGCATTGCAAGTGGATCAACGCCGTAGACCGGAGTTTCAACAGCACATGCCGTTGGTTTACTGTGCCGCACAATTTCCGTCAGTTTGCCGTAAATCATTTTCAGCCGCTTTGTGTGATCTTCTTCATTACTGAGATGAATGACCTCACAAAGTTCGATCTTCAGGCTTCCGTTCACCTCACAAAGCAATGCTATTCCCGTGTGACGAGATCCGGGATCAATTCCTAAAATTCGGTGAGGCATAATGATATGATTATAAAAATCAGTTTTCTTCAGAATACAATTTGGCCAGGCCTTCAATCATCTCTTCCGAGATTCCGGATGTTACAAAGCCGCCGTCGTGATAAAGGTTTTGCATGGTTACCTTTCTTGTCAGGTCGGAAAACAAGGTTACACAATAGTCGGCACATTCATCCGCACTCGGGTTTCCGAGTGGAGCAATCTTTTCGGCAAACGTAAACATTCCGTCAAAACCCTTGATTCCGGATCCTGCCGAGGTTTTAGTCGGAGCTTGTGAAACGGTGTTCACCCGTATTCCCCTTTCGGCAAGCCTGCTTCCATAATTCCTGGCAATGCTTTCAAGCAGGGCTTTCGCGTCATTCATATCCGAGTATTTCGAAAAGATTCTTTGGGCACCAATGTAGGTTAAAGCTATTACACTACCATTATCATTCAAAATTCCCGCATTGTCGGCATGCTTCAAAATCCGGTGCAGTGAAATTGCAGAGATATCAAGGGTTTGATTATACCAGGCATAGTTAAGGTCGGTATAATCCTTGTTTTTGCGGATATTCGGAGACATTCCGATCGCGTGAAGTATAAAGTCGATGCTACCGTGTTCATCTTTAACCTTTTGCATCAATTCTTTTACTTCATCATCTTTGCTCACATCGCAGGGAAATATTTTTGAGCCTGTTTCTTCGGCAAGTGCATTTAAAGTGCCCAGCCTCAATGCTATCGGAGCATTTGAAAGAGAAAAGATACCTCCCTCCCGATGGCAGGCAAGTGCAATTCTCCATGCAATACTGCGTTCGTCAAGAGCTCCGAAAATAATTCCTTTTTTTCCTTTTAGCAGGCCATAACCTTTACTGTCAGACATAGGATCAAATTAATTAGGTTCCAATTTATAGTATTGAGTGAAAGTGCTGATAAGTACGGTTTCGCCAAAATAACACCTTGAGCGGTTACATTAAAATCGGAATGTTTTTTTATGTGTTTCCGGAGAAAAAATTATCAACAATCTATGTTGATAAGACAATATTATGTGCGTATTTTTTGAGACTCTGCAAATTGCGAATAGTATTTAACAAATATGTTTGAAGATCTCTCGTCAAAACTTGAGAAAGCGGTTCAATCCCTTAAGGGTGAAGCCAGAATCAGTGATGTAAACATCGCCGAGACTGTGCGTGAGATACGTCGTGCCCTGCTGGATGCGGACGTAAACCTGGAAGTTACACGAAAATTTACCAATAAAATTAAAGATAAAGCTCTTGGTGAAGATGTACTCAAGAGTGTAAATCCAGGGCAGCAATTCACCAAAATTGTTTTCGACGAGCTGGTTAATGTATTGGGTGAAGAGCGCGCTGATATTGCTGTTGCCCAAAATCCACCAACGGTTATTTTGATTGCAGGCCTGCAGGGTTCCGGTAAAACAACCTTTGCCGGTAAGCTTGCCAGGTATCTTAAAAAGGAAAATAACAGGAATCCAATTATTGCAGCAGCCGATGTGTATCGCCCTGCTGCCGTTGATCAGCTTAAAACGCTTGCCTCGCAAATTGATGTGCCTGTTTATTCCATTGAACAAAAAGATGCTGTACGGGTTGCCCGTGAAGCAGTCTCAATGGCAAAAAGCCTGGCACTTGACACCGTAATTATAGACACAGCAGGCCGACTTCATGTTGACGAAAAAATGATGCAGGAAGTGGCTGATATCAAGAAGGCGGTAGAGCCCGATGAAATTCTTTTTGTAGTTGATTCAATGACAGGCCAGGATGCCGTAAATACTGCCAAGGCATTTAATGAAGTCATTGACTACGATGGAGTGGTACTTACCAAACTGGACGGTGATACAAGAGGCGGCGCCGCACTCTCGATTAAAACCGTTGTACAGAAACCCATTAAATTTGTGAGTACAGGTGAAAAGCTTGATGCCCTTTCACCATTTTATCCCGACAGGATGGCTCAGCGTATCCTGGGTATGGGCGATGTAGTCTCACTTGTTGAAAAAGCACAGAAAGAATTTGACGAAGAGCAGGCAGAGAAACTCAAGAAAAAAATCCGTTCGGATAAATTTGACCTTGAGGACTTTCTGGATCAAATCCAGAAAATCAAAAAGATGGGCGATTTTTCCGATCTTGTAAGTATGATACCCGGAGCTGATAAACACCTGAAAGACCAGGAAATCAGTGAAGATGCCTTCAAGCCCATTGAAGCCATTATCTTATCCATGACCCCCGAAGAACGAAGCAATCCCGATATCCTCAATGGCAGCCGCAGGAAAAGAATTGCTAAAGGGTCAGGAACTTCCGTCCGGGAAATCAACGACCTTATGAAACAGTTCGACCAGATGAAGAAAATGATGAAAACCATGTCGAAAATGGGCAAGATGGGCAGGGCGATGCAGGGTTTGAAAAACTTGCCAATCGGCAGATAACACCTTTTGAATTAAAATAAAAATACAGGAACAGATCATTGATTAGATTAAGATTACAAAGAAAAGGACGTAAAAAGAGGCCTTACTACCACATTGTAGTTGCCGATATCCGCTCGCCGCGTGACGGCCGTGTGATTGAGAGAGTAGGCCGCTTTGACAACGTAAGCGAAAAGAAAGAGCTTACAATTGACGAAGATAGAATTATACACTGGCTAAAAATAGGTGCACAGCCCACCGACACTGTCAGAAGCATTCTCAAAGCCGAAGGTATTCTTTACAAAATGCACCTGATGCGATGGGGCAAATCGGATGAAGAGATTCAAGCCGCATTGGAAGAGTGGAGGAAACAGCGTGTTAACAAAACTGTTGACGATGACAGCGTTTCGAGAAAAGAGCGTGAAAAGGCAATGCTGATTGCGGAAGAGAAAGAATATAAGAAGCAGCTCGAAAAGAAAGCATCCGAAGCCAAAGCCGCTCTGGAAAAAGAGAAAGATGAAGAAAAGAAAGCAAAAGCTGAGGCAGAAGCAGAGGCAAAAGCGGAAACTACTGAGACTGCGGCTGAAACCAATGAAGAAAAAGCAGAAGCTGCTGAAGAGGAAGAAGAAACAAAAGCTGAAGCAAAGGATACTGTAAAAGAAAACGAAAAAGTTGCCGAGGTAAAAAAGACAGAAGAAGAAGCACCCGCTGCTGAAACTACTGAAAAAGAGCCGGCTGAAGAGAAAGCGGAAAAAGCTGAAGCGAAAACTGATAAAGTAGAAGATGAAAAGAAAGATACTTCTGCAGCTGAAGCTTCTGAAACGAAATCCGTCGATATGAATGCGACCGAAGCTATCGACCATATCAAAAATTCATCACTGGAAGAGCTGGAAGGTTTTGTGCCAGAAGATGAAGAACGGGTAACCGTTCTCAGAGCCTGGGAAAGTAAACAATCGGGCGAAGAGTAATTATTATATTCCCGCCGCGATGGCAAATTATGCTGACGACCGGTTTGTGGAAGTGGCCAGATTCGGCAGGCCGCATGGACTTGAAGGAGAAATCAAACTTTTGCCGAATAATTATTTTGATGAAAAACTGATTGCTGAAAATGAAGTCCTCTATTTCACTAATGAAAGAGATGACATTATGCCCGCAAGGGTTCAGTACAACAGAATAGAATACAAAAGCAATCAGTTTTCGTTCTTTGTAAAACTTGATGTGATTAATGACCGGAGCGATGCCGACTCATTCAAAGACCGGAGGCTTCTGGCCGACAAAAATGAAATACCAAATCCGGAAATTACAAAAACGGATAATTTATCCGGGTATAAACTCGTATATGAGGGTCAATCGGTTGGTTCGGTATTGAACACTTTGGAAAATCCCGCACACCTCATTATTGAGGCGGAAACAAAGTATGGAATGATGCTGATTCCTTTCGTAGATATATATATCCGGAATGTTGATCATGATAACAACGAAATACTTTGTATAAATCTTGATCAGCTTCTTTAAATGATAGAAATATTATGAGATTCGACATCATTTCAGCTGTACCCGATTTGCTTGAAAGCCCTTTAAACCACAGTATTGTGAAAAGAGCCAAAGACCTCGATATTGTTGAAATCCATACTCATAACCTCCGGGATTATTCTGAAGACAAACACCGCAAAGTTGATGACTATATGTACGGGCCCGGAGCGGGAATGGTACTTAGCCCACAGCCTATCTTTTCCTGTATTGATAAGCTGAAAAGCGAACGTATCTACGATGAAATTATTTTTATGACGCCGGCCGGAACTCAATACAGTCAAAAGGTTGCAAATGAGTTATCCCTGAAAAAAAACATTATCATCCTTTGCGGACATTACAAGGGTGTTGATCAAAGAGTCAGGGAGGCCCTTGTTACTCTTGAGCTGTCGGTCGGTGATTTTGTACTGTCGGGCGGGGAATTGCCCGCAATGATGTTGACTGATTCGATCGTCCGGCTTTTGCCGGGTGTACTTGGTGATTCAGAAAGCGCACTTACAGATTCTTTCCAGGACGGGCTTTTGGAAGGGCCTGTTTATACGAGACCGGAAGTTTTTAAAAATATGAATGTTCCTGAAATATTGTTATCAGGTGATCACAATCGGGTTAAAAAATGGAAACAACAAAAAGCATTGGAATGGACGCGGAAAAAGCGGCCGGATTTATACAAAAAATTTAAAAAAGACACATAAAGACCTAACAGGTAAATAAAATGGACAAGCTGAAGCTAATTGAACAAACACAGATATCTGAAGAAATTCCCTCATTTACAGCAGGTGATACGATAAATGTACATTATCGCGTACGTGAAGGGGATAAGGAAAGGATACAGCAATACCAGGGCATCGTATTAAGTGACAGAGGAAGCGGGATCAATAAAACCATTGTTGTCCGCAAAATGTCGGGGAGTGTTGGTGTTGAAAGAATCTTCCCTCTATATTCTCCTTTTATTGCAAAAATTGAAGTAAAAAAGAGAGGTAATGTCCGCCGTGCCAAACTGTTTTACCTGCGTGACAGAAAAGGAAAGTCTGCTCGTATTAAAGAAAAGGATACACGAAAAAAAGAGAATAAAGTCAACGAGGAGAAAAAATAAGCTGTTCTTTTCTTTCTTAGATGACTAATCATAATAAAGCTAAATCCGATTAAATCATTCCATGATTCTTATACTATTCGGCCCTCCGGGTGCAGGTAAGGGAACACAGGCAGCTTTAATATCCGAACACTACGATATCCCTCATATATCAACCGGGAATATCTTCCGGTCGGCAATAAAAAATGAGACTCCTTTGGGAAAAAAGGTAAAATCCATACTTGATGAGGGAAAACTGGTTCCCGACGAGACGGTTGTTGGACTTGTTGAGGAAGAATTAAAGAAACCTGAATATGATGATGGATTCATCCTTGATGGTTTTCCGAGAACGGTAGCACAGGCTGAAGCACTGGATGAGATTCTTAAAAAGGATCAAAAATCTGTCGACGCATTTATACATCTTTCTGTTCCCGAAAAAGAACTTGTTAAGCGTATCTTGTCAAGGGGGGAAGGAAGAAGCGACGACAACGAGGATAAAGTCAAAACCCGGCTGCAAGTCTACAAAAAGGAGACCCAGCCTGTTATGGATTATTATAAGAAAAAAGATCTCGTTCAGAAAATTGATGGCGTTGGTTCAATCGATGAGATATTTGAAAGGATAAAATCCGCCCTTCCGAAATAATTTCCATAGTATCAAAACACCTTACTCCCTTTTTAAGGAACATAAGTTAACAGAGATTGTATCGAAAAACAGAAAGTCGTTTTTGTTCGTTATCAATTGTTTGTTGTTTATAATCCATGTCCATCCCTAACATAGCTTGACCACAAACAACATACAACAAACCAACTCATCCGTTACAAATCTGATATAACTGTAAAATCTTGGCTTTAACTTTTTCATTATGTCAAAAATTTTTAAATAAAAATAATTCTATTTGGACAATTTATTCTCAAGAAGCTGCAAAATCGCACTCTTTACATCCATTATAGATGTAACATCATCTGCAATTTTTGCACCTGGTCCTGAAACAATCCACGGAACAGGATTAAGCGTATGCGTTTTTATTGAGATATTTTCAAGGTTTCCGTGATCACTGCTCAGGATCATCACCGTATCATCCGGCTTGTTTTTAAAAATGTAATACAGAAACCTGTCAAGCTTGTTTAGCACTGATTTTGCAGCTTCAGGATCTTTTGAATGCCCGGCTTTATCAGTGAGATAATATTCATAGAGAATTAAATCATAGTTTAGGGTTGCTTTTACAAGCCTCCCGGCAGCAGATTCCGGTGTAACTTCCGGCACATTCACCTTTAGCTTTTCTCTCCATACATTTTGAGTGATTTCAGCAGTAATAGCTCTCTCCTGCCGTACATCCGATACCGTGTTCAGTTCAAGGCCTGCCTTTTTTGTCATCAGGGTGGTACACGTCCATCTCTGTTTTTTTTCTGCTTTTTCAAAAAAGAGATCCGGATAAGCGTTAATAAAATGGGGTTTATATCCCCGTGAAATTGAATCGTTAAAAAGGCTGTTTTCCGAAAGATGTGGTTTCAATTTTGAATGTGGATAGGGACCAAAATGCCTTCCAACAATATCTGCGGCATTTACCCCGGTAAATAATGCTGCCTGGCCTGTTCCGCTTTGCGGTAATCCGGAAACCCCCATCGTTGCATCTATTTTCAGATGAACCAGTTTATCCGATTTGATTTCATTGAATTTGTTTGTTAATCCTCTACCGTCAGTTATCTCACTAAAAAATGACAAATTAAAATCATAAAACGGATTGGATTCATTCTCTTCACCGAAACCAATACCATCAACAAAAACAAAAATTACTTTCATACTATTTTTCAACTATTAACGTAACCGGGCCGCTGTTTACCAGTTCAACCTCCATCATGGCACCGAATGTGCCTGTCTGTATGTTCAGTCCAGCCCCCTTTAAATTTGCAATTAACCGTTCATATTTTGGTTTGGCAATCTCAGGCGGTGCAGCTTCTATAAAACTCGGCCTGTTACCTTTTTTGGTATTTCCATACAGAGTAAACTGTGAAACGACCAAAATACCGCCGTTCAAATCCTTTACGGATTTGTTCATTTTACCTTTATCATCTTCAAATATCCTCAGGTTCAGCACCTTTTTGGTTGTCCATTTTAGTATCTCATCGTCATCATCCCTATGGATGCCCACAAGCAGCACGAGCCCTTCTCTGATTGATCCTGTAACAATTCCTTTTACAGTAACAGACGCACGGCTGACCCGCTGTACAACTATCTTCATATGTTGATAAATTTGTTGATATTTTCGATTAAAATTGTGGATAGATTGGAATAAGTTCAAAATCAGGTTTTAATCCACAGCAGTTAACAAAATATTCCGTCAATTAACAAATGATCATCATGTTGACCGGTTGTCGATAAATATGCAGAACAAAGATGTTCAATTCATGTACAAATGTGCATAAAAGTAAATTGTACATTTTAAGCATAAGTTATTACTGAGTTTGGTATTCACATGATTATCCACAATCATCTTGATGATTATGACAATATGTTTAAACAAAAGTTATTAACAAATCCACAGGCACCTACAACAAATAACAAAGGAATTAAAAAAAAATTTACCATCATAAAATCCTGTTGATAACTAATTTTCTTTTCGTGTGCATGGGCATGCTTTATCTTTATATATTTGGTAAGGAAAAAAATCAAAACAGAATTCGTGAGTAATAAGAAATATACATATAAAGATTCCGGTGTAGATATTGAAGCCGGTGAACAGTTGGTAGAATCTATAAAGGAAGTTGTCAGTTCAACCCATTCGGAATCGGTATTATCCAATATAGGAGGGTTTGGAGCATTATTTGCACCGGATCTTTCGGATTATAAAAAACCGGTATTTGTGAGCAGTGTTGACGGGGTGGGAACCAAACTGATTGTGGCATTTAAAGCCAACAAGCATGATACGGTTGGCCAGGACCTGGTAAACCACTGTGTAAACGATATTGCCGTATGCGGTGCAAACCCCCTATTTTTTTTAGACTATTTTTCAACAGGCAAACTTGACCCGTCTGTGGCATTCCAGGTGATCAAGGGATTTTCAATTGCATGCAGGCAGAACAATGTGGCGTTAATCGGCGGAGAAACAGCCGAGATGCCTGATATCTATAAAGAAGGTGAATTCGACCTTGCCGGCACAATTGTGGGAATTGTGGACCGCAATAAAATCATTGACGGCAGGCAAATAAAAAAAGGTGATGTTCTTATTGGCTTTAAAAGCAGCGGACTGCATACAAATGGATACTCTCTCGCACGAAAGGTGTTATTCAGCCGATTTGAAATAGATGATTACATTGATGAATTGGGAGTTCCTCTTTCAGAAAGCTTGTTGCAGGTCCACAAATCTTATTTGCAGTTAATAAGTGAACTGAAAAATATAAAAGGGGTAAACGGGTTTTCTCATATAACCGGCGGGGGGATTGTGGGAAATACAAAAAGAATCATCCCGAAAGGAATGTCACTGAAAGTTGACTGGCAGTCATGGGAACAGCCGGCTATTTTCAAACTGATTCAAAATACGGGAAATGTTACGGATGAAGATATGAGAAAAACGTTTAATCTTGGCATCGGTTTGATTGCAGTGGTGGATAAAGAGATTGCCGGGGCCGTACTTGACCGGTCAAATAAATCGGGTGAAGAGGCGGTGGTAATAGGCGACGTAGTTTGATCTGAAAAATTTATATTCAAAAAAAAAAAACAAAAAGAATGGCTAAAGTTAGATTAATTAAACTGGCACACGGACGAAGCGGCGATAAAGGAAACGGGAGCAATGTGGGCATTATCGCCCGCCATCCGGATATCTATCCTTTTTTAAAGAAAACGCTGACTACGGAGAAGGTGAAAGAGCATATGAAGCATATCTGCAAGGGAAAAGTAGAGAGGTATGAGCTTCCCAATATCGGAGCCCTCAATTTCATTTTAAACGAAAGCCTCGGAGGAGGCGGTACTGTTTCATTAAAACTGGACGCCCAGGGTAAAACACATGCTTCCACTCTTCTGAGAATGGAAGTTGAAGCCCCCGATGAACTTTTGAACCTGGTTTAGTTTTAAAATTTAATTATTACTCAATATCCGCAAGTCATCGGATGACTCGTTTATTTTAAAATTACTCTTGCGGATTTTAGGTATTAAGTAGTTTGATATCCCACTCTCTGGATCGTAAAACAGATTTAAATAAATAAAAATAGTTTTGATAACTTGATGGCCTTTCCTCAAAGTGATTCTTTAAAAAAAATTTATGAGCAAATATGCTACTATAAATCTAAAGCTTGATAATATGTACGAAATAGCGTACGTTTATAATCAAAACATACTCAATCCATCATATCATGAAAACATTAACTGCAACTCAAGCCCGAAAAGAAATATACCGTCTGTTAGATGAGGCTGCCGAAACGCACG
>CAYPZI010000058.1:0-16298 GCA_964415185.1 uncultured Balneolaceae bacterium | reverse complement strand
GACAAGCAGACCCTGCGGCGCCTCGCCGGGATCGAACAGCTCCCGCCCGAACAGCACAAAGAACTTTATTAACCTTATCCGGCATCCGGTGTAATAGTCACCCTGACAGTAATATCGGTTTGAGTCTTCTTACCATCCAGGCTAATGATAGTGAAGGTATTTTTCATACCTTTCAATTGCTTATATTCAACTAAAGTAATTCAACCGGACAGAATAGAAAATATGCAAATAGAGGATATCAAAACTGTTCCCGTCGATGAAGTCGGAGTTGAAGAACGGGTGGCCAGGCTGAATAAGCGCAGCATCAAAAAAGAATCCAAGCTGCAGGCCCTGAAACTGGCACTCAGCATGATTGACCTGACCACCCTTGAGGGCAAAGACTCTCCCGGAAAGGTGATTCAGCTCTGCAACAAGGCACGTACACCTCATGCCGCATTACCCGGCCTTCCCCGTGTAGCTGCCGTATGCGTCTACCCTACCATGGTTGGCATCGCAAAAAAGGAACTTGAAAATACGGGCATACACGTTGCCAGCGTTGCTACGGCATTTCCCAGCGGTATGTCATCCCTTAAAAACAAAATTGAGGATACCCGCTATGCCGTAGACCAGGGCGCCGATGAGATCGATATGGTTATCTCAAGGGGCGAATTTCTGAAAGGCAATTTTTCGTATGTGTTTGATGAAATCGCCACCATCAAGGATGCGTGTGACAATGCACACCTGAAAGTAATTCTCGAAACAGGTGAACTGCTGACTTTCGAAAATGTGAGAAAGGCGAGTGACTTAGCCATGCATGCAGGCGCCGATTTTATCAAAACTTCCACCGGTAAAATATCACCTGCCGCCACCCAGCCGGTCACCCTTGTAATGCTGGAAGCGATCCGCGACTTTTACCTGAAAACCGGGAAAAAAACCGGGATGAAACCGGCCGGCGGGATTCGCAAGGCAAAAGAAGCCTTGCAGTATCTCGTTCTGGTTAAAGAAACCCTTGGAGCCGGATGGCTTACGCCGGATTTATTCCGGTTCGGCGCAAGCTCTCTTACCAATGATTTGCTGATGCAGATCGTAAAACAGGAGACCGGGGTATATCAAAGTGCTTACTATTTCTCAAACGATTAATATCCGTTT
The DNA here is from genome assembly GCA_964415185.1 of uncultured Balneolaceae bacterium. Classification (GTDB taxonomy): domain Bacteria; phylum Bacteroidota; class Rhodothermia; order Balneolales; family Balneolaceae; genus CAYVBJ01. The sequence continues at coordinate 15,170 of CAYPZI010000058.1, read as the reverse complement.
GATCATTAAACCACTGAATCTGATTCAGAAAATAACATTTTTTCATTATGCCGGAACAAACCAAAACCGAAGCTCAGAGTAAACAACCAACCAACGGCTCAGGCAAGCCGGTTTCTCCCAATAGTGACCTGAAACTGGATTTTAATTCCTTTTGGAGTTACAGTGATGCACCGGAAAGCAGTGATCATGTTGAGATAAAAGACCGATACGGTTTATTCATCGGGGGTAAATTTTGTGAACCTGTGAAGGGGCGCTCGTTGAAGAGTATCAATCCCGCAACCGAAGAAATTGTCACGGAATATGGTGAAGCCACAGGAGAAGATGTGGATCTCGCCGTAAAATCCGCCCGGAAAGCTTACGAAAAAACCTGGTCGAAAATGCCGGCTCAAGAAAGAGGCAAATACATATTTCGCCTCGCAAGAATGATCCAGGAACGAGCCAGGGAGTTTGCCGTGATTGAATCGATTGACGGAGGCAAGCCGGTCCGCGAATCGCGCGATGTGGATGTACCGCTCGCGGCAGCCCATTTTTTCTACTACGCCGGCTGGGCCGACAAGCTCCGGTATGCATTTCCCGGCAGAAAAGCTGAACCGCTCGGGGTGTGCGGACAAATCATCCCCTGGAACTTCCCGCTGTTAATGCTTGCATGGAAAATAGCTCCTGCCCTTGCTACCGGTAACACTGTGGTGCTGAAACCGGCTGAAACGACCCCGGTTACCGCCCTTAAATTTGCGGAAATCTGTATGGATGCCGGCCTGCCCGAGGGAGTGGTGAACATCATAACAGGTGCGGGTCAAACAGGTGCCGAAATTGTAAATCATCCTGACGTTGACAAAATCGCTTTTACAGGTTCCACCGAAGTAGGAAAAATCATACAAAAGTCTCTCGCAGGCACAGATAAAAAATATACCCTCGAACTCGGCGGCAAGGGAGCCAATATCGTGTTCGAGGATGCTTCTGTCGACCAGGCTGTCGAGGGAATCATTAATGCCATTTTCTTTAACCAGGGGCATGTTTGCTGTGCGGGTTCAAGGCTTTTTGTACAGGAAGGCATAGCAGATGAATTAATTGAAAAACTGAAATTCAGGATGGAAACACTGATTGTGGGCGATCCGCTGGATAAAAATACAGATATCGGCGCTATTAACTCCAAACAGCAGTTCGATAAGATCCATGAATATCTCGAGATCGGCGCCAATAATGGTGCCGGTATTTACCAAAGCTCCTGTGAGCTTCCCGATCGGGGGTATTTTTGCAAACCCACCCTTTTCACCAATGTATCTCAATCGAGCCGTGTGGTGCAGGAAGAGATTTTCGGGCCGGTGCTTACAATTCAAACATTCCGCACTGCAGATGAAGCCATTGAAAAAGCAAACAACACGCCCTACGGATTGTCGGGCGGTGTGTGGACGGATAAAGGAGCAAAAATATTCAAGACCGGGTCAAAGATTCGCTCAGGTGTAATCTGGTCAAACACATTTAATAAATTTGATCCGACCTCACCGTTCGGCGGTTACAAAGAAAGCGGTGTTGGAAGAGAAGGCGGCCTCCACGGGTTGTATCCGTATGTCAGGTTAGGTTCTTAATTTTCAGTTTTATTTGTTTAGTTGAACTAAAAATTCAGCACACAACACTTAAAGTTATTTAAAGCGAAATCACAAAGTATATCATGTCAAAAAGAGTTGAAGTTTTAAAAACCTACAAAACCTATGTGGGGGGGAAATTCCCGAGAAGCGAATCTGAAAGAACATATAAGGTGGCCGGCCCAAAGGATGTGGTTATTGCAAATGCCTGCCGATGTACCCGGAAAGATTTCAGGAATGCAATGGTTGCCGCTCGCCAGGCTTTTGACGGATGGGCATCACGCAGTGCCTATAACCGCGGGCAAGTACTGTACAGAATTTCCGAGATGCTTGAAGGCCGGAAAGGCCAGTTTGTTGCCGAACTGGAGAGGAGCGGTGTAAAAACCGGGCAGGCCAGGCAGGAGGTTGAGAAGTCAATCGACCTTCTGGTTTATTTTGCCGGCTGGAGTGATAAATACCAGCAGGTATTCGGCTCCGTAAACCCTGTGGCAAGTTCACATTTTAACTTCAGTCAGCCCGAACCCACCGGGGTCGTATCCATACTGGCACCCGGCCGCCTGCCCCTGCTTGGTGTTGTCTCGCTTGTAGCTCCCATTATAACCGGAGGGAATGTCTGTGTAGTTCATGCCTCGGAATCAAATCCGCTGCCTGCCATCAGTTTCGCTGAAGTAATGCATTCATCCGACGTGCCGGGCGGCGTGGTTAACATCCTGACCGGGTTCAGGGACGAACTCACTCAACATTTCACGTCACACATGGATGTAAACGCCATACTGGATGCCTTGGAAAATCAGGATTACCGGAAACAAATTGATGAGAATGCGGCTCTAAATATAAAACGGGTTGCTCACATAGATCCTGATCGAATTTCGGATGGCGATACGGCAGACCCGTACCTTCTTATGGAGTTTCAGGAAATCAAAACAACCTGGCATCCCGTTGGATATTAACTGAATTCTACATCACATGAAATTTTATCCGCTGCTTATAATTTCTTTTATTCTTTTGATTTCAGCCTGTTCTACAACAGAAAAACAGGTTGAGAAGGATGATCCTTCCGTTGAAAGTGAACAGGAACCGGGTGACATCAGCGATGATGAATCGGCTGCATTTGCAGAACTGCTGGAAACTTCGAGAAGCAAGCTCTCCGATTCCTACATTACAAGAAGCCATGACATGCCTGAAGCGTTTCTTGAAGAGATCGAATTCAAAGAGAAGGAAAAAGATATTTATGCCGGTTATCGGGTACAAATTCTTTCAACACGCGATATCACTCTGGCCGATTCCGTTCAAAGCAATTTCAGAGTTTGGGCGGATACAACTTTCAGCGATTATGTGCCGAGATCATACATTTTTTTCCATCAGCCCTATTACCGCGTTCATGTAGGCGACTTCAGCGACAGAAGCCGGGCCATTGAGTTGTCGCGTTACCTGAAGCGGCGCTACCCGGATGCATGGGTTGTCCACGACCGCATCGAACCTGAGCGGGTTCCTGCCGATTCAATAAAAATTGATATAAATAAATAGTTCCTGCATTTTTCATTATCCAAATTTAAATTCCTGATTATGAATAAAGTTAAACTTGCCTCCCTCCTCTTTTTTCTTTTCGTGCCATTTAACCTCTACTCTCAAATAACCGAAATTAACAGTTATATTGAGAACCGAGCCCTTGAAATTGAAGATGAAGTCATCGAATGGAGGCGTCATTTTCATCAGAACCCTGAACTTTCGAACCGTGAATTTGAAACAGGAAATTTTATTGCCGAGTATTTGAAATCACTCGGGCTGGATGTTCAGACAGGTGTTGCCCATACGGGTGTGGTAGGAATTTTAAAAGGGGCAAAACAGGGGCCGGTTGTTGCTCTGCGGGCAGATATTGATGCCCTGCCTGTGAAAGAGCGGACACCGCTTGCATTTGCTTCGACCACTACGGGGGTGTACAGAGGCGAAGAGGTACCGGTAATGCATGCGTGCGGACACGATACCCACATTGCCATGCTGATGGGTGCTGCTAAAATTTTAACGGAATTGAAAGATGAGTTAAACGGTACGATCAAATTTATTTTTCAACCAGCCGAAGAAGGGGCTCCCGTAGGCGAGGAAGGCGGGGCTGAATTAATGGTAAAAGAAGGTGTACTAAAGAATCCTGATGTAGACGCCATTTTTGGTATCCATATTTCGGACGACACCCCTGTCGGCACAATTGAATACAGGCCCGAGGGAATCATGGCCAGTGTGAACAGTTTTACCATTGATATAAAAGGAAAACAGGCTCACGGTTCAAGGCCATGGACCGGTGTTGACCCTATTGTTACCGGTGCACAAATCGTTAACAACATACAGACCATTGTAAGCCGCAGCATGCCGCTTACCGAGCAGGCAGCCGTGGTAACAGTGGGTGTTTTTGAAGGCGGGGTCAGAAGCAATATCATTCCGGAGAGTGTTTTTATGGAAGGTACTATCCGGGCACTGGATGAAGATATGCGTCAGCTTATTTTTAAACGGCTTGAAACCATCGTTGAACACACTGCCAAAAGCAATGGTGCAGAAGCGGTTTTGACTATCAATGACGGCTATCCCATCACCTACAATGACGTAGCGCTCACAGATATGATGATTCCAACACTCGAAGATGTATCTGAAGAGCTGGTTCTGGTTCCGGCTATTACAGGAGCCGAGGACTTTTCATTCTTTCAAAAAGAAATACCCGGCCTCTATATTTTTGTGGGCGGACTTCCTTCCGGCAAAAACCCGGAAGACGCTGCGGGACACCACACCCCCGATTTTTTCATTGATGAAAGCGGGATGATTACCGGTGTAAAGGCATACAGCCGCCTCGCTCTTGATTTTTTCGAAAAGGCAAAAAAGCAATAGCTGAAATCTGACAGGTATTTATTGACATGACACTATCTGTCCCTCGCTAAAATCAGAACTCATGTCTCCATTATAAAAAAACAAGAGGTTACATAGATTGTTTCGTAAAACAGAAAGTCATTTTTGTCATTTGTTAGTTGTTGGTTGTTAGTTGTTGTCAATCCCTGGATTAGCTTGACCACAAACAACAAACAACAGACCACAGACCACAGACCACAGACCACACACAACGAACAAACGCATCCGGTACAAACCTGATACAACTACAAAATCGCGACTTGAACTTTTACGTTAAGTCGGGAGTTCCGAAAATATCGTTTCAGGAATTCAATAGTTATGAATACAATGTGATCCCTTGAATTGTTCCGGCTAAGCTCACTATCGCTATTTTGCAATGAAATGTACCTAAAAAATGTTTGCTAATCAGGATGTGGATTGTATTTATAGTTTTTGAGATAAATAATTGTGTATCAATTTGTTATTTAATTCTTTACACAGCTCTGCAGGATTCTTTTTATTTTTCAGAAATACATTTTAAAAACGTGATAAACCCATGAAAACATTTCTCAAAATTTTAGCTGGAATCGTCATTTTCTTTACCGTAATCCTGATCGGATTAAATCTCTATTTCACTGACGACAGGCTGCAAAACATGATCATTCCCCAGGTAAATGAAACCATCGGGCGTGAAGTTGAAGTTGAATCCATGTCACTTACTTTTTTCAGGACCTTCCCGCAGTTCGGAGTCAGCATTCAAAACATGAATCTGCCGGGCAGCACTCCCGAAGAACCGCACGTGGCAAAGCTTGATGAACTGATTGTTGCCGTCAAAATATTCCCGCTGATTTCGGGAGACCTTTCCATCAGCGAGCTTCAATTGATAAACCCCGATATCAACTACATTGTGTACCCGGACCAAGCTACGAATATCGATTTTTTACTTGACATCGGAGAGGAACCGGAGGAGGCTCCGGAAGAACAACAGGCTATGGCCGTAACAATCCCGGAATTCACACTCAGGGGAGCCAATATCAATTATGACAGCCAACCGGATACGACAAATATAAAGCTTGAAAACCTGGACGCTGATATCTCATTTGCTTTTGATGAGCTCATCGAATCGACAATATCGGCAGATCTTGAGTCGCTCAATTATATCAGCGGCGGAAAAACAGTGGTTGACAATCTTTCACTTAAACTGCAGCAAAGTTCTGTAATAGATGCAGCCAGGGAACTTATTTCAATTAGTGAGTCGACCCTTTCGGTAAGGGGTTTTTCTCTCAATCTCTCCGGTGAAATTTCGGAATGGAGTTCCGATGCGCCCATGATTGACCTGAAGTTCAGTTCCAGCTCACAAAATTTCAGCGAACTGCTGGGCCTCGCTCCTCCCGAGTATGAAGAGTATCTCAGGGGACTTGAAACACGCGGATCCATGGTACTTGACGGTTCCGTTACCGGTGCCGTTTCTGAAGAAGAAATACCCCGCTTCAATTTTAAAATGGAAGTTAATGACGGCTACCTGAAAAACCCGGATCTTCCTGAAGCTATCAGTGATATCAAATTAATTGTGGATGCATCCAATGACCTGATCAACATCAGTGAGCTCCAGGCTACGGCCGGCGAAAACCGGATGCAGGGGAACATGCAAATTACTGATCCACTTGAAGACGATGCTTCCTTTGAGCTTCAGGCAAACGGGGAGATTAACCTGGCAACTGTAAGCAGTTTCTACCCGATTGAAGAAGATGGTATCGAAGAGCTCAGGGGCCTCTTGTCACTAAAGGCGAATGCAAACGGACGTGCAGACCAGCCACAAAACTTTTCGATTGCTTCAGATTTCTCAATCAGCAATGGCTACATCAAGTATCGTGATGTACCCGAAGCCATTCAGAATATCAATGCGGTTGTACAGGCCGATGAAAAACTTGTACGGATCGAAAGTGCCGGGCTCAGTGCCGCCGGCAACAACTTCAGCATGTCAGGTGATATTGTAAAACCGCTGGATGAAGAAAACCGCACTTTTGACATTACCGCCAATCTTGATTTTGATCTTGCCACCATCAAAGATTTTTACCCGATTGATGAAGATACGCTCGAAATGAGAGGTAACCTTGATGCCACAGCTTCATTTAAAGGCAAAGCCGATTTCGACCGGATTGAAAATACGTTAAGAGACAGCAGAATTGAATTCAGTAACGGCTACTTTTCTCACAAATCAATCGGAAAGCCTTTCGAAGATGTTACATTACTGGCTACCCTGAACGGCACCCTGCTCACCCTTGATGAAGCCAGGTTTAAAACAGGAGAGAATAATCTGCAGATGAACGGCGATATTCGCAACTATCTGAGTGAGGATCCTGTTTTCGACGTAAAAATAAAAGGTGATGCTCAGCTAAGTGATGTATCGGCATACTATTCTCTCGAACCGTGGATCAATCAGCTCGATGGAAGTGTAAATCTGGATTTGGCAGCCAAAGGCCCGGCAGGTGATCCGCAGCAACTTGAATTGAACGGATTGCTTGAAGTGCAAAACGCAAGTGCCTCGGGCGATTCTCTTGCCCTGCCGGTTACCGGATTAAACGGAAAACTGACCGTATCACCAAATTCGATGACCCTCGAATCGTTTACCATGAATTACGGTTCTTCCGATATCAATATCGATGGACGCCTTCAAAATTACCTCGGCTTTTTGCAGGAACATGAAACAGAAGCTACAATGCCCACACTAACCGGCAGTTACAAAAGCAAAGTTTTAAATATGGATGAGATGATCGATTGGGAAGCCGAAACCGAAGAGGAGCCGATACCGATCGAACTTCCGAAAATGGTTTCAACCATTACAGCTCAAATTGATTCGCTGATCTTTTTTGATCTGCCGGTGACCAACGTCAGTGGCAAAGGCCGCATTACTCCTGATGAAATTGTACTTGAGGAGTCATCCGCAAACCTCTTTAACGGAAAAGTTAAAGGCAACATGGTCTGGAATGCCGAAAACCCGGAACGAACCGACATGCAGTTCACCGGCAGCCTGGACAGCCTGGAGGCCTCGTCCTTTTTCAGGGATATGAACTTTCTCGGCGTGGAAAACGAAATGCACAACTATCTTTCCGGCAACTTCAGTGCCGATGTCGATTACTTTACCGAGTTCGATGTTTACCTGACTCCCGATCCCGGTACCACAAAAGCGGCCGGCAATTTCGGCATGACTAAAGCCAGGATGAAGGGACATCCGTTTCAGATAAGACTTTCACGTCTTTTGAAAGCTCCCGAATTTGAAAACCTGGCACTCGACAGTTTTAAAGCCGAATACGCAATTGAAGATACCCTTCTGAAATTTGAAAATTTCAATATCACAAGCGACCAGATCGGGCTTCAGTTAAGTGGCAACCAGCATCTGCTTACCGAAAGAGTCAATTACAGCGCCAATTTGATTCTGCCGGCCAGGTTTAAAAATGACATCGCAAGTGTGGTTTCAAACAGGGCTGCCGATGCAATGACCCGCGACGACGGCAAAATTGCGCTGCCTCTGAAGGTAACCGGCACATCAAGTGATCCCAAGGTAGCCCCGGATGAAAAAATAATCGAAAATATACTCAAAGATTTCCTGAAAAAAGACGTAGGCGATGCCGTTAAAAAATTATTTGGTGGGAATTAAACCTGCATTCGAGCTCCAGCTTTTGTAATTTCGCATCTGATTTTTAAAATATATGATATGAATCCGAATAATTACATTAGCTGGAATACCGATCCCGTAGCCTTTACAATTCCCGAAATCAGTCTGCCATTTGCGGTTTCAGTTTACGGGCTGATCCTGGCCGCCGCTGTTTACTATTATGTATCCCGGAAGTTATGGCCGCAGCTTAAAAATGAAAAAAAGAAACCGGATGAAATCAATATCCCGGTTTGGCAGCAACTGAGTGTAATCGTTGGTTCCCTGGTTATTGGACAGCTTCCCTTTCTTTTTATTGATTCACCCTCTTTTTCATCCGTCGGCCCGGTTCAGCCCTACTGGTACGGCATCATGTTTGCCACCGGTTTTGTTTTCGGATACATGCTTACCGGAAAGATGTACCGTGATGCAGGCAGAACGCAGGAGGAACTGGACCGCATATTAATCTATGTTGTGATAGCAACAGTGATCGGAGCCCGGCTCGGGCATGTCATATTTTATGATCTTGAATATTATCTCAGAAACCCAATGCTGATTCCGGCCATTTGGCAGGGCGGCCTTGCCAGCCACGGGGCAGCTATAGCTATTCTGATCGCCATGTATCTATATGTTAAACGGACACCGAACATGACCTATCTCTGGCTGGCCGACCGGGTGGTACCGGGAGTGGCTGTCGGTGGTATGTTTATCCGGATCGGCAATTTCTTTAATTCGGAAATTATCGGTAAGGCAGCCGAGCTGCCGTGGGCAATCGTTTTCGAACGGGTGGATTCAATACCAAGGCATCCGACCATGCTCTACGAATCACTTCTCTGCCTGCTTTTAATTGGCGTTCTGATGATTATCTACCAAAAGTACAAGAAAAACCCTCCCGAAGGCGCCATTTTCGGAAGCTTTCTCGTGATCCTCTTCACCGGGCGGTTCCTGCTCGAATTCACCAAAGTGCCGCAAGCTGAATTTGCAACGGATTGGGCAATCAACATGGGACAATGGTTAAGCATTCCGCTGGTTGCCTTCGGTGTCTGGCTCCTGGTAAAGAAAGTGGACTGGAACACACCGGGCATGAAAAAATAAAGATATGTGTTAAACAACCTGACAGCGTGGCCAGGTGCTTTTCCGTCCCGACAGCCGTCGGGACTGTTAGCGTCGAAGGGAATTATCTTTAGTTCACAACGCTGAACCCAAAGCATCGGGATTGGTGCTGTCAGATTGTCTGACTCGAACCGCGAAACAGTTACAAAAAACCCTCCGTGTAACTTTGCGCTCGTTGCGGTTACATACACTACTTAATTTTCGGCCAGCCCCCTTCGTTCAAGCAGGTTCGTTACATCGGGATCACCGTTTCTGAAATTTCGGTATAGCTCCATTGGGTCGGCGCTGCCGCCACGCGATAAAATGTATTCCCGAATCATCTCCCCGTTCTCTCGATTCAGCCCGCCGTTTTCACGCATAAATGCGAATGCATCGGCCGCCAGGATTTCACTCCAGATGTACGAGTAATAATTGGCTGAATATCCTCCCGAAAAAACATGTGCAAAGTACGGAGACTTATACCTGGGTGGTATCGCAGAATGTGTAAGGCCAAACGATTCGAGTGCTTCTTTTTCAAATTGTGAGACATCATCGGGCAATTCCGAATCATCCGTCAGGTGCCATTGCATATCAATCAGTGCAGCAGCCAGGTATTCATAGGTATCGAAGCCCTGGTTAAATTCGCGGGCTTCAATCAGTTTGTCCAGCAACTCCCGGGGAATCCGTTCTCCTGTTTCATGGTGAACAGCATAATTGGCAAGTACCTCAGGATGAATGGCCCAGTCTTCCTGGAAAGTTGAGGGAAACTCTACATAGTCGCGCGGGACAGAGGTTCCGGCTTGTGAAGGATATTTCACATCTGAAAAGAGTCCGTGAACAGCATGTCCCATTTCATGAAACATTGTAGTGGCATTGCTGAAACTGATCAGGGCAGGTTCGCCTTCGGCAGGTTTAGGGATATTTAAAACATTCACAATTACCGGCTTTTTATCCAAAAGATGCGATTGGGTTACGTAAGAACTCATCCATGCACCTCCCCTTTTTGAATCCCTTGCAAAAAAGTCGGCATAAAAAAGCCCGATTTGTGAGCCATCTTCTTCAAATACATCAAAAACCCTCACATCCGGATGATACACGGGCAGGTCAAACCTCTCTTCAAATTTAATTCCGAAAAGCCGGTTCATTGTATAGAAAACGCCATCCTTTAGCACTCTGTCCAGTTCAAAATAGTTTCGAACCAGGTTCTCGTCGATATCAAATCGTTCTTTTCTTACTTTTTCCGCATAGTACTCCCAGTCCCACGGCTGAACTTCATCATTGATGCCGTCTTTTCTCATCATTTCACGTATGAATGAAGTTTCGCTGCGGACATTCCGGTTCAGCGGATCAATCATCCCTTTAAGCATTTCCAAAACGTTACCAGGATTTTTTGCCGTCTGCGGATCAAGTGCATAGGATGCATAATTATCATAACCCAGCAGGCCGGCTCTTTCACTGCGCAGTTTTACCATTTCAAGCAGCAGCGGGCGTGTATCGATTCCGCCGTTTTCACCGACTCCCCTGTAGGCTGAGGCTTTCCAGACCTTTTCCCTGACCTCACGATTGTCGAGTGATGCCAGAACAGGCTGGCGTGTGGTATTTGTAATTGAAAGCAGATACTTGCCGTCGTGGCCGCGTTCGGCAGCGGCTTCCTTTGCAGCCCTGATCCGGTCGCTGCTTAAACCCTTTAAATCCGATTCTGAATCCAGGATGACCGACCTTTCCTTTGTCATTTCAAGAAGCTTTTCCTGGAACTCAGTGGTAAGTGCCGACATCCGTTCATTGATTTCACGAACCCGCTTTTGTTCTTCTTCAGTCAGCTTTGCCCCGGCCCGGACAAAGTCGCGGTGCGTGTCGTCGAGCAGCTTCTTCTCACCGGATGTAAGTTCAAGCTCTTTCTTCCGGTTATAGAGAGTTTCTACCCTTTTGAACAAGTCCGGATTTAAATAGATGTCATCGGAATGAGCGGCCAGTTTGGGAGCTATTTCAGCCTGGATTTTCTGGATTTCATCATTGGTGTGAGCCGAAGTCATATTAAAGAAAACCTGGCTTACCCTGTTTAGTAAACTCCCGGTTTTCTCCATCGCTACAATTGTGTTCTCAAAATCAGGTTCTTCCTGGTTATTTGCAATCGCTTCAATTTCCGCAATTTCCTGCTTCATGCCTTCTTCAAAAGCCGGCACGTAATGTTCATTATTTATTTTATCAAATTCGGGTGCCTCGAAAGGCAAAGGGCTCTCTGTCAAGAATGGGTTATCGCTCATATTGGTATTATTGCTGCAAGAAATTAGAAAAAAGATGATTGTGGTTAGAAAATAAAATATTAAACGGGTCATATTTGTGAAGTCTGGTGAAAAAGTATGATAGAAGTAAGTTATGCTTCTGTCACATCTGTTCAAAGCTGAAACTGAAGGTTGAATGCTATACCGGCCTGTTCATCAAACCGGTCGTCATCAAATTGAGCTAGCAGGTTTATCTGGAAACTCATTAACTGAGAAATTTGCCTGTTTACCCCGAGAATAAAGAGCGTATTATCCGGAATGTCGTCGGATGCGTCAAATTCAACCTGGTCCCACCTGATTAACACCTCCCAATCCGTTTTAGGCCGGTAACCGAGTGTTACATAAGCTGCAGCGACATCCGGCTTACCGGGCAAATCCAAAGCATTAAACCGGGTATATAAAAATTCAGCCTTGGCAAACCAGGCTTCCGTATCGTAAATCAGGTCGCCGCCAAGAGAATAACGCACTCCATCCAGGATAATTGAATTACTATTGTTCAGGCTTTCTCCCCTGCTTTCGCTGTAGGCACTGTTAAAAGCCAAAGCAAGTGACCTGGATTGATTTAACTGAAATTCATACTGTAATCTGCTTCTCAGAAGAAAATTATTGTCTTTATTTGCACTTACACCGCTGCCGTTAAATAAACCGGTGTAGTAATAGAAACTTCCAATATCACCATGAAGAACAACGCCGATTTCCCTGCGTTTGTAAACAGTTCCCACAAGCCTGGCCCTGTCAATAAAGTCGGTTTTACCCGGCGAAGGTATCTGGTCGGCACTGGCCAGAGGTTTTTGAGATCCTGCCCTTATATTCAGCTTATCGTTGAATTTGTATCCCAGATATGCATCCAGCAGCACCGGGTCATTTGTAAATCCAAGCTGAATCCGGTAATCAAATTTTTTATCCAGTATTCCGTTAATTCCCAATCTCGCTTGTCCGGTTTCAAAAGTTCTGCCACCGTTAAAGTCTGTATCATTAACAGAGTACAGTCCAACTCCCTGAAGCAGTACTTCGAGATTAATAAATTCTTTCTGCGTCGCATCAATAATCTTTTGATCGAGTAATTCCTCTTCAGAACCTGCCTGTCCATATGCGATCGGACACATAATGAGCGGGTACAGAATGCATGCAAACAGTTTTTTCATCCCTAAATCCCAATTAATTAGATCGGTAAGAATATATGTAGCAATTAATTAACTTGAAAAAAAGTTTCTTCTGACAACAGTTTTCTTTGTAAATAAGGTCTCTTATCTTTTTGGAATATAACACCTGGAAAAAAAATTTAAAATGGCAAAAATCAAATTTGGGACAGACGGCTGGAGAGCCATAATAGCTAAAGATTACACATTCAGTAATTTAAACATTATTACACAGGCAACAGCCCGGTGGATCACTGATGAAGAGATTACTTCAAACGGCGTTGTTATCGGGTATGATGCCCGGTTCCTGGGCCGGCAGTTTGCAGAACATGTGGCGTCTGTTTTTGCTGCCATGAGCCTGCCCGTCCGAATTGCCGACTGCATCACTCCCACTCCTGCCGTGAGCCTGGCTGCTTTAAAATACGATGCTGTCGGAATCGTAATCACAGCCAGCCACAATCCACCCGAGTACAATGGATTCAAAATAAAGGCTCCGTATGGCGGGCCTGCCACACCCGAACAGATTGCATCAGTTGAGCAGCGGCTTGATTTTTTTGACCCCAACCTTGGAGTCGAATCTTTCCGGTTCTACCGGGATCAGAACAGTATTCAGGAAATCCAGATGACTGACTCTTACAAGAAACAGTTGCAGAATAAAATCGACTTTGATCTCATCAGGAAAAGCGGAATCAAGATCGGACATGACCCGATGTTTGGCGCAGGCAAAACCATATTGAAACAGTTACTCGAAGATCAGGTAGCCGAAATTCACGGCACTTCTAATCCGGGGTTTAACGGGATACCGCCTGAGCCGATTGAAAAAAACCTTGCCGGTTTTGTGCCGTTCCTTTCAGATAACAAATGCAGTATCGGTATTGCAAATGACGGGGATGCTGACCGCATCGCCATGTTCGATGAAAACGGCAACTATGTGGATTCTCACCGGATTTTGAGTTTACTCTTAAAATATTTGCACACGGAAAAAGGATTGACCGGGTCCGTAATAAAAACTTTTTCAACTACCGATATGCTGAACAAGCAGGCAAAAGCTTATGATCTGCCGATTGAAGTCACGCCGATCGGGTTTAAATACATTGCTGAAAAAATTATAACGGGTGATGTACTTGTAGGAGGCGAAGAATCCGGCGGTATAGCAGTAAAAGACTATATCCCTGAAAGAGACGGAATCTATATCGGGCTGCTTATAACCGAAATGGTAGTGAAATCCGGAAAATCACTAAGTGAATTAATCCAGGATTTATATGATGAATTTGGCCGGCATTCTTATTACCGGAGTGACCTTCACACCGAAAACAGGAAAAAAGAAGCCATGATGAAATGGTGCACCAATAAAAAAATTACGCATCTGGATGGTGAAGAGGTAGTTTCGTGGGAATTTACAGATGGTATCAAGCATAAATTCGAGGACGGATCCTGGCTGCTTGTACGGCCTTCGGGCACGGAACCTGTTTTGCGAATTTACTCGGAAGCGCCAACTCCTGAAAAAGCAAAACGTTTTGTTGAAGAAGCATCAGAATGGGTTGAAAATCCTGAAATCCTGAATGATTAATCATAACTTACAGGATAAAGATTTCATATAACTATATCCGATGACAGGATCACCAACCTGGGATGTCTTTCTCTTCGCCATGTTCACGGCTGTTGCAACCGGATTTGGAGCCTTTCCCTTTTTCTTTTTAAAACAGGTTTCGCGCTCGTTTCTCGGCATATCAAATGCGGCAGCATCGGGATTAATGCTCGCGGCAAGTTTCAGCCTCATTTATGAAGGTTACCACTACGATTTACTACTTGTTTTTATCGGAATGGCTGCGGGATTGGTATTTGTAAAGTTAAGCCAGCAGTTTTTGGACAAACACGGGCATTTGAAATTTGAACGCAGGAACCTCGCAGATGGCCGGAAAATATTGCTGATCATAGCTGTTATGACGATTCACTCTTTTACGGAAGGCGTCGGTGTGGGCGTATCTTTTGGAGGAGGCGAAGACCTTGGAGTCTTTATTACGGCTGCAATCGCCCTTCACAATGTACCGGAAGGTCTTGCCATTTGTCTTGTTTTGATCCCACGCGGAACATCACCCTTAGAAGCAGGCATGTGGAGTATTTTTACCAGCCTGCCACAGCCATTGATGGCCGTACCCGCTTTTCTTTTTGTTGAAATTTTTGAAAATTTCCTCCCGGCAGGCTTCGGCTTTGCAGCCGGAGCAATGATCTGGATGGTTGTCACAGAACTGGTACCGGATGCTTTGAAAGATACTACTCCGGCCCTCACAGGAACGACTATCGTCCTTTCGATGATTGCAATGCTTGTTTTTCAGTATTTGGTGTTGTAAGGACTTAGATGTACACCAGAACAGTCATCCGGTAACTCGAGCAATCCAAACAGGTACCACTTCCAAGCCCTCAGTCATCGGATGACTCCGAGATGATTTTGCTGCGTCTCCTGTTCAATCTCACATCCATTCATCCGACCGTGTCCGGCCCTTGACGGATGACTCATTCATGCAAAGTCCCTGGTTTGATCTCTCACCCT
>CAYPZI010000057.1:0-16713 GCA_964415185.1 uncultured Balneolaceae bacterium | reverse complement strand
AAACTATCTGAAGCTGAACCCGACGCCCAAACTTGCAACATCATATTCGGAAACAGTGTAAGAGCCGCTGATTGTAAAAATGGCCAGCCTGATTCGAAGCCCTGCTGTAGCATGTACAGTGTTGGCACCATCGATTTCAAAATCAATAGGATCATCAACCTGTTCTACAATAAAGGGCTTTTCTGTTTGCGGATTTTGAACGAACGCCTCATTTGGAATAATCACTGGAAAAGCACCTTCGGTTTTAACAGAGACGGTTGAGGATTGAAGTCCAACTCCACCCCAAAGGCTCAAAACGGGAAATGTCTTGCCAATCAAAAGATTTCCGGTAAAGGCATTGGTTTCAAGCACTGCCTTTTGGCCTTCCCAGACGGAGTCGTTAAAAGGATTGTCGGTCTGCGGGTCACTGGGTTCCACATCCGGAAGCACTTCAAAATCTATTTCCGAATCAAAGTTTGTGAATCCAAATTGTATCGAGAGGTCAATTGGTAGAAGGTCGCCTCCAGGCAGCCATTGGTTTAAACCGTGCTTTACACCAAAACCGAATAAACCGACCTCAAGGTCATCAACTCCGGGAACGCCCGTATCGGGGATGAAGCGCAAGGTGAGATCGGTATCTTTTAAGAAACCAACGGTAATTTGGGCCATTGGAGCGGGAACAAGTGGCGTTCCATATCCCTCGGGCATTTCAAAATTGAAAAGCTCCGTTTCAATGCTTTGCTGGCTGACAGGATCGGTTATTGTTTCTGTACGTCGAAGGGTAGGGCCTTGAATATCGCCTACTGCCGTGGAGGTAACCGGATTTCCAATGATCTCGATTTCGGGGCTCAGCCCGATTTCAGCAAGATTGAAAAACTCGTCCGAGGAGGGCACCCTCGCCACTGTTGCGTTTACCCGTATGTCGAAGCCAAGCGGCCGATAAGGTTTTGCACTGTTTACCCAGCCTGAGTTCAGGTTGGATCCGAATCCTTTCCCGAGAGGCCTGAAATAATTTTCCAAAAGCAAATTGGCATCATCCATACTCGATCTGAGAATGGCCCCGGCATCGCCTAATTGAGCGAAAGCGGGCGTAGAAATAGTGTTTAAAAAAGCAAGAAATAATATGGGTAGTAAATGTCTGTAAACTTTTTTTAAGAATGCCATAAAACCCGTGACCCTGTTGTAATGTTATTAATTGTTGTGGAAATCAGTTACAAGACCACAGCTACAGGGCTATGTTACATTCTAAATTTCAAAACTTCTGATTTCTCTTAAAAAAAGGGTTTCAGTGCTTGCATTGTAAAACCGGAAGTCGTTTTTGTTCGTTGTCAATCCCTGGATTTGCTTGACTGCAAACCACGAACCTACGAATCAGGTAAAAATCTGATGCAACTTGCAACTGCATAATCGCGACTTTGGCTTTTACATTAAGCCAGTGATTCAGAAAAGAATAAAGCGATATCACTTTTCGGAGACTTCATCTAACATGCTTAGATAGGATTGATAGCGCTCCGGGTGAATATCTCCTTTTTCAAAAGCCTGAACTACTCCACACCCTGGTTCGTGACTATGAGTACAATTGTAAAACCGGCAATTTTCTCTTGGTTCTCTCATCTCGGGAAAGAAAAGAGATAGTTCCGCAGGCTCTATGTTGACCAATCCGAATTCACGGATTCCCGGTGTATCGATAATCAGGCTGTTTCCGGACAGGGATACCAGCCGTGCAAATGTGGTGGTGTGTTTTCCTTTTTCAGTTGATTTCGAAATTTCACCAACCGGCAGGTTTAATTCGGGATCAAGGGCATTAATCAGGCTTGTTTTACCTACTCCCGACTGGCCCACCAACACACTAAGCTTATCACACAAGGCTTTATGCAGGCTCTTCATAGATTCCCGGTCGTTTACCGAGGTATGAATACAGGGATATCCAAGCTCTCTGTACATTCCCGATAAATCGTCCACAAGCCCTTTCTCTTTTTTACCGGTCAGGTCTGATTTGCTGAAAATAATGCCGGAATCAATTTCATAAGCTTCACAGGTAACAAGAAAGCGGTCGATAAACCCTGTTTTAATACGGGGTTTTTTGACTGACTGTACAATCCAGCCATGATCTACATTGGCGGCAAGCAATTGTTCGGTGTTTTGATGCCGCGCTGAAATCCTGGGTATATAATTTTTGCGCGGGAGAATTTCAGTGATATTGCCTATGCCATCACTGCCTGTTTCAAACGTAACGAGATCACCGACCGCGAGCGGATTGGTTGTATTTTGATTTTGGAGCCGGAATTTACCGGGCAAACGGCAATCTATGAACTGCTGATCCGATTTGACCTTATACCATTTACCTGTGGATTGAATAACGGTACCTGTTTTTGCCATATTCAGTAACAGGGCTTTGGTTGAAGAACGAAATTCCGGCTTTTGTTCATTACTCCATGGCTACAATTTCTTCCGTAGAATCTTTCCGGTTATTTTTTCCACTGATGTTTTTTATATGTTCATCAGAAACTTTGTAAAATTCGTACGGATCCTGCACCGGTTCTTCATCAAGCATGAGCTCGGGAATCGGTTCCATTCGTTTGAGATACTCGATCTCAAGATTGCCAAGCACATCGGTTTCTATTTCTGCAACATCCTTCTCGTTTTTTTTCGGAAGATATACTTTTTTAATCCCGGACCTTTTGGCTGCCAAAACTTTTTCCTTTATTCCGCCCACAGGCAGGACAAGTCCACGTAGCGTGATTTCGCCGGTCATTGCAATGGTCCCTTTCACTTTTCTCTGCGTATAAATAGATGTAATTGCCGAGAAGAGGGCAACACCGGCCGAGGGGCCGTCTTTTGGAACTGCACCCTGGGGCACATGAATATGAAGATCCCAATACTTGAAAGCAAATTCGGGAATATTCAATTCTTCGGCATGAGCCCGGAGATAACTGAGGGCAAGCATGGCAGATTCTTTCATAACCTCGCCGAGTTGTCCGGTTATATGTAATTTCCCGCTGCCTTTTGAAACACTGGCCTCAATAAAGAGGATATCACCGCCGTATGGAGTCCACGCAAGGCCGGTTGCAACACCTGGCACGGTGGTTCTTTCGGCAGCTTCCGAAAAGAATTTTCGTTTACCGAGTATGTCTTCAACATCATCGACACCTACATTGAATTTTTCAATTTCGCCTGAGGCAACTTTTGCCGCTACATTTCTGCAGAGCGATCCTATCTGGCGTTCAAGGTTTCGAACACCTGATTCACGGGTATATTCATCAATAACTCTCTGTATAGCTGCTTTCGAAATTTTAAACTGTTTTTTGGTCAGCCCGTTTTCCTCAATCTGTTTGGGGATCAGGTATTTTTTGGCGATCTCGATCTTCTCTTCCTGCGTATATCCGCTGATATGAATGATTTCCATACGGTCACGCAGCGGGGCAGGAATCGTCTCAAGGGAGTTGGCTGTAGCAATAAACAGGACTTTTGAGAGATCGTATTCAACCTCAAGGTAATTGTCTGTGAAGGTATCATTCTGTTCGGGATCGAGTACTTCGAGCAGGGCAGAGGTTGGGTCGCCCCTGAAGTCGGAGCCGACCTTGTCGATTTCATCCAGCATCAATACGGGGTTGCCGGTCCCGACTTTTTTCATAGATCTCAGAATCCGGCCGGGCAGTGCACCAATATAAGTCCGGCGATGTCCCCTGATTTCGGCTTCATCATGAATACCGCCAAGGCTGAAACGCTCAAACTTACGGTTCATAGCACGGGCAATCGATTTTCCCAGCGATGTTTTACCCACACCGGGAGGCCCTACGAAACAGAGAATCGGAGCTTTCATATCTTTTTTTAACTTCAAAACTGCCAGGTACTCTACAATCCTCTTTTTCACTTTCTCAAGGCCATAGTGATCTTCATCCAAAATCTTTCTGGCACGCTTTAAGTCCAGTTTATCTTTGGAATATTCTGCCCAGGGGAGATCAAGGATCCATTCAATGTAACTGTGCAGAATTCCATAATTGGGCGAAGAGTTCGGAGTCATTTCAAGCCGCTGCAATTCTTTTTCAACCGTTTCGCGGGCATCTTTGCTAAGTCCTTTTTTTTCATGGAAAGCTTTTCGGAGTTTTTCCACTTCCTGGTACTCGCTGTCCTCACCCAGCGCTTCCTGTATCGCTTTCATCTGCTGGCGCAGGTAGAAATCGCGTTGCTGGTCATCGATATCCGATTTCACCTTGGTCCGGATTTCTTCACTCAGATTCAACACCTGTAGTTCCTTGTTCAGGTGTTCCATGATTCTGTTTAGCCTCTTGGAAAAGGTTTGTATCTCAAGCAATTCCTGTTTATCGGCAAGGGATACCTGCAGGTTAGATGAAATAAAGTTTAACAAAAACGAAGGGCTGGAAATATTATCGATGGCAATAGATGCCTCGGACGGAATATTTGGAGAGAGGTTTACAATTTTACTTGCAGTCTCTTTAATCGAGCGCATGGATGCATCGAGCTCAATACCGCTGATATCCATGTCCTGGTTATAGCCTTCGATTTCAGCCCTGAAAAAAGGGTCAGTTTGGGTGATTTCATTGATTTTAAAAATACTGCGTCCCTGGATTACAACACTTTTACTGCCATCCGGCATCTTTATAAGTTTCAGAATCTGGGCAACAGTGCCGATCTGATAAATCTCATCAGGGTCGGGATCTTCGATAGACTCATCTTTCTGCGCAACTACCCCGATTGTCTTATTTGACTCATAGGCTTCTTTTACCAGGGCGAGTGAGCGGTCTCTGCCCACGGTAATCGGAACCACAACCCCGGGAAAAAGGACAGTGTTCTTGAGCGGTAAAATTGGAATATTATCAGGAATCTCGGATTCCGTTAACTGTTTCTCTTCCTCTTCACTCATCAGGGGAATAGCCTGTTCGAAATCATCAAGATTTTCACTCTGATCTTCAAATGAGGTTTTAATTCTAAAATTCGTATCAAACATGTAATTTTATATTTCTTTTTATTCCTGAATATCAATATGAACAAAATAAAAGCCAAAATCAGTGATGCTACCATAACGTCATAACTAATGAATCTGTTCTGCCATATTGAAAGATTGTAAAAGTGTTCTGACAGTTGGTCAGTAGGCCTTCGATAATTTTAAAAAATGTAGCACGAAGTAAACTTTAATTTTAAAACTCCTGACTCCCTATTAAAAAAACAAGGGAATACAGAGCTTGCATCGCAAAACAGGAAGTCGCATCTTATCAAAAATGCCTGTGATCCAAATACAGCCTCCAGCGACAGGCAGGTGCCATTATCAGGGAGATCCGCCAGCAGTCGGAGACGCTCTCTCCACTCCGTCCCGGTTTAAATTGGACAGCCTTCAGGAATGTCTCAGCCGAAATAAAATTATCGTAGGTATGATTCACATTCGCTGACTTTTTATATTGCTTTAACTCTTTAGCACGACGGGCACAACAGACATACAAAGTTCACAAAGTTAAGTTTTCAGCACCTCACCCGCTGTGTTCGCTGTGGTTTTTGCGGTCCACACAGTAAACGATGGTACAAGTGTCATGTCAACTGTAAACCCGCAAAGTTTTATCTCAGGGTTGCTTCTATTTTCAAGATATCGCCATTACAGAAAGGAAACTTTGCGGGTTTTTACCCGATATTTTATCATTGACACGACACTACTCTTATTGAAGATAAAACTTCAAAGCTCCCATTGAGATACCCGAGAACTCCGAGGTGGGCCCGACCGATCTGCTGCGTAATTGTACGGACGTGTTAAATTCAAATCGTTGTGTTTCAATTCCAAATCCAAAACTGTAAAATCCATTTATTTCCGAGGCAAAACGGGTACCGGCCCGAAGAGGCAAAAATTTTAGCGGCCTGATTTCAGCTCCTATAAACGACAGAAATTTTGTTGTATTAAAGGCATTATTGGTGATTCCTATGCTTACATCCCCCATTACCTTTAACCTGCTGAACTGGAATAATGCCCCTGAATGAATGGCCGTAGGCATAATTGATGCAAAACCGTCTGAATTGCTTTCGGCTTCGAGCAGGGGATGAACCGTTTCCGATTCATCCAAAAAAGGAAGAAACTGGCCGGGAATACCGCGAAAAACAGAGTTGGCAATATCACCGGTATTTTCGACAACCTCTTCGGATTCTTCGATTCTGTTTGTAAGGGTTCTGTCGGTGTAGTTTATAAAACCGATATCCGTTATTGAAAAGCTGACACGAATTGATTTCCTGAGTTCAGATATATCCCGCTGTAGTGTTGATACTTCCTTGCCAAGGGGAATAAGGTAAGTTAATCCGAAATCCAGCCCGGCTCCAAAGCCGGTGGGTGAAAAAAGATCCGTAAAGCTGAGATTTTGATCGATAGCCTGCTGCGGGTTTTGTGTCGATAGAAATGACTCGGAAGCATCCGAAAAATCACCTGTAGTTTGCTGAATGTAAGAAGATGTTCTGTTCCAGGGCCCGCCGTTTTCCCTGGTCAGAATATTTGAATAATTTACGCTTTGATAGGATCCGCCGATTACAAACTTTGGCGCAATTCCTATGATCAGTTCGTTAATTCCGGGCGATAAGCCGTTCAGAAAGGTAAATGATTCTGCAAATCCGAATGACAACTCATGGAGTGTTTGATATTCGGATACGAGTGACCGGTCAATAATTTCCATATTATCTACTTGCACCGGCTGAGTGCTATAATAACCCCTTCCGTTCACAAATCTGCCCCCGGCCCTCGAACGCAGGCTTAAAGCATAAGACCGGTTTTCAGAATTCCATTTTAAACCAAACCAATAAGCTTCAAAACGAAACAGATGTTGTGATTGGGTTCGGTTGCCGGGAAAATTTCTTTCGATAAGTTCAAATTGTTCAGCCGGCGTAAAGCCCTGGAATGCCACATCCGGGCTGAAGGGTGTAAACAGGTCGGTAAAATTGTCAACCTGGTCGCGAAATCCTCGTTCCCTGAGAACGGGATCGGTTAATGTGCCAAAGCCGGCCAGTGCTATCTCAAATTTATTTTGATTTTCAATTACGAAGAGGTTGGCAGGGTTTACAAACAAGGCTTCATATCCCGTCAGGTAAGCAGTGCCACCGCCACCAAGTGCCGTATTTTCCGGAGTAAGAACAATTTGAGCCTGAACCCTGGAGCAGGTTCCGGTTAGTATTGTAATGGCAATAAATAAGATAGAAACAATTCTGATAATCAATCCTTATTAGCTGAAATCAAATATTGAAGGCAGAAGAGACCAAAGATAATATCTAATATCCTAAAGTCATCGGATGACTTTAGGATTTTTAATCCAATAATACGATTTAAAACATCAGTCATCCGACTTTGTCCGGCCTTTTACGGATAACTCATCGTATAAAAATAAAAAATCTGCGATAACTCTTGCGAATTTTAAATAATTCCCCAATATCCGCAAGTCATCGGATGACTTGTTGATTTCTAAGTACTTAAATAAATCTTTACCTGCGAGTCCCGAATGCTTTCGGGATGACTTATTTAATTTAAAATCAATCCTTTATAATTACTCTTGCGAATTTTAAATAATTCGGAATATGTTGAATTTTAATTGACTTATTCAATACTTTGATGATAGAATATAACCAACCGTTCAAATGCCGCTCCGACAAATTGAAGTCGTAATTCCCGAGTATGATAAACAGGCTTTTGAGAAATTGCTTGAGAATGAATCGGTTGAACATTTTTGGCAGGATACATCCGAATCGTCCGGGTTTGTTTTAAAAGTTCTTGTTGATGCTGCACATACCGAGAATTTTTTAGATCAGGCCGAACAGGTGTTCAGCGGCCGCGATGATTACCGGTTGATCATGACTACGGTAGAAGCTACTCTTCCCCGGTATGAAGAACAGGAAGAAGAAACCGAAAAAGCAGAAGAAAAAAGTGAGGAGCCATGGGAGAAGCCGTTAAAGGGAGTAAGAGTAAGCAGGGAAGAGCTCTATTCTGATATTTCAGACGGTATCAAGCTATCATCTATCTATATTTTGCTCGTAATTCTTTCCACAATTGTAGCTGCTCTGGGCATTTTGAGGGATAATACGGCAGTAGTAATCGGTGCGATGGTCATTGCCCCGCTTCTGGGGCCCAATGTGGGGTTGGCACTTGCAACAACGCTTGCCGACATGGAACTGGGGAAGAAATCACTGTTAACTAATATCACGGGCCTTTCGGTTGCATTTTTGCTTTCTGTATTTCTTGGATTTATTCTGAATGTTGATATCTCTCTGTATCATATTTCCAGCAGGGTTGAAGTACAACTCTCCGACATTGCCCTTGCACTGGCTTCCGGTGCTGCAGGTGTTTTGGCCTACACCGTGGGAATGTCGGCTGCGGTTATCGGTGTGATGGTGGCAGTTGCCCTGCTGCCGCCGCTGGTTGTTACTGGCCTGCTTGCCGGTGATTTTCAATGGATACCGGCTGGACACTCGGCACTGCTGTTGCTTACAAATATTATCTGTGTAAATCTCGCTGCTGTTACCACGTTCATACTTCAGGGCGTGAAACCAAGAACCTGGTATGAATCAAATAAAGCTACCAAAATGAATAAAATTGCCATCTCGATCTGGCTTTCTCTTTTGATAATTCTTTCGGCCATCATTTATATTGTCTGAACGATAACGCCTATGACCAAAAAAAATCAGGCACAATGAAAAATGAAAATTTACCGGTTATACCTGCAAGCCGGATGCAACATTTACCCGGCTACCTTTTTGGCGAGCTCAATGCACGAAAGCAAAAACTGAGAAGCGAAGGGAAAGATATCATCGACTTCGGAATGGGAAATCCCGATATGCCCGCTTCCAGGGAGGCTGTTCAAAAAATTCATGAAGTGGTAGAAGATGAAAAAGCCCATCGCTACTCACGTGCAACCGGAATACCGCATTTGCTGCTCGCAGCTGCCGACCATTATAAAGAAAATTATGGCGTGGAGCTTGACTCGGAGCGCGAGGTTGTGGCTACAATCGGAAGCAAGGAAGGCCTTTCGCATCTTGCACTTGCCTTGCTTGGGCCGGGCGACTGCTGCGCTGTGCCTGAACCCTATTTTCCGGTGCATATGTGGAGTGTTGTGATAGCAGGAGGCGAAACGCTGACTATACCCGTTACAAATAATGCTACAGTGATGATTCAAAGCATTGAAAATCTCAAATATAAGCCGAAAGTTCTCTTTTTGAACTATCCCCATAATCCGACAGGTACAACTGTTGACCCAGGTTTTTTTGAAGAACTTGTGAGCTACTGCATCCAAAAAAAGATTTTTATCATTCATGATTTTGCTTATAAGGATATCACTTTCGAAGGGTATAAGGCGCCGAGTATTTTACAGGCAAACAGGGCTAAGGAGATTGCAGTCGAGTTTTTCACCATGAGCAAATCATATAATATGGCAGGGTGGCGGTGCGGATTTTGTCTCGGAAATGAACATGTAATCAAGCTGCTTGCACGTATTAAGTCATTTTTTGATTACGGCATTTTTACACCTATCCAGGTTGCGGCGATAACTGCACTTCGCGACGCAGATCATAAAGTGCGTGAAGTTGCCTCGAAGTATGAAAAACGCAGGGATGTGCTGATTGAGGGTCTGGCCCGAAGCGGCTGGGAAATCCCAAAAAACAGGGGAGCCATGTTTGTGTGGACGGAAATACCGGATAAATACAAAGAGATGGGTTCGCTTCAGTTTGCGGAATGGATCCTTGATGAAGCTGAAGTGCTTGTCTCGCCGGGCATCGGGTTCGGACCGGCAGGAGAGGGCCACGTCCGTATGAGCCTTGTTGAAAACACACAGAGAATCAGGCAGGCTGTCCGCCAGATAAACCGGGTTTTATAATTTCCTACTTCGGCAAAACAGCTTCGCTATTTTTAAATTTCTCGGGAAAGTAGGACTCGGCATCCAAGTCGAGTTCATCCGCAATCGACAGAATCAGGTCTTTTTTGTAGGATAAAAGAAACTCTTTCTCACCCTGGATCATCGAATTGATAATCCGGTTGCTTAAAATGAATGAAGCCGTCTCTTTACCATATTTTTTTGAGATCTCTTTTTTCACAGGCTTGAAAAAATTGTTTTTTGCCTCCCTGATTTCATTCCTGTCAGGTTTCTCGTTCTTTTTTGTGGTAATTCCGTTTTTCTCTGCTGCTGAGGCTGTTTTGGAATAATTTTGTTGATGGACATACTCAAGGCATTCATTTAAAATTTGATTGAGCTCCGCTGCGTATATCTTGCGGTTTAATATTCCGGGGTAATCAATACCTGATTCAAGCTGTCTCTGAAGATCGGGATGCTGTGCAATACCGGCGAGATCGTTGGCCGAAACAATTTTAAAAGCAGGCTTGTCAAGCTTTTGAGCAATTTCATCCCTGTACTCCATAAGCCGGTGATAGATGTAGTAACAGAACTCACTCATATTGTACATATCCTTCTGCTTCGTCAGGGATTTGTCACCTTCTTCCGAATAATCAAGTTCATTAAACAGCCTGTTTTCTTCAGTAATCCATCTTTCGATATTCCTTTCTGAGGCTTCTTTTTCTATAATCTCTCTCAGTTTAAGCAGATAGATTACATCTTCCGCAGCATATTGTATCTGGTTGTCTGACAGCGGACGATTAAACCAGTTACTTTTTTGGGCGGATTTAGCCGTTTTAACATCCAGCAGTTCGGACAAATAGTTCGTTAAAGAAGAAGGAGGGTAGTTCAACAAACTTGTTGCTACGTTCAGGTCATAAACATTTTGTGGAAAACATCCCAGGGAGTGCAAAAGCCTCAGGTCTTCACCAAAGGCAAACACGGTTTTGGAAATGGTTTCATCTTCAAAAATATTGAAAATGCCTTCCAGTTGAATGTTGTCGCTCAGTGGATCAATCAAATAACATTCGGTGCCTGTAAATACCTGTATAAGGCAAAGATTGAAACCATACCTGTAATAGTTTTTGTCAAATTCGAGATCTAAAGCAATGGAATCTGTGTTTTCAACAGAGTGCATGCATTGCTCCAGTTTATCGGGATGATCTGTCAGATGAATTTTCATAAATGCACGTCTGTAATAAATTTTTTGTCGTGTCAACGATAAGTGGGTAGAAGCTTGAGTAAATTATCGTCGATATTACAATCATGTGATAATATAAGTTTCATCCTGTTAAATCAAAGATTAAATTTCTTTTCTGCTTCAGCTCGTTGAAAGTTCTTTTAAATGTTCAAAAAAAAATGAGATTTAATGTTTTATCCGGAAGAATTAAAAAAGGTATTGATTATCGGTAAAGTCTGGCCCGAGCCCCAATCATCTGCAGCGGGAAGCAGGATGATTCAGTTAATCAATCATTTTGCTGACTCAGAAGTTGAAATAATCTTTGCAAGTGCTGCCAAACGGGGTAAATATTCTGCAGACTTATCCGGCAAGGTATCTGCGGAAGCAGAAATTGAGGTGAACAACTCACAGTTCGATTTATTCATGCTTGAGCATAATCCCGATATTGTTCTGTTTGACCGATTTTCGGTCGAAGAACAGTTTGGGTGGAGGGTGGCAGAAACTTGTCCGGATGCAATTCGAATCCTCGATACGGAAGATCTTCATTTTCTCAGAGATGCAAGAGGCAGATCGGTACAGGATAAACAAAATTCCTGCAAACCTGTTGATTTCCAGAATGAGGTTGCCATCAGGGAGATCGCATCCGTTTACCGGTCGGATCTATCCCTGGTAATCTCGCATTTTGAGATGAATCTTTTGTTAAACCGCTTCAAAATTCCTGCGAATATATTATTACATCTCCCGTTTATGCTGAATCCGGTTACGGATGATGGAAAAAAAGAACAGCCTGTTTACAGTAAGAGATCCGGTTTTATCACCATCGGAAACTTCCTGCATCCGCCGAACAGCGATTCCGTGATCTGGCTGAAGAAAGAGATCTGGCCGCTGATAAGAAAAAAAATGCCTGAAGCGGAAATGAGCATTTACGGTGCATATCTTCCGAAAAAAATAGAGATGCTGAATGCACCCGGCGATGGGTTTTACGTGAAGGGCAGGGCGTCATCGGCCGGTAAAGTGATTGAACAGGCCATGGTCATGCTTGCGCCGCTTCGGTTTGGGGCCGGGCTCAAAGGCAAGCTGATTGATGCCATGCGGTATGGCACTCCGGCAGTCACAACAACTGTTGGAGCCGAATCGATGTATGGTTCTTTCGAAATACCGGGACAGATACAGGATGACCCGGCGAAATTTGCAGATGCTGCCGTGGAACTTTACAAGAAAGAAAATCAGTGGCATCAGGCTCAGAAAAACGGGTTCAGAATTATCAACGAACACTATTCGAAAGATAAATATGAAAAATTGCTGTCAAATCGTATTTGTGATATATGGTATAATCCGGAAAGCCACCGGCGGAATAATTTTACAGGCAGGATGCTGATGCATCACAGCATGGCAAGCACCCGCTACATGTCAAAATGGATTGAGGAGAAGAATAAATTTTAAAAGATTATATTTCAGTAAACAGATCCACAAATCAATTTGGAGAATTATGCAAAAAGAGTTCAGAAAATGGAGAAGTCCCAGCCTGGGCAGAGATATGGAACTGATGGTTTACGGAGACAGCGGTGCACCGGTACTGGCATTTCCTACGGAAAACGGCAATCATCTCGAATGGGAAGAGAACGGTGTGATTGATGAACTCTCAGACCAGATACATCTTGGGTATAACCAGGTATTCTGCGTAAACGGATTCATGAATAAAAGTTTGCTAAACGACAAGATCATTCCTAAAAAAAGATTAAGCTGTCATATTCAATATGAATCCTATATAATTGAAGAGGTTATTCCGTTTATCAATAAGCAGAACGAGCATTTTTTCCTGATGGCGGCAGGTGCAGGGCTCGGGGCTTATTATGCAATGGTATTCGGGCTTAAGCATCCGGCAGAATTTGATAAGCTGATTGGCGTGAGCGGCAAATATGATATCCGGGATATGCTTGAAGATTACTACAATGATACGGTTTATTACAATAATCCCGTTGATTTTATTCCGAACCTGAATGATGAAAAAATATTGAAACAGATAGGAAATTTAGATATACGACTCGTAAGTTACAGCGATGACGAGTATCGGGAATCCACAGAGCGCATGAGCATGACGCTTTGGACCCGGGTACTTGATCACCGGCTGGATATTTGGAATTCAACTTCTTCTTCTCAGTGGAAACTGTGGGCCGAAATGTTAAAGACACACATTATTTAAAGAAATTGATTTAATGAGTAAGAAAATAAAAAAAATACTGGTTGCTAACCGAGGTGAAATCGCTGTCAGGGTGATTCGAACCTGTAAAGAATTGAATATTGAATCTGTGGCTGTATTTTCGGATCCGGATAAAACATCTCCACATGTATTGCTGGCTGACGAGTCAGTTCACATAGGTGAAGCTGCTTCATCCCAAAGTTACCTGGATCATGATAAAATTATAAATGCGGCAAAGACAACCGGTGCCGATGCCATCCATCCCGGTTACGGTTTTTTGAGCGAAAATGCATCTTTTGCAGCCCGCTGTAAGGAAGAAGGCGTGATCTTTATCGGCCCGTCACCCGATTCCATTTCTCTTATGGGCGATAAAACCGCCGCCCGGGAGTTGATGAGCAAGGCGAACGTTCCCTTTCCTCCGGGCACGAAAAAAGCGTTTGATGATATCGACAAAGCGAGAAATGTGGCGGATGAGATCGGCTACCCGGTTTTAATCAAAGCTGCTGCCGGCGGCGGTGGTAAAGGGATGAGGATTGTGCACAAAAGAGAGGAGTTCGAGTCAAGTGTGCGCGGTGCCAAATCGGAAGCCAGGAATGCGTTTGGGGATGACCGGGTATACATTGAAAAATACCTTGAAGAACCCAGGCATGTTGAGTTTCAGATCATGGCTGATACCCACGGTAATGTAATTCACCTGTTCGACAGGGAATGCTCTATCCAGCGGCGTCATCAAAAAGTAATAGAGGAAGCACCTTGTGCAATACTCACCCCTGAACTCAGGTCCGAAATGGCAGAGGCAGCTATCGCAGCCGCAAAAGCGTGTAATTACATTGGCGCGGGAACGATTGAATTCCTGGTAGATAAGGACCTGAAATTCTATTTTCTTGAAATGAACACCCGGCTTCAGGTCGAACATCCCGTTACGGAATTGATTACGGGCAAGGATCTTGTAGAACTTCAAATACTTGTCGCTGAGGGACGTGAACTCCCTGTTAAGCAAAGTGATATTGAGAAAAACGGCCATGCAGTCGAATGCAGGATTTATGCTGAAGACCCCTCGGATAATTTTCTTCCGAGTACAGGATTGCTGCTAAAACACAGGGTTCCTTCGGGCCCCGGCATTCGTGTTGATGCCGGTGTAGAAGAGGGGCAAAGCGTAACCATTAATTACGATCCCATGATCTCAAAACTTTGTGTGTATGCACCGACAAGAGAGCTGGCAATTAACAAAATGCTGAGGGCACTTGAAGAGTATGAAATAGCCGGTTGCCGGACTACCATTCCCTTTTGCGAATTCACGCTGAAACACCCGGCTTTCAGGGAAGCCAAGTATGACACACACTTTGTGCAAAACCATTTTAACAAAGAAGAGATGAACCGGGCAGATATGGATGATGTCATTCCCGCACTTTCAGCCTGTTTACTCAGGGTGTCGGAAAACGGCCGGGAAAAAAGTAAAACATCCGTATCTTCCGATGGTGAAATTTATACAAATTGGTGGAAAAACAGGCGAATTCGTTGAAATCCGATAAAATCCTTTTCGAAAAACTTAAAACACTTTTAACAGAGCAGAGAAATCCCGAAACGACAGGAATCGACCTTGCCGATTCCAAAACCATAGCTGAACTTATCAACAGGGAAGATCAAAAGGTTGCTTCTGCCGTTGGTGAACAAATTGATGTTATCGCAAAGGCTATCGATGCTGTGGCAGATGCCCTCAAAAGTGGAGGAAGACTTATTTACGCCGGTGCGGGTACAAGCGGGCGCCTGGGTGTGCTTGATGCCGCGGAATGCCCCCCCACATTCGGAACCGATCCCGAAACCGTACAGGGAGTGATTGCCGGAGGCAGGGAAGCCATGTTTGTAGCCCAGGAGGGCGCTGAAGATTACGAAGAAAACGGAGTTGAGGCGATGAAGGAGCTGTCTTTATTCAAAAATGATATTCTCTGCGGCCTGGCAGCAAGCGGGAGAACTCCTTACGTCCATGGAGCCTTGAAATACGCTTCATCACTTGGGTGTACAACGATTTTTGTAACTACGGTTCCTGCAAGCCAAATAGAAGTTGACGTGGATATTCTCATAGATGTGCCGGTGGGGCCTGAAGCAATCATGGGCAGTACAAGAATGAAAAGTGCAACGGCTCAAAAAATGATTTTGAATATGATTTCAACCGGGGCAATGATCAGGCTCGGTAAAGTTTATGAAAATGTTATGGTAGACCTTACTCTTACAAATAAGAAACTGGAAGAAAGGGCAAAAAGAATCATCATGTTCTTATCAGGTGTCAGTTACGAGGAGGCGGCAGGGCTTTTAAACCAAACAAACGGCAATGTGAAAATTGCACTGGTTATGGCTATGACAGGTTCAGATCAAAATAATGCCCGGAAATTATTAAAAGAAGACGATGGATTTCTCAGGAGAGCGGTACTCTCACATAAATCCTCTTCATAGGTTATGATCTTTCCCGAAGGTACCCGTACAATGAACGGAGAGATCAGGCCGTTTAGAAGGGGAGCGTTTCAGCTTGCTTTAAAATTAAAAAGGCCTGTTCAGCCGGTAATAATTGACGGAACTTTTAAACTTCTGAAGCCCCATAGCTGGTATATTAAGATCAAACAAAATTTAACAATAAAATTATCAGATAAAGTTTATCCTGACCAGTTTGAAAATGCATCCCGTTTGCGTGAAGCCTGCTGAGAACAGATGGTTAAAGAACTTGATATAATCAGAAAATTATAACTTACAAGTCCTTGTCTTTAGAAAAAAGATATAAAAAAAGAAATCATACCTACAGAAACAGGATTTTGTTGTGTATAGTGGCCGCTGAGGTGATTGCAATTGGTGTATTCAAATTTTGGCCTGCTCAGCAGGATGAAGAAAGGATATACCAGGTAGATGAAAGACAAGAAATAACTCTCATCGATGAAATGGAAATTACCGTTCAGGAAAGTTCGCCGCCTGCCCCGCCTAAACCCCGCGTTCCGACACCCGTGCCGGATGATGAAATAATTGAGGAGGAATTGGAATTCGAGTCTGAATTGAACCTGCTCGAACTTCCTGTTTCCGATCCCGGCCGGGGGACCGCCATGCGAGGTGATGAGGATGTGGTTGTAAGCAATCCCCAGCTTCCGCCTACAGTTGTGAAAATTGTGGAAGCCACTACACCGGCAAATGTTCCATCCGACTTAAAAGGACGCCTGGAATTTATTGTCAATTTCCTTGTAGACAAGAACGGGGATGTGGAAGAGGCAAGTATCGTTGAAATCAGAAAGTATGACCAAAACGGCAGTTACGAAACCATGCCTTTTATCCAGCACGGGTTGATGGATGCCGTACTCGAAGCCGCTTTACGCTGGAAATTCAGGCCGGCCCGCGACCAAGGTGATTCCGTGAAGTCATTTACAAAACAGCGCTTTAATTATTGATAAAAGACAGCAGAAAGGCTATCTTTTCACGCCTTAACGGAGAGGTGCCAGAGTGGTCGAATGGGCTCGCCT
>CAYPZI010000056.1:0-16772 GCA_964415185.1 uncultured Balneolaceae bacterium | reverse complement strand
AGCCACAACGCCCGGCAGTTTTTTCCCCTCAAGAAATTCAAGGCTCGCACCGCCTCCGGTGGAAACGTGCGACACCTTCTCTTCCAGTCCGGCTTTTTTTATGGCTGAAGCAGAATCACCGCCCCCGATGATCGAAGTTGCACCTTTTGAAGTGGCTTCTGCCAAAGCTTTGGCAACTTCGAATGTGCCTTTGGCAAAATTGTCCATCTCGAATACGCCCATCGGTCCGTTCCAGACCACCGTTTTGGCCGCAGTAATCTTCTCACTGAACAACGTGATCGTCTCAGGGCCAATATCCAGCGCCATCCAACCGTTTTCGATTCCGTCTTCGCCTACGGTTTTATGTTCGGCATCATTCTTGAATTCTTTGGCCACAACACTGTCTTTTGGCAATAAGATCTCAACGCCCTGCTCTTCTGCATTTTCAATCAGCTCTTTTGCAAGGTTGATCTTATCCTCTTCTACAAGAGAATTCCCGATGGGCAGCCCTTTGGCTCTGTAAAACGTGTATGTCATACCACCTCCAATAATGATGGAATCCACCTTGGATAAGAGGTTTTGAATTACCCCGATTTTATCGGAAACCTTTGCTCCGCCAAGAATAGCTACAAACGGCCGTTCAGGATTGTTTACACTCTCGTTCAAATATTTGATCTCTTTTTCAAGCAGGAAACCGGAAACGGACGGCTGCAGGAATTCCGTAACACCCGCAACCGAAGAGTGGGCGCGATGGCTGCTGCCGAAAGCATCATTCACAAACAGGTCGGCATGAGCAGCAAGCTGTTTAGAAAAAGCGGGGTCGTTTTTCTTTTCACCCGGATGGAATCGCACGTTTTCAAGCAGGACCACTTCGCCGTTTTTTGCCTCGTGAATTACTTTTTCAGCTTTTAATCCGATACAATCATCGGCAAAGTGCACTTTATTATCAATTAGCGTTTGCAAATGTTCAGCCACAGGTTTCAGGCTGAACCCGGGATCGGGTGATCCACCCGGCCTTCCAAGATGGCTGGTTAGTACCAGCTTTGCATTCTGGTCCAGAATATAATTTATCGAATCCAGCGCCTGTACGATCCGGTTGTCATCTCCAATTTTTCCATCCTTAATCGGTACGTTAAAATCAACACGCATCAGCACCGTTTTGTTTTTCAGATCTACATCTTTCAGGGTCAGTTTAGCCATATCCTTTCTACACTTTTTAAGTTTGATTTACATACGGAAAAAATAACAGTTCTGAGGTACTATTAGAAATAATCTTTCTGTAAACGACAGGCATGATCGAAATAACAGGAGGCTGTCAGAAATGAAAACGCCCTGGGCACGACCTTTACAAGTTAGTGTCATGTCAAGAATAAAACTTCGGGTAGTGTTTAAAGGAAACCCGCAATGTTTTTCTCAATTACCTTTTAGTAGTGCCTTTCTCATCGCTTTTTTTGAAAAGAAACATTGCGGGTTTACAGTTGACATGACACTAGTTTTAATTGCAGGTATTTGGTTGATGTGGGATATGCGATATGCGATATGCGATATGCGATTTATTAATTTAGTAATAGATAGACCAAATTATTTGATACGTACTAAACCTGCTGTGGCTCTTGAACTTCTTCTTCCCGGTAGTCCGAAGCACCTTTTCCGTTCACGGATTTCGGATCATCAATAATTGCAGGCTTTTCGGTGTTGAAGAAAAATTTATTTACACGTCCCCTGCAATCTTCGATCACATAATACATAACCGGTACAAGAATCAATGTCAGAATTGTGGCAAAAAGAAGGCCGCAAATAACCGCAATGGCCATTGGGCTCCACCAGGCTGCCTGTTCGCCTCCCCAATAGAGATATTGACCGGTATTGGTGAAAAACTCAACCGGGCTGTTTACCAGGACAAAGAAATCAATATTGAAACCAATCGCGAGAGGGACCAGTCCAAGTGTGGTTGTAATGGCCGTAAGTATCACAGGACGAAACCTCACAAGCCCACCCCGAACCAGGGCATCATAGAGAGGCATTTTATCACGTTCTCGCAAAATATCAATGTAATCAATCATAACAATAGCATTATTCACCACAACGCCCGCAAGTGAAATCACCCCGATCCCGGTCATGATAATACCAAACGGCATTTGAAATAAAAGTAATCCGTAAAGCACCCCTGCTATCGACATGACAACGGAAGTAAGTACAATAAATGGTTTGGCCAAAGAATTAAATTGTGAGATCAGGATAAATGCCATTAATGAAAGGGCAATAAAAAAAGCATCAATCAGAAACTCCTCTGCATCGTTCTGTTCCTGCATCTGGCCGGTCCAGTCTGTTGTATAGCCGGGCGGAAGATTCCCGGTAAAATCTTTCAGAACTTCCTGAACTTCAGCCAGTACTGCATTGCTGTTATAAATAGAACGCACATCGGCCGAGACGGTTATCACTCTTTTCTGGTTTTTCCTCTTGATTCCACCAAAACTTTCATCCACCCGCCAGTTTGCTATCTCAGACAACGGAATCTGTCTGCCTTCCTCGGCCATGACATTCAATTCAGCGAGCATGCTTATATCTTCACGAAAATTTTCTGCCAGGCGCACGGTGATATCATACTCGTCATTGCCATCTCTGTATTTCGAAGCTTCAATGCCGTTAATCGCCTGCCGGATGGTATTGCCGACATCGGCAGTAGTCAGTCCAAACAGGGAAGCTTTTTCACGGTCAACATCTATCGTAACTTCCGGCCGCGATTCGGGGAGGTCTGATTCAAGCCCATCCAGTTTGGCAAATACAGGATCGTTTTCAAGGATTCTGAGTGCCTCTTCAGAAAGCCTTATCAGCACATCCATCTCTTTGCCGCTGATTTCCATATTGATGGGCTTTCCGGTTGGCGGACCCTCCTGCTCTTTTTCAATTGTAATTTTGGCTCCTGCAAGGCCCACCGGAAACTCTTCGCGCATCACCTCCATAGCTTCGAGGGTACTGCCTTCCCTTTCCTGGTAATCCACAAAATTCAGCACTACCGTTCCGCGGTTTTCTACATTGCCGCCGGCGCCTTCCATGCTGTTAGAGATCACAGCACCGGCAGTGGCTACAAATGTTTCCACATCGCCGGAATTGGGTATCTGGCCAACCCGGCCTTCTATTTCCCGAACAAACTGCCGGGTGAAATCAACATTGGTTCCGGCCGGAGTTTCTATTTGAGCATACAGCCTTTTTGGGGGGATATCCTCAGGGAAAAAAACAACACCGTAGTTAAAGATTCTGAATACAACAAAGCTTGAAATCAGAACTCCGGCTGCCATTCCAACGACAGTCAACCTGTGAGCCAATGACCATTCAAGTGCTTTTTCGTAGCGGTCCAATACTTTTTGAAGGCCTTTTTTCTGCCATTTATCACCTATCGGCTTGAGCAAGTATTCATGACTCAGAATGATAATGAGAGCCGAAAAAAACAACATGGCAGTTGTTTTCCAGTTGGCAAAAAGTGCGGCTCCCAAAAATATCAAACCGAATCCTGCCAAAAAGATTTTGCCGTTACGGGAAATTGAAGCTTTAGTTTCTCCCGAATCGTCTGTTTCGAGCCTCATGAACACGGCGCACAATACCGGGTTAATAACAAGCCCCACAAAAAGCGAACTACCAAGTGTGATGATCAGTGTTTTCGGCAGGAAGGACATGAATTCACCCACCATTCCCGGCCAAAAGATCATCGGTAGAAATGCGGCCAGGGTTGTGGCCGTACCCGAAATAATAGGCAGTGCCACTTCTCCGGTTCCTTTTTTAGCCGCTTCGATATTGCTAAAGCCTTCTTCAAGATACCGGTAAATATTTTCGACTACTACGATGGCATTGTCAACCAGCATTCCGAGCGCCAGGATCAGGGAAAAAAGGACAATCATATTCATTGTTATTCCCAATGCCTGTAATATGATAAATGAAATGAACATCGATAATGGAATGGAAATACCTACAAAAGAAGAATTTCTGACGCCGAGGAAAAAAAGCAATACACCGATCACCAAAAAAAGGCCCGAAATAATATTGTTTTCCAGGCTGCTTACCATCATTCTGATATCTTTACTCTGATCGGATGTAATTTCAATCCTGGTGGTAGGCGGTAAACTGGGAAGTTCGCGGTCTACAATTGCACGGACCGCTTCTGATGTTTCAATAATATTTTGTCCCGTCCTCTTTTTCACGGAAAGGGTGATAACAGGACTCCGGTTCAAAAAGGCATACGACTCTCTCTCTTTTTCATCGAATCTTACTGTGGCAATGTCACGGATATAAACCGGCCTTTCATCAGGGGCCGTCACCACAATATCTTCAATCGGCTTGGGAACATCATATTCACCCGGCACACGAACAAGGAACTTTTTGGTACCGACATCAACCGTGCCTCCCGGAATAGTTATATTTTCACTTTGAATAGCTGTGATTACATCCTCAAACGAAATGCCGTAATATTTCAATTTCGGCAGGTCAACATCCACTTTTACCTCTTTTTCAATACCTCCGGCCAGGTCTACTTCAAGAACCTGCGGGATGTTTTCGATAATATCCTGCAGGTCTTCAGCCACCGTTTTCAAACGGTCGAGACTGTAATCGCCCGAGATATTCACCTGCATGATCGGGAATTCGGAAATATTTATTTCTTCAATTACCGGCTCGTCAGCATCCGAGGGCAGTTCCGGCTTGGCAAGGTCTACTTTCTCCCTTACTTTCTGAAGAGCATCTTCAATATTTACATCCGTGTTAAACTCCATATTGATACTTGAGTATCCTTCAAGAGTTGTGGATGTCATTTTTTTATAATCTGAAATATTCGAGAGCTCATCCTCTATTTTTCTCGTTACAAGATTTTCAACATCTTCAGGAGCTACGCCGGGATAGGTCGTAATAACAATTATATTGGGAATGGTTATATCGGGAGCAGACTCTTTCGGAATGGTTACGTATGCCCTGATGCCCAATATCACAAACAGTACAAGCAATACAAGCACGCTAATCCTGTTTCTGATTGAGAAGCTGCTCAGCCTGAATTCCTTGCGCTCCGACAGTTCGGCACCCGGCCTGTATTCTGAAATATTGGATTTATTTTGATCAGTCATATTATTTTGAACAATTAATCACTTGAACTGGCAAATTCATCGGAATTATCGACGATCTCAATACGAGTGCCGTCGAGCAGGTAAGAAGAACCAACGGTAAGTAATTTCTCTCCAAATTCAAGTCCGTTGTTTATTACAACTTTGCTTCCGAACGACGGACCCAACTCAAGTTCTCGTTCCATTGCGATATTATTCCCATTCTCATCTTTTCCTGCTACAAAAGCTACGTGTTTGCCATTTTTCTGATGCATAAACTCTTCGCTGATTACAATTCGATTCTGCAGGAATTCCGTTCTGAGCTTCACGTTGGCAAGCATATTCACTTTGATTTTATTGCTTGAATCAGTAAAAAGTACCTCAACCTTAAATGTCCGGCTTTGAGGGTCCACAGTTCCTCCTACAAAAGTGATTGGAAGCTCATAAATTTTCTCCGGATCCTGGTCAAACCAAATTTCAGCCTGGTCACCCGCATCCACTACATTTGAAAAGCGGGCAGGTACTCCGAATGAAATCTTAACCTGCTTATTGCCAAGAATTCTCACAACCTGCATCCCGTTAGAAACCATTTCTCCTTCTTCAAGCAACCGTGTTTCAAGAGTGCCGTTTACAGGTGACGTGATTTCAGTATTTTCAATATCCACCTGTACACTTTCGAGAGCAGCCAGGTTTTGTTCGTAGGTATATTTTGCATTCAGAAAATCTATCTCCGACCCAATATTTTCCTCTTGGTATAGCCTTTTGAGCCGAAGATAGTTTTCTTCTGATTGTTTGGTCACTGCCTGCAAGCGGCGCGACTCTTGTTGTAGTTTTCTGTCATCGATTTTGGCAATCGCTTCCCCCCGTTTTACAGGATCGCCGTCTTTTTTATAAAAATTTATTAGCTGTCCGGTAACTTCAGCCGATATTGTAATGTCATCGGATGCTTCAACCGTTCCGATCACCCTCAAATAACTTGAGAAATTTTCAGGTTTGATTTCTTCGAGCTCCACATTGACCGTTTTTACCAATTGCTCCGGCAGCTCCTCCTGGGTCGTTTCCATACAACCGCCAAGAATCAGTATGGAAATAAACCAGGATATGGGTATTAATTTTGAGATTATTGATTTGGTTTTAAACAGTTTCATAAGTTTTAGTAACATTTAATTGGCTGTAACGAGCGGAACTATACCAAGTACCTGGTCGTATTCAGCCTTTGCATTCAGGTAGTTGTAAACTAGTGTGGCATAATTCAATTCGGCTTCCCTCACCTGTAGTTCTGCTTCTGTAACTTCAAGTTGAGAACCGATTCCGTTTTCGAATCGTTTAAGCGCAATTTCATATCCTCTGCTGGCCTGGCTGATTGCTCTTTTTCTTGCTTCGGCTGTCATTAATAGACGGTTCAGGTTTTCGACAGCTGTATCGTATTCATTTAACGCAACCTGTTCCGCAAACATTTGCTGTTGAATTATATCTTTTTTCTCAATTTTTGCGCGGCTGATATCCGCCCATCTTTCAAACCCTTCAAAAAGCGGGAAGCTTACATTAAAACCGAGAGTTTGAAAACGAACAGCATCCTTGAACGGCTGGATTGGGTCAGCCTGAGCAGCCGTCCACTGCAGGTTATAAGAAGCCGAAATTGTCGGTAACAGCCGGCTTTTGATGGCCAGAATTTCCCTGTCCTTCAGTTCATCCTGTTTCTGAAGTATTCGCAGATCTCCCCTTCTGTTTTGCATCAGCGATAACACTTGATCTTCCCCTGTTTGCTGAATTGCCAGTGGGTTGGCCCTGTCAATTTTTTTCAGACTCTGATTAACGGGATCCATCGGAGCATCCGCCTGAATATCGAACGCTCCCAGGTCGCCTGCAATACTGATATCCATTTCAACGGGAATACCGGTAACAACTTTAAGATTTCTGTACGCCTGCTCTATGGCAACTTCGGTTTCAAGCAATTCCGGGCGCTGATTTGCGAGCTGTACTTCGAGACGCAGTACGTCGTACTCTTCAACAAGTCCTGCCCGAAGCCTGCCCCGGTTTTCTTCAAGGTTTTCCACCAGGCGGTTGATGGAAGCCTCTTGCAGGCGATGACGCTCTTCCGCAATGAGCACATCATGATATGCACTCCGAGTTTCCGTTACAATCTGTTGAGTAGTGGCACGCAGGTTTTCCTGCTGCGCAGCTTTAAAAAGAGTAGAACTGCTAATGCCAATAATAGCCTCTCCCCTGAAAATATTTTGCGATACCGAAAAACCTCCATCCCAGTTGTTATCGGTACCGAATGTAACGGGAACAAGGCTACCGGGTTCACCCCCGAAAAATTCAGCAGGGAAAAAAGTAACCGGCAATTGCACATTACGTGTATAGGATGCACTTGCAACTACCTCAGGAAGCACCTCACTCCAGGCAATCCGCACCTGCTGATCCGCATCTTCAACTGAAAACCATGCGCGCTTGATATCCGAGTTGTTCGCAATTGCAATTTCAATTGCCTGTTCCAGATTAATGGTGCCACCCTCAACCGGCTTGATCTCAACATTTTGAGCCGTTACCAGTTGCGGTACAAGTAATATTACTGTAAACAAAAATTTAAATACTTTTTCAAACATCACTGAAAATGTAATGACCGTTCGTTACTTTATTATTATCTAAACTGTGAACTCATACGTAAATTTTACATACTGGTTTCAATATTTTGACTATCGGTCATTTTTTTTGATGCGATACCTGACCCGATAAGCTCAATAAAATTTCCGATTAATGATTCAAGGCTGAATTCAACATCCTCAAGCATTTTATATTGCCGGCCCTTGTTTTTTATGTGCGCCATGTGCACAAGCCCTTTAGACGCACCCCAGATTATGACTCCCAGTTCTTTCGGGTTATACGAATTATCAATAGAACCGTCCTGCATTCCAATCTGAAGTGCCCTTACGATATAAGCCATGGCTTCTTTTGTATGCTCTTCACACTCTTCAGCAATTGGGCTCTCTTCAAGCAAACCCTGGTCCAGTAAGCTTTCATAATAAGAGAATGCATTAAAATAGATTGGATTTTCCCGGATAAACTCCAGGTAAGTCTCCCCCAGCTTCCTGATTAAAGTTAAACCCGGCAGGTCTGAAGTGAGCACTTTTGCCATTCTTCCATTCAGTATTTTTGACCCCCTGTTGCAAACCGCCAGGTAAATCGAGGATTTATTTTTAAAGTAAAGGTAGAGCGTACCCTTCCCGAGCTCTGCATTTTCGGCAATTTCATCCATGGTCGCATTGTCATAGCCTCTGCGCTGTATTATCTGCTCCGCCGCATCGATAATGGATTCTTTTCTTATTTCTTTTTCTCGTTCTTTTCTTTGTTTTATTCCCATATATGACCATGAGTCAGTTTTTAGAATTACAGTCAAAATTACAATCTTATTTAGCCTTAATGCAAATTTTTTTATTTCTTAATTTTCAATGGAAGATTAATCTCTTCATTTTGATTATCTTCCTGCCCTAAAATCAAAAAAATATAAGCCTGCAAACTCCATTTGAAAATTCAGTTTACATCCGTTGACCTTGCCCTTGCAGCTCTTGCTTTTATTTGGGCTTTAAATTTTACGGTAATAAAGGCAAGTCTGAATGAAATTGATTCATACAGTTTTAATGCCCTGCAATTTTTATCGGTTATGATTACAACCGGAATGATTTCGCTGACAATCCTGGCAATACCTAATATAAATGATACTAATTGGAACAATGTTTCACATGCAGCTTACGGAGGAGCCGCATATAACGGTGCATTATCTATTGGACTTGCTTATCTTGCCTGGAATATAGGGCATATTAGGATTGGAACTGTGCAAACAGCCGCCTATATAAACATGGTTACGGTACCAGGCATGGGTGGGTTTCGGGATTATTCATTTAAATGAGTCTCTGAATTTGACATAGAAAATAGGCACCACAGCCGTAGTCACGGGTAGTATACTTACAAGTTTAAAGAAATAAATTTTAACTCGTCAAAAAAACTTATTATTCTTATTATCATGACGAACCTGGAAGTTTTATGAGTCACAGAATGCCAATATTTTTATTTTCAGCTTTTTTTTTGTGCTTAGCAATTTTATCTGGTATTGTAAACGAAAGTGAGGCGCAGAGTGGTAACTCACAAAACCAATCAAACTCTTTTCTCAAACAGTTCAATGCATCCGGTTCTGATCAAATCTATTTTGTTGATGAACTTTCTCTCGAGATCATAAATGCCGGGAATATTCCGTCTGACTATGTTACCGAAGATTATCTGCTGGGACCTAATGATCTGATTTCTGTACATTTGGAAGGTATAGTTCCTGTTACAGCAAGAGGCATTGCTTTAAATTCTCAGGGTACCGTCTTTTTGCCACTCGTTGGACAGGTACAGATTGGAAACCGGACACTTCAGCAATCAAAGGAGATTCTCAACTCTGCCTATGAGAAACACCTGAATGAATTTCAACTGAATGTTACAATTGAACGGCCAAGGGGAGTTTCCATTCATCTGGTTGGGGATATCGATAATCCGGGAAAGTATCAGATTCCACCGGGCCAACAGTTGGATACCATATTGAGATCGATTAAACTTAAAAGAAATTCCGACAAAGAGAGTAACAGCTTCGAAGAATCGCTCGGAAATAGAAATCGGAATCCCTCCGACTTTCCACGTAACCGCATTCCAGTTATTGACGAAAATAACAATGAAAATAGTAATATTTCCGATATATACCCGGATTTAAATAAAATCTCTATTCGTAATCTGGAGATTATCAGGTCTGATTCTACATCGCATAAAGCAGATCTTGTCAGGTACTTCAGTACAGGCGAAAATCAATACAATCCCTATTTATATGATGGAGATGTCATTATCATTAATAAACGAAGTACAGATACACCCAGAAGCAGTATTTCAGGTGCCGTGCAGCGACCTAATGAATTTGAATACAGACCTGAGGATACAATCTCTGCTTTAATTAAAATTGGCGGTGGCCGTCTTGACAACGCAATAACTGACAAAGCTTATGTATACCGGAGAACTGAAACAGATAAAAATGCCAAAAAAATTACTGTAGAGGAATCCCAATTCAATCAGTTTTCTTTAAATCCAAATGACAGGGTGGTCATTCCTTATAATAAGAATAA
Organism: uncultured Balneolaceae bacterium; assembly: GCA_964415185.1. Classification (GTDB taxonomy): domain Bacteria; phylum Bacteroidota; class Rhodothermia; order Balneolales; family Balneolaceae; genus CAYVBJ01. Next base: position 6,556 of record CAYPZI010000056.1, on the reverse strand, counting down.
AAAGCAAACAGCAGGAGCTTGGGTTATTGGTGAAGCTGTTTCACCTGGAAATTTTCCAATTGACGAAACTACAACAACCGTAGCAGATTTAATTGAGATGGCGGGGGGATTAAATTCTCAGGCATTACCAAATGCTGCATATATTATCCGCGAAATGAATATCCCTCGTGAAACTGAAAATTCTGCTGAAATCAATATTGATGATTTAAAACGGACATCCGATCAATTGCGTCAAGGTTTTGAGTATCTGGATCTGGAAGAAAACCTTGGAACAGACCAAAGGATGATTGTCGATTTATCGGATACAGCCAGCCTCAATGAAATTCGGGTTTTAGATGGAGACAGGCTTTACATACCGGCTGATTTACAGACCGTGACACTTTTTGGTCAGGTTAAAAATCCGGGAAATTATCCTTATCATTCCACTAACAGTGTCGAAGATTATTTAGGCCAAGCCAATGGTTTGAACCTGGCGGCTGATCCCGACCGGGTATTCGTTATTAAGGCGGGTAGCAAGGCATGGCAAAAACCTGAAAACACGGAACTGGAGTCCGGAGATATGATATTTGTAGATCGCATTCCATTTGATGAATTAGATGCAAAGAGAAACTATGAAGTCCAACTACGCAACGCAAAACGTCAGGACAGGCAAGTATTACTAGCGGCCATTTCTACGATTGCTGCTGTAGTAACAACTACTGTTGTTGTAATCAGAAGATAAAAATAATAGTTTGTGAAACTTCTTTATTTAACTCAATATTATCCTCCAGAAATTGGAGCTGGAGCTGTGAGAAGTAATATTATGAGTCGATACCTGGCTCGTGACGGATGGGAGGTGGATGTTGTATGCGAAAAACCAAACTATCCCACCGGAGTTCTTAATTTGAAATACAAAGATAAATGGTGTTATGAGGAAAAAGTAAATAATAATTTGACTATTCATAGAATCTGGTCTATTGCAAATCAGCGCAAAACTGTCTGGGAACAAATGCTATTCTTTACATCATTTATGATTTCGAGTTTTTTCTATATTCTGGCGAATCCGAAAAAATACGATGTAATATATATAACTTCCCCTCCAATATTTGCTGCCATATCAGGTTTTTTAATTAGTAAAATCATGGGGGGTAAATTTATATTTGAAGTCCGGGATATATGGCCTGACTCCGCCGTAAATCAAATTGATCTTGAAAATGAATCCTTTTTTATTCGTTTTGGAAAAATTATTGAAAATTGGCTTTATCACAAGGCCGACCTGATTGTTCCTGTTACACCGGATGCCGAACAAATTATAAAGACTCGCAGTAATGGAACACCAACAGCGGTCATACCTAATGGTGTGGATACCGATCTCTTCCAGAAAAAAATTACTCCTCAGAAAGGTATGGACGAATCCTACGATTCTTCAAAGTTCAGGGTGGGATATGTTGGTTCCTTAGGGATCATCCATGACTTAAGAACCTTTGTTAAAGCAGCTAAAATTTGCGAAGATGACCCGGAAATCGAATTTGTGATCGTAGGTGACGGCGGTCGAAACAACCAATTACGTGATATTTTAAGTGATAACAAACCAAAAAACGTCACTTGGGTAGGACTTAAAAAACATAAGCAAATTCCATACTATATTTCCAGTTTTGATGTTGCTATAAACCCTGTTAATCCCTCTAAAGCTTTTGAGTCTATTGTTACCGTGAAATTTTATGAGTACTTGGCCTGTGAAGTTCCGGTTATTACCTGTGGTAGAGGGTTATTAAAAAATATAGGAGATCAAAGCAGAGCAGCTATTACAATTGAACCAAACAATCCGGAAATGCTTGCAAAAGCTATACGTAAACTTAAAAAAGATCAAAAGTGTAAAAAAAATCTTGCGAAAAACGGTCGAATTTTTGTAAATGATAAATATTCCAGAGCCAGACTTGCAAATTTACTCTCAGACGAACTCAAAAACCATTTACGAAGACCTTAATTATTCTCTCTATTGGTAAGTAAATACCTGTTTTGAATAAGTATAAGTGCAATATTCACATAAAGGGTTGTATTTGTAAAAAAACGGGGTATAAATTGGTGGAAAAAAAGATAGCCGATAAGCGAAGCCATCAGAGTGATAGAAATGATCTGATGCAGGTTATTTAGACCGCTTAATTTTATATTTTTAATGCACATTCTAATTATAAAGTAGATAATCAATGCAAAAAGGAAAAATCCTATAATACCAAGTTCAGCCAGAATTTGGTACGTAATGTTGTGAGGTTCATTTACCTCTCCCATTCCAAAGGTTTGATTAAATCTGTCAAATTCAATTGGAAAAGACCTGAATCCACTTCCCAGTATAAAATTTTCGGCGAATATTCTTAGTCCTACACTGCCTAATACAATTCTCATTTTTGAAGAGGCATCAGAACTACCTGAAAATATATCTGCAATTCTACTAAAAACACCTGAGAGTGTGCCCCAAAGGTCGGGCTTTAAAATTAAAACTGAAATAGATAAGATGATCACTAAGGCAATGATTTTCACATTTCTGTAATAAGCTACAATGCATATCAAAATAAAAAAAACGGCAACCCATGCGCTTCTTGAATAGGTTGAGGCAACTCCTCCCATCAATATTAAAAACGATAAAACTGCTATTAGCCTATATTTAGAATCGACTTTTGAGTGAGTTATTGCAGCTGTAAAAGCAAGTGGAATAAAAAAGGTAGTGGCAAAAAAATTCGGGTCTGCATCACTCAATGCAGCTCTGGATGCAATACCACGTCCCATTAATAAAAGATTTGCTGCTGCAACATCGGGATTTAAAACAGATTGTACAAAAGAAAAGGCGGCAAGAAATGTGGCTACAATAGTAACCATAATAAGGGCCGTTCCAATCTCTTTGATATTTTTCAAAGTATTAACCAGATAAAATACCAATATAAAGAGCACTGTAATTCGAAAAGCAACAAAAAAACCAGCTTCTTGATTACTTGAATAGATTAATGAAAAAAAGATAAAAGAGAGGAATGCAGATACCAGTAATTCAAATCCGGTAAGCTTAATTTCGAAATCGAAATCTTTAATTTTTTTTATTAAAAAGACCAGTAAAGCAAATATAAATAATAATTGAAATGGAGTACCCGGCAATATGAATGATTCATCCAAATATGCGATACCGCCGAGAAATGCACTAACTATAACAAATATTGGTAATAGGGAAATTTTTTTATTGATGTATACATAAGCCAAACAGAATAAGGGCACAAGGCTTAAGAATAACAAATAGATCTCAGCGGGTAGGAATTTCAATACGAAATAACTGAATAGAAGAAAAAGGGCTCCACTAAAAAAAAGAAATACTGCGTATGAAGGTATATGATTTAAGACAGAGCGCTTCAAAATTAATTACTCCCGGAATACAATAATTTTTTTAGCTTTAAATATTTCTGATAGTTTTCCGCATTTTCTTCTTTCCCTTTTCTTTTGAATTCAGAAAACTGAACCGAAAAAAAAGCAACAAATAAACTAAAAATAAACCCGGCTATCGTAATCAAAGCCCTGCTTGGCTTGTCTTTATATGTAGGTACTTGAGGAGTATCTATTTGCTCTAATCCTGATTGAATATTTGTTGCCATCATGCGCTGTTGTTCATATTGAGGAAATACAAGCTCATAAATTTGTTCCTGTATTTTAAGCTCTCTGAATAGCCGCATATATTGAATTCCCAAATCAGGTACATTCAAAAGTGGTGGGAAAATTTCTTGTGTTTCAGGAATTTCTTCAAAAAGTTCACCACTTTCTGCCTGTCCTTCAGTTCTTTTGATCAGATCATTATAAACATTATTTAATTCGGTTTTTTTTAATTCCAATTCTTTCACTTTGGAAGACCGATTTTGCATCATTGCTTTTGTCACATTCAATTCAATATTTAACTCAACCATTTGAGCTTTCAAGCTGGCCAAATTTTCAATCATGCTTTTCACTTGTGGTTCAAGCTGCATAATTCCATGTTTTTTTTGAAACTCAGCAAATTTTTCTTCGGCTTCTTTCAGATCTTGTAAATTTTCCATTAGCCGATCATTCAACATATTAAAAACTGCCTGTGAGTTTTTTTTATTTATTTCAATCATCCTCCGTTCCAGCTCGTTATAATAATATTCTGCAATTTCTTTGGAAAGCTCAGGTTCTTTGGCAAACACAGAAATTTCGACTGAAACAATTGGATTGAAGCCAATCCCACCCTCTCTTACTTCTTCAATTATTGTATTATTCGCAAGTTCTTCTCTCACAAACTCTCTGACATCATTCTTGTATACATCATGAAGGTTGAATTCATCGATAATCTCATCAAGCATAGTACGGCTTCTGAGAATAATGAGTGACTGTTCTGAGGAAACCCGATCCGCGTTGACAGACATTTGCATAAAATTTCCCACAAGATTTCCCAATGAGCCAGGATTTGAAACTCCGTATTGAACAAATCTAATGGATGATTTATACTCTTTCGGCCATACTAAACTTATTAACAGAGCTAAAATGGTAACAGATCCAACAATAATAATTACTCTTTTTTTATACCGAAAAAGAGTAATTATTATATCCAACAAATTTACTGATCTAAAAGAGTTATTTTCAGTTTTAGTCATCCTCGAATGCGACTAATTAAAATTGTATCATTATCGATTTGAAAAACCAAATATAGGCCTTTTTTAAAGAATATTTAAAATCAATAATCCTTTAAACATTTGCTCAATTTCGTGACCATATCCTGCTTTCTAATTTTAAACTCGTGCCTCAAATCTTGAAATTATTAAATTCAAAATTTGTAAAACAGGTTCTTAACCTTGGATCGGGTACAATCGTTGCCCATCTTATTACCCTGGCTTTCAGTCCGCTGATAACCCGAATTTATACTCCTGAAGAGTTTGGTGTTTTTTCACTTTTTCACTCTTTGGTTGTAATCATTTCTCTGATCAGTACCGGAGCTTATGAATATTCGATAGTTTTACCTAAAAAAAATGAAACGGCAAAAAACCTTTTTAAAACAGCATTATTATTTTCCCTGCTCTTCTCAACATTTTCTTACTTCACTGTTTGGATATTTCACGAATGGATTTCAGAAAGGCTTCTTCTTTCTATTCCTTTTTTAATGCTTCTTCCTGCTGCTATCTTATTTCACAGCTTAATGAATATATATACGTATTGGTTTGTTCGAAAAGAGTACTTTACGCAGTTTTCATACTCTAAAGTTTTTCAATCAGGTAGTACCGGAGTTGTTCAGATTGCGACCGGTCTTCTGGGAATAACAGGCATTGGCCTGTTAATTGGATATATCGCAGGCAGAATATTTTCTGTTTTAAGCATGATTATTCAAAAAACTAAGGACTTTAAAAAAGTAATTTCAGGATGGAATAAAAATCCAATAAAAAAGGCAGCTCAGAGTTACGCTGATCATCCAAAATACGTTTTGTTATCAAGCCTTCTTAGCACAAGCGCAATCGAATTACCCGTTCTATTGATTACAGCTTTATTCGGAAACGAGGAACTTGGATATTATGGTCTGGCTTTCAAAGTTTTAATGGGACCTGTTTCCTTAGTCAGTGTATCTGTTGGACATGTCTATTTCCAGAAATTTTCAGACCGCAAAAACAAGTCCAAACCCATTTCACAATTCCTGCTGAAAATTTGGGCATATTTAATTGGTATTGCAGTTATTCCATTTTCGATTATTTTTCTGATTGGAGAAACAGCTTTTACATGGTTATTTGGTGAACAGTGGTTGATTTCCGGAACCATTGCATCTATCATGGCCCCCATGTTATTACTTACATTTGTAACAACTCCAACAAGTAAATCCATGCTTGTTTTGGATAAACAGAAATGGATGCCAATATTTTCCGCAATTTCATTAGTTGTCCGCTTTTCAGCACTCATGACCGGTTATATTTATTTTGATTTTATCACTGCGATATGGCTTTTAGTAATAGGCCAAATAGTAGTCTATCTAATTCACAGTTTCTTTATTTGGTCTTGGTGCAGAGAGTTTGACCAAAAAATTAAAATTTAATTGAAGTGAAAATTGCAATAGTCAGTCATAATTATCCAACGATTCAACAACCTTATCTACAACCCTTTATTCGTGATCATTTTCTGGTTGCAAAAAAAATACCGGGATTTGATCCTGAAATATTTGTATCAGAACAATTTTCTCTTCCTTTTACTACGAGAAGGAGGCAATATAAAAGTCCACTATTGGATGAGTCATCAGCTATACGCCTCAAGTATTTGTCCATTCCGAAGAGAAAAGCACCCAAATTTACCTCTCGCAGATTGGCAAGTGAACTATTAAAAAAACTACCCAAACCTGATGAGGTAATTGTTCACATTCATTGGCTTTATCCATCCGGTCTTACAATTCCAATCCTTAAAAAGCATGGATATCGAACCGTTTTAATGATTCATGGAAGTGATTGGTATATCACAAAAGATCAATCAAAATTCCAACACCTGATTGCACAAAGTCTTAACGCAGCAGAAAAAATTTTTGTGAGCGGAGATGCTTTAAAAAAAGATATTCTCA
>CAYPZI010000055.1:0-16853 GCA_964415185.1 uncultured Balneolaceae bacterium | reverse complement strand
TTTCTTAATTGATTGAATGGAAAAATTATTATCAGAACTTGAAAAAATATCATCTGCACTTCAACCTGATGCAGCTAAGAGAAAAAAACTTCTTGAACCAGTTTATAATTATAGTGACGATTTTCTGACCCGGATTTCTTCTTCCACTGCGTATCAACACAAAAAACCTGAAAACGATCAAATTTTATTTGATCCGCTCGGTGAAGAAGGAACAGACATCCATCAAATTTTGTCTCTTCTACAGACATCCATCGACTCCGGTGGCTTGAATCCTGCTTCCGGTAATCACTACGGATACATTCCGGGTGGCGGCTTATACACTTCTGCTTTGGGCGATTACCTTGCAGCCGTCAGCAATCGATATGCGGGTGTTTATGCATCCTCGCCGGGTGCCGTAAACCTTGAAAAACGCCTTTGCAACTGGATGGCGGAATTGATCGGTTTTCCATCCGAAACCTCCGGCGGATATCTTGCATCCGGCGGCAGTATTGCAAACCTGACAGCCATTGTCGCCGCAAGAGACAATGCTGAAATTGAAGAAGGGCAAATCAAAAAGTCGGTTGTCTATCTTACCGACCAGTCTCATCACTGTATTGACAAGGCCCTGGCAATAGCCGGTCTCAGCAGTTGTGTCATCCGTAGAGTACCTATGGATAAAAAATTTCGCATGATTCCCGATAAACTGGATGAAGCCATTTCCGTCGATCTTGAGCAAGGGCTTAACCCCTGGCTTGTTGTGGCTTCCGCAGGTACTACAGATACCGGTGCCATCGATCCTCTTGCCGCAATTGCCGGAATCACTGAAAAATACCGGCTTTGGTACCATGTTGATGCCGCTTATGGCGGATTTTTTATGCTCAGTGATAATATCCGGCAAAAAATGAATGGAATTGACAAAGCTGATTCTGTTGTACTGGACCCGCACAAAGGACTCTTTCTGCCCTACGGCATCGGTGCACTTGTGGTAAAGGATGTGAGAAACCTCCGTGACTCCTTTTACTTTACGGCAAGTTATATGCAGGATACTGCCGAAGGATTGCAAAATTATTCACCTGCCGAGATCTCTCCCGAACTGAGCAAGCATTTCAGGGGACTCAGGATGTGGCTGCCTCTGAAATTGCATGGAATCAAAGCCTTCCGGGCCGCCATCGAAGAAAAAATGCTACTTGCACAATATGCCTGGCGACTATTTAAAGATACGGAAGGTTTTGAAGTTGGGCCAAAACCCGAACTCTCGATATTTACATTCAGATATATTTCGGGGGCGGATAATCCGGACGAATTTAACCGGCAGTTGCATAAAAACTTACTTGAAGATGGCAAAATTTTTCTATCCACTACACAGCTAAACGGAAATTTTGTATTCAGGTTTGCCGTGCTTTCGGTAAGAACACACAAAAAAGAGATTGAGAAAGCCGTGTATATTATAAAAGAAGAAGCGGATTCGCTGAAGGTTTTGAATCAAGCGGAAATTTAGCCGCTGTCCGCAAGCTCACATAGAATTAGGTGTCGAAGTATACCCGATTTTAAGTCATCAGGAACACTGTGAAACACTGCGTTCAACTCTGTGTAACTCTGTGGTTAAAAATACAAAGGGCAACAAATAAAAAAGATGAGTGATTTTTTTTTGAGAAACAGGATACGGGGAAGTCCTGCTACTCTGGCCCAGTTTAAATATTTTTATGATATGCGATTTCAGGTATGCGATCTCTGATATTCGAAGATAACTTATCAGAGGTAAAAAGCACTTATCAATAATACGTCATCGGCAGGTCCAAGATATTACATCTTTTGGGAGAGCTTCAAAGCAGGGATTTGTTAATTAACCCTCTTCTTTCTCTTCGGCAGATTCTGCCAGGATAATCAGCTTATTGTTACTCATTTCCAGGAAACCGCCTTCGATCGAATAGATCTTTTCACTGTCATCGGCAGTACGTACCCTGACATCTCCGGTTTCAAGAGTTGAGATGATCGGGGCGTGATTTACAAGCATCTCGAAACTGCCGTTTGATCCGGGAACTTTCACTCCTTTTACATCACCCTCAAAAAGAGTTCCTGAGGGTGTCAAAAACTGAGCTTTATATGTGTCAGCCATAATTTTCAGTTGATAATCAGATGTTATTCGGCAGCTTCAGCTTCGGCCATCAGCCTCTCACCTTTTTCGACGGCTTCCTCAATGGTTCCCACCAGGTGGAAGGAATTTTCAGGCAGATGATCCAGCTCGCCATCCATAATCATATTGAAGCCTTTAATGGTGTCATCGATCTTTACATACTTTCCTTCCTGGCCGGTGAACTGCTGTGCAACGAAGAACGGCTGACTCAGGAACCTCTGAACTCGCCTTGCCCTTGATACTACCAGTTTATCTTCATCAGAAAGTTCATCCATACCCAAAATGGCGATGATGTCCTGCAGGTCTTTATATTTCTGCAAAATCTCTTTCACGTTCTGGGCACATTCATAATGTTCTTTGCCAACTATCTTCGGATCGTTGATACGCGAAGTTGAATCCAGTGGATCCACTGCAGGATAGATACCGATTTGTGTCAGTGCCCTGCTCAATACCGTCGTTGCATCAAGGTGCGAGAACGTAGTAGCAGGTGCGGGATCCGTCAAGTCATCGGCGGGAACGTAAATGGCCTGCACGGATGTAATCGATCCGCTTTTAGTTGATGTAATGCGTTCCTGAAGGTCGCCCATCTCGGTTGCAAGCGTCGGCTGGTAGCCTACAGCGGAGGGCATTCGTCCAAGCAGGGCTGATACTTCGGACCCGGCCTGGGTAAACCGGAAAATATTATCAATAAACAGAAGAATATCCTTACTTACCTGGTCACGGAAATATTCGGCGACCGTCAGACCGGAAAGTGCCACACGTGCACGAGCTCCCGGCGGTTCATTCATCTGTCCGAATACGAGTGTTGCCTGGCTTTCTTTCAGTTTCTCTTCATCAACAAGGGAGAGGTTCCACTCGCCATTTTCCATGGCTTCCTTAAATTCGTCACCGTATTGGATAACACCCGATTCGATCATCTCCCTTAGCAGGTCATTACCTTCACGTGTTCTCTCACCCACTCCAGCAAAAACCGACAGCCCGGCATGTGCCTTGGCAATATTGTTAATGAGCTCCATGATAAGTACGGTTTTGCCTACACCCGCACCTCCAAAAAGCCCGATTTTACCGCCTTTTGCATAGGGACAGAGTAGGTCTACAACCTTGATTCCCGTTTCAAGCATCTCGGTTGAAGTAGCCAGATCCTCAAAATCGGGAGCCGGACGGTGGATCGGGTATCTCTCCTTCCCCTCGGGAGCCTTGATCCCGTCAATCGATTCACCCACAACGTTGAAAAGACGTCCCCTGATATCTTCACCGATAGGCATTGAAATGGGTTTTCCTGTATCATAGACAGGCGTTTTTCTGACAAGTCCATCGGTTGAGTCCATGGCAATCGTCCGGACCCTGTTTTCACCCAGATGCTGGGCAACTTCTAAAAAAAGTTTTGATTTATCTTCTCTTTCAATGTAAAGTGCATGCAACAATTTTGGTATCTCACCCTGTTTAAAATCGACATCTACGACCGGCCCGATTACCTGGGCAACTGTTCCTTTATTCATCCGTGGTTGTTTACTTTTTTGCGTTCTTTTTTGTGAAGAAAAATGTTCTGTTTAACAGCTTTAAAAGGTACCCGTTTAGAAGTCAAAAAGCAATGAAGAATTGGTGATGTGGTCTCTTTTTCAGATTTCCAATATGAGTTGAAACCTGTCAGGTTTTATTCAATTAAAATCAAAAAGCATAGATTTACACTGTACAAACCTGACAGGTTTTGATTGACATGACACTACTCATTTTTCACCGTTCTCAAATCAATCCTCATCAAAATGAAGGGGTCCCAGCATGCCTTCGGTATGCGCTACTGCAACGGATACGGCTGCATCGCCCGTTATGTTTACGGCGGTACGGCACATATCCAATATCCTGTCTACCCCGAGAATAAGGGCAATTCCTTCAACCGGAACTTCAATCGCCTGTAAAACAATAACCAGCATAATGATTCCGGCACCCGGAACTCCTGCCGCCCCAATAGATGCCATGGTGGCTGTCAGCACAATGGTAAGCTGCTGGCCAATGGTCAAATCAATCCCGACTGCCTGTGCAATAAAAACGGCTGCAATCGCCTGGTAAAGGCTGGTACCGTCCATGTTAATGGTAGCACCTACGGGCAGCACAAAGCTTGAAACCTCTTCTCCCACCCCGAGATTTTTCTCGACTCTCTCCATGGTAACGGGCAATGTTGCCATACTCGAGCTTGTACTGAAGCCAAGAAGTATGGCAGGCCGTATGGCTTTAAAGAAATCGATCAGCTTCATATTGCTGAATACCTTAAACAATGCTGAATAAACCAGGACTACATGTAAAATCAAGCCGATTACAACGGCTGCACAATACCAGCCAAGGGCATATAACAAATTCATGGCCTGGCCGAGGTCATCGCCTGCAAGATCCACAATCACAACTGCCATCAGGGCAAACACACCGTAAGGTGCGGTTATCATAATAAAATCCACAATCTTGATGATCACCTCATTCAGGGAATCAAAGAAATCAATCAGTACGGCTCCTTTTTGCACAGGGATACTGATGATACCGATTCCAAGCAATATCGCTACAAATACAATCTGCAACATATTAGAATTATCGGATGCCGATTCAACAATATTTTCTGGTACTATATCCACAAAAAAATCGAGGAGATTTCTTTCGGTTACCAGCTCAGCCGCATCTTCCCTTCCTTCAAGGTTTTCACTGTAGCTGGCCATAAGGCTCTCCTGCGTACCAGCCGGAAGTGTCTCACCCGGCTGTATGACATTCACAAGCGTCAATCCGATTGTTATTGCAAATACAGTTGTAATCATATAAATCCCAACGGTCTTCCCTCCCATTCGGGATAATTTGGTCATGTCATTAAGGCTGCTCACGCCAACTACAAGTGATGCCAGAACCAGCGGAACTGCAATCAGCTTGAGCATTGTGATAAAAATAGTTCCGAACGGCCTGATATAACCCGAAGTAAATTCATTCATGCCTGTTGCACTCGAGATGAGCCCCCAGATCAATCCCAGAATCATTCCGATTATAATTTGCCAATGCAGTTTTTTATACCACTTCATAGATTAAAAATTGAGTTAGTATTATTGCAAGTACAGCTCCGAATCCTGTAGCTGCCCAGTTTATGATGCTGTTCATGTTTTCGTCAGAAAGTACGTTGTTTTCGGAACTCTTCTCATCTTTAATTTGATATTGGAATTTTGCGCCGAGAAGAGAATCCAAAAGGCTGCCTGCAAAACCGCTGATGGCTATGACTAAAGCAACTGTCAGGTCAACCCGGTTGGAAACCGGGAAAAGTAAAAGCGGTATGAGAAGTGCACCGGCAAGTGCCGCAACCATTCCCTTAAAACTTATTCCTCCGTCGGTACCCGGCTCTACTTTTTTTAAAGAAGTGATTAAAACTGTTTTACCTGGATTCCTGCATCCTACTTCAGTGGCCCATGTGTCGGACACAGCCACAGAAATTGCCGCATAAGCAGCAATTAAATGTGCAGATTCTTCGAAAATAAACCAGGCAATCAAAAAAAAGACAACCCAAAAACCATTTGCCCATACCTGCCATCCATCTCTTCTGGCTTTGGTTCTTGAGGCTAAAAACGCTTCGGCAACTTCATTTTCACCCGGTGTTCTTTTGGAGAGTATGCTGCTGCTTATGAAGAAAACGAGTACAGCAGAAGCCGGAAGCCATCCACCGGTTCCCAAAACGGCAGTTCCAAACAAAACTGCGGCTCTCATGCCGTCCAGCGACAGCCAGTTTAAAAGAAATGCCAGAATTCCTATTATCAAAGAAAGACCAAGTCCAAGCATCATTCGTATATGATCATCTGCACGGGCTTCCAGCAAAAATATCAGAACCAGAATAAACCCTAAAATATAATTCAGAATTCGGTCTGCATTACGAAGCAGCGTGGTTTGCATCTTTACCCTGTGATGATGAATCTTTTTTCAAAATTGCAAAAATTACTGTTATATAACCGGACATGATAACGATCGGAGAGATATATAGAGAAATAAAACCCTTGAATTCATTTTCGAGATACATTCCCGTAAAACCGGCTATCACCAAAAGAACCCCCAAACCCAAGAGTTTGTAATTAAGAGGAGAAAACAACATGGGGTCACTTTGTTTTTTGTTATGTCTGCGGCCGCTGGGCATAATGACTTGCTTTAAATTTAATTTTGGAATTAAGACTTAAACGAATAAGTTATTCATTTATAATAAAATTGAAAAACACAATATTAGCAGAATCGTGCCGAATGTTATTCTTGCATCTTCCAGCCCAAGAAGAGCCAAACTGCTGAATCAAATCGGCCTTCAGTTTGATATTTCCCCATCGGCTATTGACGAGGTACTGATCGAGGGCGAACCGCCCGATAAAACATGCATGCGAATTGCTAAGGCCAAGGCAAAAAATGTATCATCCAAACACAATGATTCCCTCATCATTGCAGCGGATACCATTGTAGTACAAAATGACCGGATCATAGGGAAGCCTTCCGATAAAAAGAATGCCCGTAATATTCTGAGTTCACTTTCGGGTACTTCTCATTCGGTTTATACAGGTGTTTGCCTTTTAAAAACCGGTAATAACCATCAGGTCATACAATCGGATACGTTTCACCAGATTACATCCGTTACGTTTGCAGAACTTACACCGGAAGAAATTGATTCTTACATCGATTCCTCGGATCCGATGGATAAAGCAGGTGCTTATGGAATACAGGACGATCTTGGCAGCTTGTTTGTTAAATCAATTACCGGCGACTATTATAATGTAGTTGGATTTCCATTGCAATTGTTTTACGAAAGGCTGAAAAAATTTGAACCTGTTCTGGCAAATGCAATTTTGAATTGAATAACTTTTCATACCATTTAAAATGAGAAAGTATCGCTTTACAACGTTTTTTATTCTGATTTTAATTTTAAGCCCGGCTGTATCGGTCGCTCAAAGTATTGATTATTCGACGGCCAACCGGCTTCTTCAGCAACAGAAATATGAAGAGGCAAAGATGATGTTCAGACAACTTCATGAAGGCAATCCAGGGGTATTTATATTTTACGACAGATATGTTGAAGCCCTTGTCAGTACCAAGGATTTTGAAAAAGCTATTGAAGTTTCTCAGGATCAATTGACAAACAACCGGTCTGTGGTGCAGACCAAAATACGGATGGGTGAAATTTACCACACGATGGGAGCGCGGAAAAAGGCACTGGATATCTGGGATGAAGTTGTATCTGAAAACAAAAATTCAATACAGACCTATTACAATGTCGGTTCTTCAATGATGAGCCGCAGGGAATATGAAGCCTCAGTCGATTTATACAGAAAAGCAAGAGAGCTTGCCGGCAACAACTCGCTATTCACCAATGAACTTGCCAGCTCTTTAATGCAATCCGGCAATTACCAGGAAGCGATGAGTGAGTATTTTAAACTGGTTACCAATTCACCGGATCAGATTACTTATGTACAGCAGCGCTTACTCAGAATGCGTGATAATACATTGTATGAAACAGCTGCAATTGAACTCGAAGACTATTTGCTGAACCTGGACACGAAACACGAAGCATATCAGGAGCTTCACCAGCTGCTGACATGGATGCTTATTGAAACCGGACAATACCGCAGGGCACTTATAGTATCGCGCCAATATGAATCAACAACTAACGGGCTCAATTACTCACTCTATTCGGTAGCTAGCCAGTTGAATTCCGTGAATGAGTTTGAGCTCGCTGCAGAGGGATACCAGTATTATATAGAAAGAGGCACTACAACCATTCGCTTCCGGTCGATGCATCAGCTTGCAAATGTCTATTACGACTGGGCTCAGTATATCCAGGATTTTAGTACTGATTCTTACAATCGACAGATGCAGCTTTTTCAAAAATCATATGAATTAAACAGCCAATTAGCAGAGGAAGCATCGAGATATGACCGAATAGGCGAGGTATATGTAAAGCAGTTTGACATGTCGCTCGATATATTTTCCAATATTGAAGGGGCCAGGGATTGGCAAAACAGGCTTTCTGAGCTGAATGATACCGAATATGAAGCCCATAAACTCTATGCTGAGGGCAGGCTTCATATCTTTACCGGTAATTTTACAAGAGCCCGACAGTTACTGACTCGTGCAAGCAGGGTTACCGAGACTTCACAGCTTACAGAAAATGTACGCTATCTGCTAAGTCAAGCCGATTTCTTTTCCAAAGACTATGAGTTTTCGAAAATACAGCTACAATCTCTTGAAAGACGTGAAACTTCTTATTTTGCAAATGATGCCCTGAAATTGAGACTTTGGATACAGGAAGGCCTTCAGGCAGATTCTACCGGTTCTTTTTTGGACGATTTTTCATCTGCTCTTTATGAACTTGAGACGGGACAGTATGATAATGCAGTCGACTTATTTAAAGTTGTGATGAATGATCCGGCCAATCCGCTAAAAGACAATGCCCTGATCGAACTTTTATCCCGTTCTCCCATGCCATTGCAAATATCTTTGATTGACGAACTGAAAATTTTGATCAAAGATGGAAATAACAGTCCGCTCAGAGAAAGATTACTCTGGGAAAGAGCACGAATTTCTAAAATTTTATACAACTCCGATAAATTGAAAGACAAGGAGGCAATAAACAATTCAACTGCCGTTTCTGATATATATGAAATTCCATCGGAATCTGATTTGATTAGATATTATGAAGAGCTTTTGATAGAGTTTCCAAACGGCTTTTACGCGCCCTTTGCAAGACAAGAAATACGAAATATTCAGGAAAATAATACGTAATAGTAAATCATGAAAAAGTATTCAGCGTTCATCCTTCTATTTTTTCTCGTGTTTGGCCAGACATCTTTTGCTCAAGAGCGTGTGCTCATTTCCATGGATGCCTCTCAGACGAATCATCTCAAAGCATACGGAATCATATTCAATCACCTGACGGAAGGAAATTCAGGAATCTGGCTCTTAAATTATAAAGGCGGCAGTTTTATTACTCAAAACACCAATGATATTGTCAGAAAAAGCAGAATTCGGGACGTAAAAGCTGAAATTATTACTGAAACCGAGGCGCGGCAAATTTTAGACCAGGTTGAAAGCCCACAGGCAAATATGACTCCCATCAATCTCGAAAAAGCACCAAAAATCGCTGTCTATTCCCCGCCTCAGGCTATGCCCTGGGATGATGCCGTTACTCTTGCACTTGACTATGCAGAAGTTCCCTATGATGTTATATACGATGAAGATGTTCTCAACGGCAAACTGAATGATTATGACTGGCTTCATCTTCACCATGAGGATTTTACCGGACAGTATGGAAAATTTTGGGCCGTATACAGAAACCATCCCTGGTATATTTCAAGAGTGAATTTTCTTGAGGAAACAGCTGAGAGGCTTGGGTTCGAAAAAGTGAGTGAATTAAAGCTTACCGTTGCCAAAACCATTAAATCGTATGTTGCCGAAGGCGGATTTTTATTTGCTATGTGTTCCGGAACAGACACTTTCGACATCACTCTTGCCACAGAAGATGTTGACATTGCACCTTCTCAATTCGACGGTGATCCGGTAGATCCGGATGCAACTCAGAAACTTGATTTTTCTAAAACACTTGCTTTTGAAAATTTCAACCCAATTATTGATCCGTTTGAATACGAACATTCAGATATTGATGTTGAAATTGATATCAACCGGATCAGTGAAAGCCTGGATTATTTCACTCTTTTCGATTTTTCAGCTAAGTGGGATCCTGTACCTACGATGCTGACACAAAATCATGTGAGCAGCATTCGCGGTTTTTTTGGACAGGCCACAGCATTTCAAAAAGACAAGGTCAAAAACAACGTAGTAATACTGGCTGAATCACCCGGGCTTGACAAGGTAAAATATATCCATGGAAATCATGGCCTCGGGACATTTACATTCTACGGAGGCCACGATCCGGAAGATTACACTCACAGGGTGAATGATCCGCCAACAGATCTAAGCCTGCACCCGAACAGCCCGGGGTACAGGTTGATTCTAAATAATATCCTGTTCCCTGCTGCCGAAAAGAAGAAGCGGAAAACGTAGGTAGTGGAGGATTTCACGAGCGGACGTTTTTTTGGATAAAAAGTAGTAGTATTTACACGAGCGGACGCTTGCGGGATTGGGTTTGGTGTCATGGATGCACGAGCGGACGCTCGCGTTAGTTTGGGGGCGGACGCTTGCGGGGTTGGGTTTTGAGATTCAGGGAGCAAACAATTGGGCAACCAGTCTTCAAAAAATAAAAAAATAACCGGAGTACATTTCATCAGTTTCTTCGGTTTGAAAAAATCAATCAAATTAGCCGCGGTCTGTTTTCGGCTATACTGTCGATCCTACCTTAGTATTTTCGACAACTGTACTCACCTGTAATTACATCAATTTCCGGTTGATTGTCAAGGGATATAAGCATTTATTTTTAAACAACTTTTCCACAAAGTTATCCACAATATATCTATTGGATTTGGGTTTGGGGCGTATTTGCACAAGCGGACGCTTGCGTTAGTTTGGGAGGACGATGGTTGTGGTGTGCCATTGTTTTATTTAATACACGAGCGGAAGCTCGCGTTTGGTTATTGGTGGATTTGTGGCATACATGCACAAGCGGACGCTCGCGTTTGGTTATTGGTGGGTTTGTGGCGTACATTCGCGAGTGGACGCTCGCGTTGATTGTGTGGTGCGAATAAAGTTTAGATCCGTGGGAGATAAATGGCTTACTTCACGACCCATGTTTCCGGTCCTGTAAGGAGCTTATCCAGGTCCCCAACTCCTTTTCGTTCTATTTCATGATCAACCTGTGCCTTTACCCCTTCATCATATACAGGGCGATTAACCGCAAATAAAACGCCAAACGGCCTTGGCAAGTTATACTCATCTCCGGGCTCTGGGGTATCAAAAAATCTTGACAACAGATATGCTTTAGTCGAATCCGTTTCGTCGTGAATCCAGAGGTCATCTTTGCTGTAGTTACTCTCTTCCAGAGAAACCACTTCCGGTTTCAACCCGTCCAGGCGTACACCCAGATCATTATCCTTACCGAAAACAAGAGGTTCGCCCTGCTCAAGGTAGATCGCTTCGCGCGGACGCGATTTCTTGTCGGTGAAAAGCTCAAAAGCTCCGTCATTGAATACAATACAATTTTGATAAATTTCAAGCATAGAGGCCCCCTTGTGCTCATGGGTTCGCTTCAGCATTTTCTGAAGATGTTTCGGGTCACGGTCCATTGCCCTTGCTACAAATGTGCCATCTGCACCCAGGCTTAGTGAAAGCGGATTAAACGGGTGATCAACAGAACCAAACGGAGTAGATTTTGTAACGGAACCTTCCGGAGCTGTAGGTGAATACTGTCCTTTGGTCAGCCCGTAAATCTGGTTATTAAAAAGGAGCAAATTTACGTCTACATTTCTTCTAAGTAATTGTACAAAGTGATTGGCGCCAATAGATAAAGAGTCACCATCACCAGTTACGATCCAAACGCTCAATTCAGGCCTTGAAACTTTCAGGCCTGTAGCAATAGCAGGTGCCCTTCCATGTATGGAGTGCATTCCAAAAGTATCCATATAGTAAGGAAACCGTGCAGCACAACCGATACCGGATATAAAAACAATATCCTCTTTGGCTACGCCGATATCAGGCATCGTATTCTGAACTTGCTTCAGAATTGTGTAATCACCACAACCCGGGCACCATCGAACATCCTGATCAGAAGAAAAGTCTTTACCGGAATATTTTTTGTTTTTCGTATTTCCGTTAGTGATATGTTGGTCGATCTTCGTTTGAATTGACATAGTAAACCCTACACTTGTTTTAAATTTTCTGTCAGAACGGATATAACTTCCTGTTTGAGTTCATCCACACCAAAAGGCCTTCCTTTAATCTTGTTGATTGCAATGGCAGGTATCATAAATTTGTCCCTTATCAGGCTGACAAGCTGCCCATTGTTAATTTCCGGAACAAGCACTTTGTTAAAACCTTTCAGCAATTTTTCGAGATTATTTGGAAAAGGATTCAGATACCGGAGATGAATATGTGATATATCCATGCCTTCATCCCGCAGTTCGTGCACTGCCGTCCGGATTGATCCATAGGTAGAGCCCCATCCAAGTATAACAACATCGCCCGATTCAGGTCCGGAATCAACATTCTGCAAGGGGATAAAATCCGCAATTTTATCCAGTTTGGCCTGTCGCAGTTTAACCATTTTCTCATGATTGTCCGGATCATAGGAAACATTACCGGTTTCGTCTTCTTTTTCAAGGCCACCTACCCGGTGTTCAATACCTTTGGTTCCGGGAATTGCCCACGATCGGACCAGTTTATCATCTCTTACGTACGGGAGGAACTGTTCAGCTTCCCCGTTTCTTGGCGGCTCGAAATTTACACTGATCTTTTTCAGATCCTTCTCTTTTGGAAATTTCCATGGTTCGGAGCCATTGGCAATGTATCCGTCCGACATGAAATAGACAGGAATCATATGTTCAAGAGCAATCCTGCATGCTTCAAAAACCGTATCAAAACAGTCAGCCGGTGTTTTTGCGGCAAGAACCACTGCCGGACTTTCGCCGTTGCGGCCGTACAAAGCCTGAAGCAAATCCGCCTGTTCCGTTTTGGTTGGCATACCGGTAGACGGCCCTGCCCTCTGAATATTTAAAATAACGAGAGGCAATTCCAAAATTACAGCCAAACCGATAGCTTCGCCTTTCAAAGCAATTCCGGGCCCGGAAGAACTTGTTACTCCCAGGCTGCCGCCAAAAGCAGCACCAATTGCTGAAGAAACAGCAGCAATTTCATCTTCCGCCTGGAAAGTATAGACTCCAAAATTTTTCAAGCGCGATAATCCATGAAGCACATCTGATGCAGGAGTGATCGGGTAAGAACCAAAAAACAGCGGAAGGTTACTTTTTCTTGCCGCAGATACGAGACCCAAAACAGTAGAATCGTTTCCCGTAATATTACGGTAAGTTCCCGGTTCAATTGCGGCTTCTTTTACCGTATAACGAGTAGTGAAAATTTCGGTATTATCGCCAAAATTAAAACCGTCTTTCAGTACCTTGATATTGGCTTCGGCTATATCCGGTTTTTTGGCAAATTTCTTTTTCAAAAAAGCAATCGTAGAATCAAGCGGACGATTGTACATCCAGTAAAGCAATCCCAGTACAAACATATTCTTCGATCTCTCTACATCCTTGTATGATAGATCCTTTTCAGACAGGCTCTCTTTGGTCAGTTTTGTAATATCCACTTCAATAACAGTGTAATCGGCAAGGGAACTGTCTTCAAGGGGGTTTTCGTCTTCACCGTACTTGGCCAGGTTCAGGTTACGCCTGTCGAACCCTGCCGTATTTGCTATAATAGTTCCGCCTCTTCTCAATAACCCGAGATTTGCCTTTAGGGCCGCAGAATTCATAACTACAAGAACATCACATACATCGCCGGGAGTCATAATCTCTTTACTGCCGAATTGAAGCTGAAAAGAGGATACACCCGGCACAGTGCCGGCAGGTGCACGAATTTCAGCAGGAAACTCAGGCAGTGTTCTGAGGTCATTTCCCTCAAGAGCTGTTGTATTGGTGAAGAGCGATCCGGTAAGCTGCATGCCATCACCGGAATCACCTGCAAATCGAATGGTAACTTCGTCGCGTATCTGATCTTTGGTATTCATAAATTTTTATTGATGATAAATCAGGCAATATGTTAAATATCTCCATTTTTAAAGTCAAAATCATCATCAATTTAAATTTTTCGGATGGGGTGGTCTGATTTATCTATTCAACCGGTGACTCGGCCGCGCAATACATGTGGTTAGATCTCATCGTCAGCCCCAAATGCTTTCATGATGAATCGTTTGAGTATATTCTCAAGAATCAGAAAAATCAATCTTCATATAAGAATCAAATACTTTGAATATATTTTGCTTCTGAGCCCGGTTAATTTTCGGCTGCTACCAAATGTTCTTTACACTCAAAAAAGATTAAATGACAGGAGACCGTATTAAAAATAAAAATTATCATGCCTTACCAGTTGAGGAGGTTTTGAATAACCTTAAAACCTCTACGGACACAGGCCTGAGCAGCACAGAAGTTAAAAAACGATTATCAGCAGTTGGACAAAACAGGATTAGAAAAACTTCAAAAAAAGCCTGGTATACAATATTACTGGATCAGTTCAAAAGTATCGTCATTATTGTGCTGGTAATCGCTGCTGTTTTTGCTCTACTATTTGGTCATTATACGGAAGCAGCGGCTATTGGAATTGTACTGCTGGTAAATGCATCTATCGGCTTTTTTACCGAATGGAAATCCCTGCGTTCTATGGAAGCATTGCAGGAACTGGAAAGTGATACCATCCGGATTTTACGCGATCAAGCCGAATCAGAAATAGAAACAGCTAATTTGGTTCCGGGTGATATCGTGATTTTTGAGAGCGGGGATATAATACCGGCTGATATCCGGCTTGTTGAAGCTAATCGTATAACTGTGAATGAAGCCTCGTTGACGGGAGAATCAGTATCCGTGTTGAAAAATACGGAGTCCGTTCAGGAAAATGCAGAAATTTCCGATCAAACATCCATGCTTTTCAAAGGCACTGTGATCACAGAAGGAAGCGGAAAAGGAGTTGTGACCGGCACAGGCATGAACACCGAGCTCGGAAAAATCTCAGAGCTTGTAGAAGAAGCTGAAAAGAGTGAAACGCCTTTACAGGTAAAGCTCGACAACCTGGGGAAGAAACTTGCCTGGATAACACTTGGAATTGCTTTCTTGATTGGTATAACAGGTATTGTAGTTGGCCAGGATCCCGCCAAAATGATAGAAACGGCAATTGCTCTCGGGGTAGCTGCAATTCCTGAGGGCCTGCCAATTGTTGCAACAATTGCCCTTGCAAGGGGAATGCATGTGATGGCCAAAAAAAATGTACTGATCAATAAGCTGGAAGCAGTTGAAACACTTGGGGCAACTGGTGTAATCTGTACGGATAAAACAGGTACACTGACCGAAAACCATATGACCCTTGCCCTACTCTCTTCAAATGCGGGTGATTTTGAGACTAAAAAAAAGGCTGCTGATACAAACTCCGGCAAATCTGCAAATGGCAAAACGTTAACTGAAAAGCTTTTGACCGTTTCGGTTTTGTGTAATAACGCATCTGTTACAGACACAGATAACGATAAAATTGCTGAAGATGAACAAGGTGATCCCACAGAAACAGCTTTGCTGCGTGCTGCATTAGCTAATGGCATTGAAAAAGAAACCCTTCTGAAAGAGTATCCTGAAGTCAGGGAGTATCCATTTGATTCCCATCGTATGATGATGGCAACGGTTCACCGGCACGATAAACAATTCTACTTTGCAGTTAAAGGTGCACCTGAAAAAGTGATTGAAGCTTCAACACAAATATTCAATGATAAACTATCAGAGATATCTTTTTCTGAAGATGAAAAAGAGAAATGGCTTTCAAAATCTGATCAGTTTGCCAATCAGGGATTAAGGGTGCTTGCCCTTGCCGAGAAATGTTCAAATCATGAAGATGAGAAGCCTTTCAATGATTTATGTTTTCTTGGCTTGGCCTGCCTGATTGATCCGCCCCGCAAAGAAGTTCCGAAAGCAATAGACGAGTGCCAAAATGCGGGAATACGGGTTATTATGGTTACCGGCGACCAAGGAGCTACAGCTTCAGCCATAGCTTTTCAGACAGGTATTGTTTCTGAAGAAAAAGCCGGTTACATACATAGCAGTAAAATCGAGGATCCGGAAAAAATATCATTGTCTCAACAGGAAAACTTGCTTAATAGCAATGTCTTTGCCAGGGTAAGCCCTGAAAAGAAACTTTTTCTGATTAAAATGCTGCAGAATAACGGCTACACAGTTGCCATGACGGGAGACGGGGTAAATGATGCCCCGGCATTGAAAAAAGCGGATATTGGGATCGCAATGGGTGAAAGAGGAACCGATGCCGCAAAACAGGTTGCAGATATGATACTGCTGGATGATGCATTTTCATCGATTGTCACAGCAGTACGGTACGGGCGGATCATATTCACCAATATCAGAAAATCAGTGATGTTTATGCTTTGCACGAATGTTGCCGAGGTTCTTGCCGTAACCATTGCAACTGTTATCGGAGGTCTTTTCTTTTTTCCGATTCCTCTTCTGCCTCTCCAGATTTTATACCTGAACATGATAACTGATGTATTTCCTGCCCTGGCACTTGGAATGGGTAAAGGCACGAAAAATATTATGAATCAAAAACCTCGGCCGAAATCTGAGCCGGTATTGACAAACAGGCACTGGACAGATATCGGGTTCTGGTCTTTAGTAATATCACTTTCAGTATTGGGCTCATTATCTGTTGCCATTTATGTTTTGGATTTCAATTCGAACCAGGCTGTTACCGTTTCTTTTCTAACACTCGCATTTTCAAAATTATGGTTTACAAACAATCTTCGTGACGCAGATACAGGTTTCTTTCTGAATGATATAACCAAAAATCCATATGTGACCGGCTCAATCATATTATGCATCTTTCTGTTGATAGCCACCGTTTATATTCCCGGTCTATCCGGTTTACTGAACACTGAAAACCCGGGTACTTACGGATGGATATTATTACTTGGAGCGAGTTTGATACCTTATCTTGTCGGACTGGTTTATAAAACAAAATAGCTCCAGCCATTCATCCGACCATGTTCGGCCCTTGACGGATGACTCATTCATGCAAAGTCCCTGGTTTGATCTCTCACCCT
>CAYPZI010000054.1:1817-16961 GCA_964415185.1 uncultured Balneolaceae bacterium | reverse complement strand
ATCTCAAGATCGGCCCATTCAGGTGCATTTTCAATCTCTTTGGGTTTTACTTCCTGCATGGCGTTGTAGAGGAAAATTCCAATGAATGTTGTAATCAATAAACCGATGATCCAGCTTCGTTTCATTTTCTGATAATTTAAAATTATATGCCACGGGGTTTCACGCAAAGGGCGCAAAGTTGTTAACGCAAAGTACGCGAAGATTTATGTAATAGTGCCAAATTCTCAATTCTTATCTTTGATACTTTCAACTCACAACCAACACTTCAAAACAAACGCGACAAATACAAATTTAATACTTTTGAATCGAGATTAAAAGATGGAGTACGTTGGTTGAAATCAATAATGTTATCATTCACATCAAGTACAAGGTCATATGTCCATACATATTCGGGA
The DNA here is from genome assembly GCA_964415185.1 of uncultured Balneolaceae bacterium. Taxonomy (GTDB): domain Bacteria; phylum Bacteroidota; class Rhodothermia; order Balneolales; family Balneolaceae; genus CAYVBJ01. The sequence continues at coordinate 16,566 of CAYPZI010000054.1, read as the reverse complement.
TCGGAGTTTTCAGATACCCAAAAATCGGATCTTCCAAAGCGAAGGTCATGAAATACCGGGCCATTTTCGGTTTGTTCAACCTTATAATAGCCCCGCGAAAACCAGAGCACGGCTTTAACGGCAGGAGCATCCAGCTGATCTTCAATCAAGTGTGTGTTTCTGGGTATTTTATGCATCACCGGTGTTTCTTTCTGCCTGAAAAGTGAGTAGGTAGAGACGAGCAAGGTGTCATTTTTTAAGGCAAAACCGGTCCAGAAAAAAGTTGTTGGCCCGTTAGCTGTGGTTTTAATCATCTCGTAATATCCCAGCTCTTTTTTAAAGCGGGCATCGAAATGGGAATGTACATGAGCCTTGATTCCAAGTCCCCAGATAAGGTAAAGTGAAACGAATGCAAGGCCTGATGCGGTAATATATTTTCTTAAAGCGGGTCGGTTTCTAAAAAATTGGGCAATAAAGAAGGCAATGGCCAGAGGCAGGGAAAAAATTGGGTCGATAATAAAAATGGAATCGGTGGTGGCAGGGAGTGAGGAAAACGGCTGGAATACCTGGGTGCCGTAACTCGTGGGAAGATCGATTAAGATGTGAGTTAGAAGGATCCAAAATGTATATCGTGCCCATTCCAGCTTTCTCACATCCGGAATCCTGAATATTTTGTTTAACAAATAGCCGGATATGGGTGCCATTACAATCACAAAGAAAAAAGAGTGCGTAATACTTCTGTGAAAATAAAGTTCATTGATGCTACTTAAAACCGGATTTGCAATAATATCAAGATCAGGAAGTGTGCCCAAAAAAGCGCCCAGAACAGGTGCTTTGTATCCCGCTTTTTTCCCGAGAAAGAGTTCGCCTACTGCTGCCCCTAATATGGCTTGTGTGATTGAATCCATTTAGTGAGAGATGATATTTTAAAAATCTGTGATGCAATGATTAAGTAGTATCGTTTTATTAAGCTGAAATGATAAGAAATGAACGCGAATGTTTTATAAAATAGTTTCGTTCGGCTGAAAATGATTCAAAATTTCAGGATAACAAGATTTTTAACATAACAGATACCATATTTTAGATTCTTTAACAATTGTACAGGAATATTGTAATCGAAGAAATCGTTAATTTTAAACATAATAAAATATAACCTGTAAAAAATGATATTGAAGATCAGGAATAAATTATTTTATCTGGCAGTTTTTATAATTCTGTTACAGGCATGCGGCAGCGGGGAAAATGCTAATGGGCCGGATGAAAATTCAGAAATTATCATACCCTCAGTCGAGGCAGTTGAAGCAAGGTTTGGCTCATTGCCACTCGAGGAAAGATTAAGTGGTATTGTTACTGCTGCCAACCAGGTAGAGATTTATCCGCAGATTGCTGCGCCTGTGGAAGAAATTTTAGTGAGAAACGGAGAAAAGGTTGAAAAGGGTGAATTGCTTCTCCGGTTGCGGTCAAGAGAGTTTGAAGACAGACTGAAAGCCGCCCAGGCGAATCTGAGAATTAACCAGGCAAGAGCAAAACAGGCGAAAGCCTCGATGGATGAGCTGCGATCTCAATTGAATCGGCAACAAAAACTTGCCGAACAAGGCCTGATTAGTGAGCTCGAACTTGAACAAATTCGCTCACAATATACGTCAGCCGAAGCCAACTACGAATTGGCACAAGCCCAGATTGAACAAGCCGAAGCAACTGTATCCGAGCAGCGGGAAGCGCTTAGTCAAACCGAGATACGTGCACCGATTAACGGTACGGTAGGACAGCGCAATGCCGAAGTTGGTATGCAGGTAACATCTTCCTCTAAACTTTTTATGATTGGAAATCTGGATGATTCCAAAATCACGATCAACCTGACTGAAAAAATGATGAATTATATTGAAGTCGGTCAGACGGTTCGTATCTACTCTGAAAATTTCCCTGATACGGTTATTACTGATGAAATAGACAGAATCTCTCCTTTTCTCGAATCGGGCAGTTTCAGTACAACTGCTGAGATTGATGTTCCCAATGACGGGCGAATGCTGCTTCCGGGCATGTTTGTAACTGTCGATGTGCTTTATGGCGAAAGTGAGCAGGCTACGCTGATACCGCTCAGTGCTATTTACAAACACCCCCGAACCGGAGAAACAGGTGTTTATTTAGCTCCCAATTTTGGCCTTGAGACTGATCCTGTTGAGCAGGTGAATGCAGAAAATCCGCCGCCGCTCAGCAGCCCGACGGAAGTTAATTTTGTTTCAATTGATGTTGTTGCGAAAGGTCGTGAAGCGGCAGGTGTGACAGGGATCAGAAGCGGGCAGTGGGTAATAACTGTCGGCCAAAACCTGTTGGTAGGTAACGAGCAGGGGCAGGCCAGGATACGGGCAATAGCCTGGAGCCGGATTCTAAATTTGCAACGTCTCCAGCCGGATGACTTGCTTAAAGAGATTATGGATGATGATTTGATTAGTTCTACCGGTGATACAACTGTTAATAAATCACTTTAAAAACTACTAAAAACGATGTCACTAACGGAAGTCTCAATTAAAAGGCCGGTTGCAACAACCATGTTGTACCTGATTATTCTTGTGCTTGGTATATCGGGATTCAGGTATCTTCCGGTCGACCTGTTGCCGCCAATAGAGTATCCGAGAATGACCGTCAGAGTCGAATACCCGAATGTCGGCCCCGAAGAGATTGAATTGACTATTACCGAGCAAGTTGAAAATGCCATCGCCGGCGTTTCAAACCTCGAACAGGTCACTTCAGAATCAGAAGAGGGTCAAAGCAGTGTGAACCTGCAGTTCAGCCAGGGAGTAAACCTGGATGAAGCTGCAAACGATGTACGTGCGGCTCTTGACCGGTTGAGGCGAACGCTTCCCGAAGAAGCTGAAGCACCGAGAGTGTGGAAATGGGATCCGAATGATTTTCCCATTGTAATTTTAGGTGCTCAATCTAAACGACCTCTCGATGAAGTGACAAAAATCCTGGAACGTGAAATTGGAAAAAGGCTTGAACAGATTCCCGGTGTAGGCACGATTGACGTTTGGGGAGGTGTGCATCGTGAAATAAGGGTTGACCTGAAGCGAGACCGGCTCATGGCCAGCGGGCTTACTGCTAATCAAGTTAGAAATGCCATTGCAGCTGAAAACAATAATTTACCCGGGGGGAATGTAAAAGACGGGCTGACCGATATATATGTCCGCACACTTGGCGAGTATGAATCAATAGATCAGATAGCAGAAACCATTATTACCAGGGTTGACGGCAAACCGATCCGTGTAAGAGACGTTGCCACTGTCAATGATTCGTATGAAGAAATAGGACGGTTGATCCACGTGGATGACATTCCGATGATCCGGATGGCTATCAGAAAACAGACCGGATCTAACACGGTTGCAGTTGCCGAAGGTGTTCAGAAAGAAATTGAGCGGATCAACAGTGAGAGAGAGGATATCAATCTTATACTAGTGACCGATCAAAGCGATTTTATCCAGGCATCTATTGATAATGTTAAGAATGCTGCGTTTTGGGGTGCAATCCTGGCCATTGTAATTCTCTATCTTTTTCTGCGTAACGGCTCAACAACATTTATTATCTCCCTGGCTATACCTGTCTCGATCGTTGCAACATTTGCGCTCTTGTATTTTAATGATCTTACCCTGAACCAGATGAGTTTTGGCGGCCTTGCCCTGGGTGTCGGGTTGATCGTGGATAATGCTATTGTTGTGCTTGAAAATATTGTCCGATTGAGAAGTAATGGCAAAAGCCGTGAAGAAAGCTCATTGATCGGTACAAAACAGGTGGCCGGTGCCATTATAGCATCAACCCTGACAACCTCCGTTATATTCCTGCCGGTTGTATTTATGCAGACGATAACGGGAACCATGTTCCAGGAGCTGGCCTTGGTTGTCGTATTTGCCCTGCTATGTTCGCTGTTTGTTGCCCTCACGCTTGTTCCGATGCTGGCAAGTAAATTTATGACGATTAAGCCGGAAAGTGAACTTGGAAATAGTGGCAAAAGCTGGTTCCAAAGGTACTTTGAACGTGTAGAAAACAGATACAAAGATCTTTTAAAAACAGCCATTAAAAGAAAAGGATTGATTTACGGCATTACAGGTGCCCTTCTTGCCGGCAGTATTTTTGCTTTCGGTTATATCCCCATGGAACTGGCGCCTCAAACCGAGGCAGATGAAATCGATATAGATTTTGATTTGGCTGACGGGATGAACATCGCCGTTGCTAATGAGTATGTGAAAGAGCTTGAATATAAAGTGAAGGCCATTATCCCGATGGATGATATCAAGCACTTTTCAACTGAAGTCAGAAACGGCAGGGCAGAAGTTGAACTGGCATTGAAGAGTTCCGATCAAAGAGAAGTTAACAGTTATGAATTGGCTGATGAGCTTCGTGAAAAACTTGAGGGAACCATACCCGGCGGCGAAATACGTGTAAGGGCACAATCAGGTTTGTGGATTTTGAGAAGGATATTCGGCTCAGGTGGTGGCGAAGAAGCAATTGAAATTCAATTACGGGGCTACGACCTTGAACTTGCAAACCAGGTTGCAGATGAAATCGTAAACAGAATTAATCGTATTCCCGAAGTAAACGATGCCCAATCGGGCAGACAGGAAGGAAGGCCTGAACAGAATATACAATTTGACAGGGATAAAATTTCCGAGCTTGGCCTGACTGTACGTGAAGTTGCCGAAGCCATTCAAACAAATATCGGCGGAAGCCGTGCCGGCGTTTTCAGAGAAAGAGGCGATGAGTATCCGATTACAGTAAGGCTTCAGTCTGAAGACCGTATGAGCACACTTGATATCAGCAATATCTCTATTCAAACTCCGGAAGGCATTAATATTCCGGTTTCTACGGTGATTGATGAAACCGAAGGCCGGGGACCCGAAGAAATTCGTCGCATCAATGGCCAAAGGGTTACATACATTTCGGCTAATCTTGAAAGCGGAGTTCCTTTGGGTGTTGCAGTAGAAAAAATTCAGAAGGAGCTATCCGGTATGACTCTTCCGGCAGGATACTCAATCGTGTATGGTGGTGAATACGAAGAGCAGCAAAAAGCACAAGCCGATTTTACACTGTCAATCATAATGGCTCTTATACTTATTTACATGGTTATGGCCGGACAATTTGAACGGTTTGTCGATCCCCTGATCGTAATGTTTTCAGTGCCAGTGGCAATTGTCGGTATTATCCCGACCATGCTGCTGACAGGAACGACACTTAATATGCAAAGCATCATGGGAACCATCATGCTGATCGGAATCGTGGTAAACAATGCCATTGTTCTTGTGGATTACATCAACCTGATGAGAAGAGAACAGAATCTTTCGATTTTTGAAGCCGTCGTTGAATCGGGCCGGTTAAGGCTGAGGCCTATTCTGATGACGACCCTCACTACCGTTCTCGGCCTCTTTCCGCTTGCTCTTGGCTGGGGAGCCGGAGCCGAGATTCAGGCAGCCCTTGCCAGGGTAGTAATAGGAGGCCTCATTGCTTCAACTTTGATCACATTGCTGTTGATTCCTGTGGTATATGTGAGTGTAGACCGCTTCCTTGAATATGTAAAAGAGAAGAGAAAGGAATTTGCAGCCAAACCGGAAAAATCGGTCGTTCCGTCACAGTGATTCAAAAAAAGCCGGGTTTTAATTGGAACCGGCTTTTTTATTTTTTTAAAACTTTAGGGCGATTTACCGGGATGAAGAAGTGATTCGATTTTTTTTATTAGTTCATTGTAGTCAATTGGTTTCAGCATAAAATCTACGGCACCCGATTTTAAAACAACGTTTCTAATTCCGCGATTTACATAAGAGGTAATCATAAAAGCCGGCAGAGTGGAATTAAAATTTTGAATCCAGTTTATCAACCCAAGTCCGTTTAATCCGGGCATTCTAAAATCGGTGAGTACCAGGTCGGGTAAATCTTTTTCAATCAGGTCAATGGCCTGTAATCCATCTCGAGCAGTTTTTACATTATATCCCTCATCTTCAAGAATCATTTTTCCCGACTCCAGAATTGCAGGTTCATCATCCACTATTAATATTTTATACTTCATTTTACCCGGATTTACAGAGCTAAGAGATTAGTTTTTGCATCAAATCCCGTTACTGTCACTTGGAAAACCTCACACAAAGAGTTTTTCACTTTCTGTAAATACAATAGTTGTACCAAACTGTTCAGGCAGGGCGTTATTTTAACATAAAGCCTCTTTTATCAAATTAAAGAAAGCTTTTAATTCAAAAAGAGAATTGAGATTTTTAAAATGCATTGCAGAACTGCAATGGCTATAAAAAATAATATTGCGATTCTACATTAAAAATAGATGGAGCTTGGATCAGTGGGGTTACCTTGGCAATACAGAATGACCCTGGAAACAATTGTAGGCCAACTTGAATTCAAACTTCATAACGATGGTATCTTTGGCATGCATTTCGCATGTAGTAAGAATATAAACCTAAATTTATGAGAATGAATTATGAAAATTTTACTATCACTTATATTATTAATCGGATTTACAATAAACAGTGGAGTTTCGCAGTCGCTTGAACCGCTAAAAATAAGTAATGCAAGTTCAATTGAGATTGATGGTACTTCTACCCTTCACGATTGGACAGCGGCAGCCAATGATTTTACAGTGGATTTCAGGGTTCCGAAGGATTGGACGAAAGGAGTGGATTTCTGGCAAGCCGATGACATTGAAGGCCTTGTTGTAACGGTACCTGTTGAAGAGCTGGACAGTGGAAAAGGAGGTATGGATAAAAGAATGTATAAAGCTCTCAAAAGTGATGATCATCCGCGAATTATTTTTAATTACACGGACGTTGAGCTGGAAGATTCCGACAATCTCAATGCAAAAAACCTGATTATTAACGGTGAACTTACAATTGCAGGAGTAACAAAACCCGCATCGATTAATGTAACCGGTGAAATTTTGGAAAGCAACGCTCTAAAATTCAGCGGATCGTTAACAATGAACATGACCGAGTATGATGTTGAGCCTCCTTCGGCAATGCTTGGAACTATTAAAAGCGGTGAAGAAATAACCATCCGGTATGATATAATTTTTCAATAATTTTGCGGATATTTGAGTACCCGGCAGTGCAATTCATAACCCTTATATAAAATGAACAGGTTTGCAAACAGATTAGGTTTTTTGCTTCTGGTAGCAATTGCAGTTGCTATGTTTACCTTTCATGATGCCGGGGCTCAAATTTCAATTAATAAGGTATCTTCTACCTTTGAACCAATCAGGTTTGAAGATCAAAGCAGGTTGTGGATTGAAGGAATCACAAATATCAATTCGTATCAGTGCAATGCCGATACAATTGCAGGATTCGGGCGGCTTTATGAGCCTCAAAAGAGTAATGAGATCGTTGAAAGCCATAAAAGTGTTTTCATTGATGTTAAAATTTCTGTACATGAACTTGATTGCGGCAAGAAGGCCATGAACAAGGATATGTATGAGGCATTGAAAGCCGGTTCGCATCCCCAGATACATTACCAGTTGAAAGAAGTTGAATTTATTGAAAGCATTACTGATGACGGAGTAGAATGGATGAAAATTATGAGCACCGGAATTATAAAAGTGGCCGGAGTAGAACAAGAGATTTCAATTCCTGTTCTTGGCAAGGTGCTGGATAACGACCGTTTTCATGTAAAAGGAGAAAAAGAATTGTTGATGTCGGAATTTGATATCGAGCCGCCTACTGCCCTGCTTGGACTGATAAAGGCCAATGAAAATATTACAATCAAGTTTGATGTGATTGTAATGCTGGATGGCGTAAATTTTTAACCCGGCTTAGTCATTCATCGGATGACTTATAATATTTCAATCATTGGATAATATCTCAGCCTCAGTCATCCGATGAATGTTAACAGGCTGTGCTACAGCCCAAGCTTCTCCATCTTCCGGTAGAGTGTTGAAGGGTCAATCTGCAGTAGTTTGGAAGCTTCGCTCCGGTTGCCACCGGTTTTCTTAAGCACATTATTAATATGTTGTTTTTCAAATGCCTGTAGAGCATCCTGCAGGTTTTCGGTATCAGACCTGAAACCGCCGGCATCAGAGGAAGGAACAACAGATTCAGGCAAGTCACTTAACTGTATAAATTCGTTATCCGTTAGCAGAATTGCCCGTTCAATAATATTTTCAAGCTCCCGTACTTCGCCTTTCCACTCGTGGTTCATAAGGGCTTGCATTGCATCCGAATCTACTCCTTTTACAGGCCTGTTCAATTCATTGCGGTATTTATTAACGAAATGATCTACAAGCAGCGGTATATCGTCGCGACGCTCCGAAAGGCCCGGCACCCTGATTTCAATTATATTAAGCCTGTAATAGAGATCATCCCTGAAATTTCCTTCTTCGACTTCTTTTTTAAGGTTCCGGTTGGTAGCACAAATAACACGGGTGTCAAACTTTTTGATTTGGTTGCTGCCTATAGGTTTTACTTCGCGCTCCTGAAGTACCCTTAACAGGTTTACCTGTACGTTTTGCGGCAACTCGCCAATCTCATCAAGGAACAGGGAACCGCCGGTGGCAGCTACAAACACGCCGTCTTTGTTCTCGATTGCACCGGTGAATGCTCCTTTTTTGTGCCCGAAAAGTTCTGATTCCACAAGATTTTCGGGGATGGCTCCACAGTTAATGGCAATAAACGGCCCGGTTTTTCGAGGGCTATTGGCATGAATGGCACGGGCCACGAGCTCTTTGCCGGTTCCGCTTTTTCCGGTGATCAGTACATTGGTTTTGGCATCGCTTACCCGGTCAATCATCTTGTAAACACGATTCATCGCATCACTTTCACCGATGATATAATTCAGGTTAAAATTCTGGTCTATCTTTTTACGCAGGTAACGGTTTTCGAGCAACAGTTTTTTTTGATTAAGCAATTGCTCTATCCGGATAATAACTTCATCAAAATCGAGCGGTTTCATAATATAATCGGAAGCTCCTTTGCGGAGAGCTTTTACAGCCGTTTCAACCGTGGCAAATGCTGTTATTAAGATAATTATCATATTCGGGGCGAGAAGAGATGCCTTATCCATTAGCTCCATGCCATCCATTTCAGGCATCTTCAGGTCGGTAATCAGAATATCGAAAGTTGCATTTTCCAACTCATTAAGAGCTTCTTTCCCGTTTTTGGCTGTTTTTATGGTATGGCCTTCATCTTCCAGAAGAATGGCTAGTGATTCGCGTACATCTTTTTCATCATCAGCTATTAAAATATGTCCTTTCATTTCCGTTATTTTTTGGGAATAATAATTTTAAAACAGGTTCCGAATCCCTCTTTCGACCCGAGCTCAATATTTCCGTTCATGGATTTGATGATACCATGGCTAACCGACAATCCCAACCCTGTACCGCTTCCGGTATCTTTGGTAGTAAAAAACGGTTCAAAAATCCGGTCTTTGATCTCCTCGGGAATACCGGAACCATTGTCACAAATCCGGATAATTACATTGTTTTTTTGATTTTGAGTACGGATTAAAATTTTTGGCTCTTTTATTTCTTTCAGTGCATCGGCTGCATTCAGAAGTATATTTACAATGACCTGATGAAGCTGATCAGGAACGATCTTTATGGAAGCCATGTCTTTATCCATGTTGAGGATAAATTCGATATCCCTGCAGCGCGCATCATGTTTCAAAAGTCCCGTAGCTGACTTTATAATCTCATTTACATTTGTATCCGTAGCTTCTTCGCTTGAAGGCCTTGAAAAATCAACAAGATCTCTTACAATCGTGTTGATCCGGTTAATCTGTTCCCGGATTTTGGCAAGCTGGTTTTGTGAGAAGGGATCATCGGTTTTTCGCTGCAATAGCTGGGTGAGGGATGATATGGATGCCAGCGGATTGCCAATTTCGTGAGCAACACCGGCGGCCATATGTCCAACCGAAGCCAGCCTTTCAGATTGTTGAAACTGTTTTTCTTTTATTCTTTTCTCGGATACATCCCTCAAAATCTGTGTCGATCCGATTACTTGTCCGTTGGCATCCTTAATTTCAGTTTCACTTAGATCTACAAGTATTTTTTTTCCTTCTTTATTAATTCTTTCAGTTTCATAATGACTCACAAACCCGTTGTTTTTGAGGCCATGTTTCAAACATTTCAGTTCGCCCTGATCAATCAGGTTTTGCGGGATTATGAATGAAATATGCAACCCAATGGCCTTTTCGGCAGTGTAGCCGAACAGGTTTTCAGCGCCTTTGTTCCAGGCTGTGATGGTATTCTTGTTAGAGGTGGTAATGATAGCATCCGATGCCTGTTCAAGCATTTCAGAATACCTGACCCTGGTAGTTTCAAGTTTGGATTTATACAATCCACGGTACTGGTATATCGTCCAGGCAGCCCAGAGAAGAACAACGAATGCGGTTATGATACCCCTGCTTAAATGGAGCCATTTTAACTTGCTTAAATTTGCATTCGAAAATAAAACAACTTCAATGATTTCGAAGAAACCAAATAAAAGTAGAATAATGAGAAAAGTTGTAAATGCAAGATAACCGAACCGGACACTTTTAAGAAATTCCGGCAAACTGCTTTTCATGGCTTTAAAAAAAAGCGAAAGGGAAAAAGCAGCGCTGATTCCCTTCCGGATTTGAGTTTAACTTTCTGTAGAATTGGCATTTCCGGCAATTAAAAGGGCACCTCCTGCCAGGGCAAGGTCTTTCAAAAGGCTCGACATTGCCGATTGATCTCCACCCATCACTGTGGGAAGATGAATGGCTAATACAAATATGATCAGCATAAGCGCCAGTAATAATCCTGCTAACCGCACCTGTTTTTGAATTATGAAACTGATACAGGCCGCTATAAGTGCAACACCGGTCAGGTAAACCCAAATTACACCACCGGGCAATGGAACCATCCCGGCCATATTTTCTGCCATCATGAAATGCATCAGGCCAAATATTCCAAATGGTAACGCATATAACCAACGAGCTACTGTTGAAGTTAATAAGCTCATATACTCCTCCTTTATTTATTTTGGTTTTTATAATTTACATCTTCAATTCAATATTGAATGAAGATACCGTATTATAATAAAGCCGGAGGCGGAAAACAAATATCAGTCATTGATATCAATGCCAATTAAACATAGTTTGAGGCGTATATTTAGTGACATGAAAACAAATTTTATTTTTTTTTAGAACAATATGCCAAAAAAAATAGGCGGGCTTACACTTTACTCGGTCGATGACCTGCATGAGCAGCTTGGATTGAGTAAGCTTACTATTCGTGCGTATCTGCGGGAAGGCAAATTGAAAGGCCGTAAGCTTGGTGTGCAATGGTTCGTAACCGAAGAAGCCATCCGGGAATATTTTGAGCAGCCCGAACCCAAAACACCTCAACCTGAAAAGAGAGAATTCCGTTATATCGTGCAGGGGATAAATGACCTTGTAAGTGAAAAAGATGAATTTGATGATCCTGAAGACGCCGTTGAAAGCCTCAATAACCAAGCAATTATCAGCCTTTTTCAAGTCGAAATCGTAGACAAAAAAAGCGGTGAAACGGTTGAATTGATAAAGGCGAGAGATTTTTTGGAGAGGTACCGGTGATGATGAAAGGTGGTTGGTGTTTTAAAACTGGAAAAATTGGATATTGAGGTATGCCGGCATTTGAAAAAACAAAACTGCAAAAATTTAATTTCGGCGAATCGCCGGATGACCTGTTTTATATTCTTGTGGATTTGAATGTGAGCCCAAAGGGTATAGATACAAATAAAATCAGGTTGTCTGACCCGAGAAACTTTGATGCCACTCTCCGTGAGCTGGGATGCCTGCTGATGTTTACCGGTTCTGAGATTGAAGAGCTGGGGGACAGGGGGGAGATTGATAAAAGCCGGCTGCACAGGTCTTTATATGAACTCGGAGTGAGGGAAGGTGTGATTAAGAGCGGGGGTTAATTTGGAATGGGATATGGTGCCTGTGGTTGTACACACCCCTGGTAATTCAAAATCACCTTCGGTGTTTTGAATAAACCGGTCCCCTCTCGAGAGGGGACAGCCTCTTTTAAAACGCCGAAGGCGATTTTAAAAAGGCAGGGGTGTGTACCACGGGTGGCTATGAGCCAAAAAACAATTTTCAAATTCCTTCCAGCATCTCCTTCAACCTCTCCAAACCTGTATTGCCGGGAGAGCCGAGCTGGGTAAACTTTTTCATCCATTCGCTTGCATCTCTGTCTGAAAGGGCATCGATCTCTTTTCCCACTTTCCGGTAGGCATCCCTGAATGAATATCCCTCTTCAACCACCAGCCGGTTGGCTTCCTCGGCGGCAAACAGTTCGGGCGTGCAGGCTTCATTTGCACGTTCTTCATTTATGCTCATATTTTGAACCAAAATTGTTGCTGCTTCAAGTGTATCGGCCAGGCATTGAAATGCCTGTATAACCGGTTCTTTGGTAAGCTGCAAGTCACGGTGATAACCGGAGCCCAGGTTTGAAGTTATAGATTGCAGTGTTGCCGCATATCCGGCCATTTTTGAATGGTTTGCCCTGATAAGCTCTGCTACATCGGGATTTTTCTTTTGGGGCATTATGGATGAACCTGTACAAACCACATCCTCCAGTTCCAGGAAACCGTAAGGTTCGCTGCTGTAAAAAATTACATCCGAGGCAAAGCGGTTCAGGATGGCACTGTAACCTGCCAGGTACTGAACGAGCTGCAGTTCCATCCAGCCGCGGCTCAGTTGTGCGGATGTGGCCGATAGCATTACAGTTTCGAATCCAAGTTCACTCGCTTCGGCTTCACGGTCGATGTCAATGGTTGAGCCGAAACCGGCAGCCGTACCAAGCGGGCTGCGGCTGACCAAACCAATAATTCGATCCGACTGCTGCAGTTGTATGATCAGAAGTTCCAGGAAGCCGGCTGCCCATTGGCCTGCACTTGAAAGCATCGCCTTGCGCGTGTGTGTAAACCCGGGAAGAGGGACAGATTCAAAAGCTTCGGCAAATGTTAAGAGGCTTATACACAGCTCAACAGCATCTTTTCCGGCCTTTCCAAGGTTGTCTATTTCATAGAGACGAAGAGCCGTTAAAACCTGGTCATTCCTGGACCTGCCGGTATGGATTTTTTTGCCTGTTTCCCCCAGCTTGCAGGTAAGCCATTCCTCGATCGCGGTATGGCCGTCTTCATGGCTTTGCTTTATCTCAAAATCACCCGACTCCCAGCGTTCAAGGAGATAGCTTAGTTCGTCTTTGATCTCTTTTGCCTCTTTTTCCGATAAGATGCCGGCTTTTTGAAGTGCTCCGGCATGAATCCCGGAAGCTTTCAGATCGTATGGAACCAGAACCTGGTCGAGCAGGTAGTCATTACCCACTGTAAAAGCTTCAACCTTTTTGGCGATTGAATCCTCCGGTTCCCATTCCTGCTTTGACCAAATCTTACTCATTCACAACCTGTTTTTTAACTTCATTTTTAAGTTGATAAGCCGTTTTTTGCGGCAGGTTCCAGAGCTCGATAAATCCGGCCGAAGCATTCTGGTTGAACTCTGCCGACTTGTTAAATGTAGCCAGATTTTCATCAAACAGCGAATAGGGGGATGTCAGCGCCACCACCTCACAGTTGCCTTTGTAAAGCCTGACAGTCACTTCACCGGTCACCTTTTTATTTTGTTCGTTGATATAAGCCCGGATGTTATCCATTACAGGTTCAAAATACTTGGCACCATAACAGAGATAGGCCCATTTTTGGTCCATCAGGGATTTCAGTTCGTTTTCTTCCCGGGTTGATACAAGCTGTTCCAGGTTTTTGTGAGCCTGGATCAGGATATGAGCGGCCGGATTTTCATAGATGCCCCTCACCTTCAGCCCCACCACCCTGTCTTCAACCAGGTGAAAAAAACCAACGCCGTGCTTGCCGCCGGTTTGATTGAGCTGAAGGATCAGTTCTTTTTTCGGCAGCGGCATTCCGTTCAGTGAAACCGGCTCCCCTTTTTCAAATCCAATCCGGATGGTCTCCTCTTCATCGGGAGCTTTCTGAGGGGTGTTGCACCATTTCAGGATCTTTTCAAGCGGCGGAATATTGGCGGGGTTTTCGATCTCGCCTCCTTCACCTGTATTGGCCCACATGTTTTCGTCATACGAATAGGGGCTTTTTTTGGTCTGCTCAACCGGGATGTTGTTTTCAATGGCATAGGCAATTTCTTCTTCCCGTCCCATGCCCCATTCCCGAACGGGTGCTATAATTTTCAGTTCCGGGTTCAGGGTTGTGATATAGCTTTCAAACCGCACCTGATCATTGCCTTTTCCGGTGCAGCCATGGGCTATTACCTCGCATCCGAATTCGGATGCGATCTGTACGGCCAGTTTTGAAATCATCACCCGTCCAAGCGGACACCCAAGTGCATACCCGCCCTGGTAATCGGCATTGGCTTTTACCGCCTCGGTACAAAGTTCGGCGAATTCCTCCTTTGCATCGATCACAATGGCTTCTTTCGCGCCAAGCATCAGTGCTTTTTCTTTGATGAGATCCAGGTTATCGGCCGTCTGCCCGATATTGATGGTTAGTGCAATCACATCGCAATTGTACTCCTGCTGAATCCACTTCAGCATGACGCTTGTATCCAGCCCGCCCGAGTAGAGCAGAAGACAGGTGCTGAAAGATCCCTTTTCGGCTTCGTGAGAAGCTACTTTTTTATAGGTTGTGTTTGATTGTATCATGATTGAGTTTTTTTATTCATCGGATGACTTGAACGCGTTCAGCTTTTCTATAAACTGAGCCATCAGTCATCCGATGAGTTTTCGTTTGTTTGGTTTTTAGCCTTTGATGATTCA
>CAYPZI010000054.1:0-1717 GCA_964415185.1 uncultured Balneolaceae bacterium | reverse complement strand
CCATCAGTCATCCGATGAGTTTTCGTTTGTTTGGTTTTTAGCCTTTGATGATTCACCGGATGACTTGAACGCATTCAGTCTTTTTAAATATTGAGCCATCAGTCATCCGATGAATTCAGTAATTCGGCGAAAACGCCCTTCGAAACTACCATCCGGTTTTTGGCCTGTTTGTAGACCCACGAGTTGGGATGGTCGATTACCTCGTCGGTTACTTCGACGCCCCGGTGTGCCGGCAGGCAATGCATAAATGCGGTGTCCGGTTTGGCCTTGGCGTGAATCTTTCCGTTCACCTGGTACGGCTTGAAGTGTTTGATCTTCTCCTCATAGAGATGTTCTTCTCCCATCGAAATAAAGGTGTCGGTGTAGATTACATCGGTCTTTTTCACGGCTTTTACCGGATCGGGTGTGTGGAAAAAATGTCCGCCGTACTTCATGGCAAGGGATGCAAAATAGTCGAGCTGTTTTTCATCCCAATAGTAATTCTCGGGTCCCGTGAACCGGATTTCATGACCGAATTTCAGCGCGATTTCGATCAATGAGAAGGCAACGTTATTGGCGTCGCCGATAAAAGTGATCGTTACTTTTTTATCCTTTCCAAACTGCTCCTGGATAGTATAGATATCGGCCAGTGCCTGCATGGGATGGTGATGGTTACAAAGTGCATTAATGATGGGTATTTCGCCATATTCCGCCATCAGCTCAAGAGTTTGATGGGCATATACCCGGGCGAAGATGGCATCACACCACTGCGACACATTCATCATGGCATCTTTCATCGACTCCCGGCAGCTGAATGGAATTGCCTTGCCGCTAGTAAGCATCACATCGGCCTCAATGTGGATTACATTGCCGCCAAGATGGTTAATCGCCACTTCGGTACCAAGTTTGGTTCGCAGCGATGATTTTTCAAATACGAAAAGTATGTTTTTTCTTTTCAACGGTTCACCAGAATTGTGATGCAGCTTCGTGCTCAGGTCCATCATAGACTGAAGCTCGCCGGGCTCGTAATCGCTGATTTTTAAAAAGTGTTTCATATTTATTATGATATTCGGGTTATGGTATGGTTAAGCTTGTATGGGAATTTTTTGCAGAAGTGAAGTGCAAAAAAAAACCCGCTCAAAAATGAATTTGAACGGGCGGTGAATAAATCCTGTACTACACAGTTATGTCACGCGCCCAAAGGGCGGCGACGGCGAAGTGAAAGAATTGTGGTATTTTGTGTAGCGAATTTCATTGAGTGTGAATATAAGCGGATTTGGAAATGAGATGCAAGAAAAATTTTGTTTTGTTTGATATGCGATATCAGATATTCGATATGCGATCTCTGATCTGAAGAAACTTCGAATCCGCCAAAAGTCGGACACGTATCTGAGCTCGCATCAGCCGGGAGTCAGACACGTATCTCCAATCGCATATCAAAAAAGCTATGTTTTGAGAAAAGCAAAGCTTATCATTTGCGTGCTTGATTGGGTTGTTACTGCAGTTATATGACGAACGAATGATTTGATATGCGATATCAGATATTCGATATGCGATCTCTGATCTGAAAAACACTTTGAATATCCTCGAAACTTAGAGAGAATCGACATCGCGTTTAACTCTCGCAGATTTACGCTGAGTATGGCGTAGATTTTCTCAGACATATCTTTTCCCATTGAAAGCAGTATCAGGTTTATATTAGGTGTGATATTTTAATACTGTTAGATCTAAAGTAAAA
>CAYPZI010000053.1:0-18074 GCA_964415185.1 uncultured Balneolaceae bacterium | reverse complement strand
AATTAGAGCTGGTTCGTTTCGTTCCCGAATCTATTCCCGGCAAAGCCCTGAATCCTAAGCATGAGGGAAAAGAATGTATCGGATTGCAACTAAATATAACCGATTATCAGGAATATGACCCCGTGGGTTCGGGATTAATTTTACTCAGGGAACTCATGCAGTTAACCGATGGCAGCGAGATAAATCCTTTTATTAAAAGGTTGGCTGGTACGAATCGAATAGAAATCTTTCTAAGTGAATCTGAATCTAACAGCAAGCCACAGTTTTTTCTTGATGATTTTATTGAAAAAAGAGAGAAATACCTTCTATATCATTGATTGAGCCCGATCAATTTTCTTTTTTCTCTTTCTCTTTCTTATCCTTTTTTCCACCCTGATCATTTTCTTCAATATCTTCACCGTTCAGAAGTCTGATAACAAAGTCGCCGGATATTTCCTCTCTTTCGATGAGGAGGCCGGCAATTTTATCCAGAACCTCACGATTTTCTTTCAGGGTTGTGAACGCACGCTCAAAGGCTTCGGATGATATCTTTTTCACCTCTTGGTCGATCTCCCTCGCCGTGGAGTCACTGTACTCCCTGGGCTTGCTCATATCACGCCCGATAAAAACTTCTTCCTGTCCGCGGTCGAACGAGATATTTCCGAAAACCTCACTCATACCCCAGTCCATAACCATTTTCCTGGCTGTCTTGGCAACCTGTTTCAGGTCGTTCTGTGCGCCTGAGGTAGCCGTATTGAAGATCAGCTGTTCTGCAGCGCGGCCTCCCATGATTACGGCAAGGCGGTCTAACAGGTACTCTTTGTTATAGAGATACTTCTCCTTGACGGGCAATTGCTGGGTCATTCCCATCGCTTTACCTCTTGGAATAATTGTAACTTTATGAATGGGATCGGAATTAGGCAGGGAAGCGGCCACCAGCGCATGACCTGCTTCATGGTAGGCCAGCATCTTTTTTTCTTCGTCGTCGATTTGTATGCCTTCACGTTCAAGCCCCATGATTACCTTGTCACGGGCTTTTTCGATGTCGTCCATTTCAATCTTTTTCCTCTTGTCTCTTCCGGCGTAGAGTGATGCTTCATTTAATAAATTTTCAAGATCGGCACCGCTGAAACCGGGTGTAGCCCGTGCAATTTTTTCAAGGTCAACATTTTCCGCCAGGGGTTTGTTTTTGGCATGAATTTTTAAAATTTCGATCCGGTGTAGTTGTGACGGGAGGTCTACGGTAACCTGGCGGTCGAACCTGCCCGGACGCAGAAGGGCTTTGTCAAGAATATCTGGACGGTTTGTTGCAGCCATCACAACTACATTTTCACTTGGTTCGAAACCATCGAGTTCAGAGAGGAGCTGGTTCAGTGTCTGTTCCCGTTCATCGTGGCCGCCGCCGAGGCCGGCGCCCCTTGTTCGGCCAATAGAATCAATTTCGTCAATAAAAATAATACTTGGTGATTTCTCCTTGGCTTTTTCAAACATGTCGCGCACCCTTTTAGCACCTACACCCACAAACATCTCCATAAAATCGGAACCCGTGATTGTAAAAAACGGCACCCCTGCCTCACCGGCTGTAGCTCTTGCAAGCAGTGTCTTTCCGGTTCCGGGCGGCCCAACCAAAAGGACTCCTTTCGGTAATTTGGCACCGAGATCCTTGAAATGGCCGGGATTTTTCAGAAATTCTATGATCTCTTTCAATTCGGTTTTAGCGCCATCCAGCCCGGCTACATCATCAAATGTGGTTTTTTCCTTGCCGGGTTCACGAAGCTTGGCCTGGCTTTTACCAATGTTAAAAATGCCCTGTCCACGTGCCTGCATGCGCTGGTAGAACATGTATCCTATAAATATAAAGAGCAAAAAAGGCAGCCCGAAGATTAAGAAATACCACCAGTAATTGACCTGTTCAGGTTCGGCCGACACAGTTACATTTTTTTCTTCGAGCATTGTGAGCAACTGCTGATCGCCAAAAGAGGGGATATATGTAATGAAATTCTGATACTGCGCCGTATCGTTCTGTGCCTGCTTTAGCCTTTCTGCATTTTTTAATTTGCCTCTGATTTCATCACCCTGAACATGCACTCTTTCAATGTTATCCTTTTTAAGCTGCTCCCGGAAATTACTGTATTCTATTTCAGGAGCTGTTCCAAATAATCCACCGCCGGGATTACTGAATATCATGTAAATGAGTACGGTAAGGATTACCAGGTAAATCCAGAATATAATCCTTGAACCGGACGGAGGTTTATTTTTACGCTTTTTTTTATCTGCGTCTCCGCGATTTCCATTGCCATTGATTGAGCCGGAAGATCCGTTGCCGCTTTTCTGCTTATTTTGTGTTTTCAACAGACAGTATGATTATTGAAATTCGTTTAATTTTAATGAAAAAGATACAAATAGTCGGTGTCAAAAACAGATTCAGTGAGTTTCCGGTTCATTTTAGATAAAATTTGAAATACAGGTTTAGTTTTCACAAAAAAATTGAAAAAAACTTTTATTTCTAAAAAAATTCTATATAAATAAGAGGTTCGGTCTGTCTACCTTCCTGCAAAATGTAGTAACGAAAAAAAATATGGCAGAAAACAGGGAACGAATTTATTTGTCACCTCCGCATATGGGAGGAGAGGAGCTTGATTTTATACATGATGCATTCGAGAAAAACTGGATAGCACCTCTTGGTGCAAATGTAAACGGATTTGAAAAAGATTTAACTGAATATACGGAATCTACCGAAGCGGCAGTGGTAACATCCGGCACGGCGGCCATTCATCTTGCCTTGATTTTATGCGGAGTAAAGCCCGGCGATGAGGTTATTTGCCAATCTTTTACGTTTACAGCAACTGCAAATCCGATTCGTTACCAGGGAGCACGTCCTGTTTTTATTGATTCTGAAGCAGAGACATGGAATATGGATCCGGTACTGCTTGAGGAGGCTATCCGGGATAGAATGAAAAAAAACGGTGGATCAAAACCACGGGCAATTATTGCAGTGCATCTTTACGGAATGCCCGCTCAGATGGATAAGATTCTAGAAATCGGTAACAAATATGATATTCCGGTTATTGAAGATGCAGCAGAAGCGCTGGGATCTTCCTTGGAGGGTAAGCGTTGCGGTTCATTCGGTAAATTGTCTGTTCTCTCATTTAACGGTAACAAGATAATTACTACCTCGGGAGGCGGCGCCTTGCTTTCAGGTGATCCGGATCTTATACAAAAAGCCCGTTTTCTTGCGACTCAGGCAAGGGATAATGCTCCTCATTACCAGCACTCTGAATTGGGTTATAATTACAGGATGAGCAATATCATTGCCGGAATTGGCAGGGGACAGATGAAAGTGCTGGACGGCCATGTAAAACGCCGCCGGGAGATTCACGATGAATATTTTGAGATGCTGGATGGCAAATGGCTCACCGCTGATATCCTGGAAAGACTGAAGAACGGCAAAAATAGAGTTACGCAAAAAAACTCATCAAATGGAATTTATTTCCTGAAGGAGCCGGACGGGTTCAGAAGCAACAGGTGGCTTACAACTATTATCGTGGACCCTGAAGGGACAGGTGGCGTGAAGAGAGAAGATATCAGAATGGCACTTGAAAATGAAAATATTGAAAGCCGTCCCCTTTGGAAGCCAATGCATTTACAGCCACTGTATGAATCTTCGGAATATTACGGTCACAAGGTTTCTGACATACTTTTTCAATACGGGCTTTGCCTGCCTTCGGGTAGCAGTATGAGCAGAGAGACTGTTAATTTTGTATCAACAATCATCAAAAATTTAATGAATTAATAAACCCGGAAAATTCGCATAAGATATTCAGAATGCTTTTATTGATATGTACGAACATTGTGTTAATCATTTACATTGTAGTAAAATTATAAAAATGTAATTCGATTTAGTAAATGAAATTTATAGATTTCGTTGACAATTGGTTACTGAACAGATAGTTGCGATTGTATTTAAGAAAAGAGTTAGTGGTTTTGGGGTGAATATGAAGCAGCTAATGTATTGTAAATTTAATGCTCTGATGAAAATAATTAACTGAACAGGGTGTAATTAACTGAGTTTTTGGGAGTGAATTTTGGGACAAGAAAAAACACTTTTAGGTATAAAGCCTAATGGCTTCATCAGGTCTGTATTCTTTTGTATTGGAGATACGGTAGCCTTATTCATTGCAGCAATTGCTGCATTTGCATTTACATACCCGTTCTCGTCTATTGCAAGGCCTTTCCCTTTTTTGTTAACATCCGTACTAATTGGATTTATGCTTTTCGGCCTCGTATTCTACCAGGTTCACAAGGCAAGCTGGCGCTTTATCGGCATAAGGGAGTTAATGAGAATCGTACTGGGCCTTACGGCAGGGTATTTGATGTTTATAGCGTTTTCATCCTTTTTCTTTACAATGGGAAATTTTGAGTATGCTTTTACAGGCCTGATCCTCACAAACGGAATTTTAATGGTTGGCGGTTTCAGGATTAGCAAGAGAATAGTATCTGAACTGGTAAACTATCCTTTAACTTTAAAAAAGTCTGTTCAGAAGAAGAAGAAAAATGTGATTGTATTCGGAGCAGGCAGCGCGGGTGACCTCATTATCCGGGATATATTGAAAAATGATAGCTGGAATCTCAACATTACCGGTGTATTTGATGACAAAGTTGTTAAGGGTACCACCATACAAGGCATAAAGATTCTCGGAGACAGGTATGATTTGTTTCACCATATAAGGTACAATAGGGTTGACCAGCTAATCATTGCCATACCTTCAATGCCGAAAAAGGATCTTAAGGAGATGACTGACAAAATCAAATCCATTCAGCCCGGGCTTGAAATAAAAATCGTCCCCTCTTTTCACCTGCTTACCGATAATCCGATTGGAATCAGCAGTATCCGCGATATCAGCATTGAAGATATTCTTGGCCGTGAACCGGTCAAAATTGACATGGAAGAGATCCGGGGCAGTGTTGCAGGCAAAACCGTATTGGTTACGGGTGCCGGCGGTTCAATCGGCAGTGAAATTGTGAGGCAGTGTGCAAATCTCAGCCCCAAAAGGCTGATAGCACTTGACATCGATGAAACAGAGCTTTTTAATCTTGAAAACGAGTTGGGGAAATCCGGTTATATTATTCATTCATGTGTGGCGAATGTGGCCGACAAGAGGAAGATTGATCAGATTCTTGACAAGCTCGGCCCGGATGTCATTTTTCATGCCGCAGCTTATAAGCATGTACCGATGATGGAGAGCTTTCCGGATGAAGCTGTGAAGGTCAATATCGGCGGAACCAGAATCCTGGCTTCTCTTGCTTGCAAGCACAATGTCCGGAAATTTGTGATGATTTCAACCGATAAGGCGGTGAACCCGACCAATGTGATGGGAGCAACCAAGCGTGTAGCTGAAGAAATTTGTATGACGCTTAACGGAACCTGTGATACACAATTCATCTCAGTCCGCTTTGGAAATGTGCTTGGATCCCGCGGTTCAGTCGTCCCGATTTTTATCGAACAGATTAAAAACGGCGGGCCGATTACGATTACCGACCCGGAAATGAAACGGTACTTCATGACCATTCCTGAAGCTGTTCTGCTTGTCATGCAGGCAGGTTCGATGGGAGACGGCGGTGAGGTTTTTGTGCTTGACATGGGTGAACCGGTCAAGATTGTGGATATGGCCAGAGATCTTGTACGGCTGCACGGACTCGAACCTGAAGTTGACATACCATTTGAATATACAGGGCTGCGGCCGGGAGAAAAGCTGTTTGAGGAATTGTTAAATGCTGAAGAAGGTGTAGCTGATACTAAGCACAGTGAAATATTCAAAGCAATATGCAGCAAAAATTTATGCAAAGATGAACTGAATATGCATATATCCAGGCTTTACAAGTGCATAGAGAAATCCGACTACAAATCAGTCCGGAGGGTTCTTAAGGAGATGGTTCCTACATACAATTACAAGAAAGAGCTGGAAGGAATTACCCTGATGCAGGAAAAAAACGGCCATTTAAAAAATGGTTCCTCAGCCAAAAAACTTGAAGCAACAGGTTAGTTACTCATCTGATGAGATTGTCAAGAATATGAGTTTGCTTTATTGATTTTTATTATGCCCGGCTTACTCACCCGGCAACCTGCCCCTGATTCGCATAACCTTATGGTCTGAAACTTACATGATTTGGTTTCAGGCAGCCAGAACTTTTGAA
Source organism: uncultured Balneolaceae bacterium (assembly GCA_964415185.1). Lineage (GTDB taxonomy): Bacteria > Bacteroidota > Rhodothermia > Balneolales > Balneolaceae > CAYVBJ01. The sequence continues at coordinate 11,900 of CAYPZI010000053.1, read as the reverse complement.
ACCTGCTCAGCTGCTTCTTTCAATAGCACTGCCGAGATTACATTGAGGTCGCTGCCATCTATGATCTCTTTGGCTTCTTCGGCATTGGTTCCTTGCAGGCGTACAATGATCGGAACATTTTCAACTTTTTTGGCGATCTCGTCATCCTTGATCGCTTCGATCACACCGTTGGCTACACGGTCGCACCTTACAATCCCACCGAAGATATTGATAAGAATTGCTTTTACGTTTTGATCTTCAAGAATAATTCTGAACCCGTTTTTTACGGTTTCCACATTTGCTCCGCCGCCCACATCCAGGAAATTGGCCGGCTCACCACCTGAGAGTTTGATAATATCCATGGTTGCCATTGCCAGGCCTGCGCCATTCACCATACAGCCAACATTGCCATCCAGCTTGATGTAGTTTAAATCGAATTTGGATGCTTCCAGCTCAAGCGGATCTTCCTCCGATTCATCACGCAGTTCTGCAAAATTTTTATGCCTGAACAGGGCGTTGTCATCAAATGTAACTTTTGCATCAAGTGCCGATACATCCCCATCTGTTGTTAAAACAAGCGGGTTGATTTCAACAAGGCTGGCATCGGTGTCTTCATAACAGTTATAGAGAGCATGTATGAATTTAACGGCTTTTTTAAATGCATCGCCTTCAAACCCAAGTGCAAAAGCGAGCCGGCGGGCCTGGTTTGGCTGAAGGTTCATTCCCGGTTCAACCCACTCTTTAATGATTTTTTCGGGTGTTTCTTCAGCGACTTTTTCAATTTCAACTCCTCCTTCGGTTGAGATCATGATCACATTCTTGCTTTTAGCGCGGTCGAGTAAAATGCCGAGATAAAATTCCTTTTCGATATCAACACCATCCGTAATATAAATAGTCTGCACTTTTTGGCCTTCGTCACCCGTCTGTACGGTAACCAGCACATCGTCCAGCAGTGATTCGGCAGCTTCACGGACTTCTTCAACGGTTTTGCAAAGAATTACACCTTTGGCATTGCTGTTTTTGGTCCTTCCCTTGCCCCTGCCACCGGCATGTATCTGTGCCTTTACAACAAAAAGCGTAGACCCGCTTGCTTTCATTCTTTCGGCCACTTCAACCGCTTTTTCAATAGTGGTAGCCGGTTCCCCGTCAGGAACAGCCACATTGTATTTTTTTAGAATCTCTTTTGCCTGATACTCATGAATTTTCATAATCTGCCTGTTTTTAAATCAGTTTAAGTCAATCGATTTTACCGGTTCAATAATACCGAAACAGGAAGGCAAAAAAAAGTTATGAGATAAGAATGTTACGGATTTGAAATTTTATAGAATCCCGGTTTTCAGAAAGAGCTGCCTTGATTACCAGGTTCATGTATTTGCAATATTTTTTACAGATCGGTAAGCCAAGCCCTGTTTTACCGGCGCTTGTTGTATAAAAGGGCATGAATATTTTGTCAATATCCGGAAGATGTCCCGACGTAAGATGATTTTCGATTTCAATATTACCTTTTCGGCTGAACCGAATTTCTACTTTTTGATCTTCCATATTCCGGATTTCATGGAGTGCATTTTTTGTAAGTTCTTCCAGTATGGTTTTAAGCAAATAAAAATCCGAAGTGATCATTCCTGCATCGGACTGCTTTATCCGGATCATATCTTTATAGTTCTCGGGAATAGATTGCAAAAATTGTTGAAGCAAAATGGAAATATCGAATGTGGAGATATTTGCAGATACAGGCTGGGCAAATTTTTCAATCCTGTCTAACAGATTGAAGGAAGCCTGCATACCGGATCTTATTTTTTCCAGGATCTTTAACTTGGAGGCAGAAGTCTCAGATTCTTCCAGAATTTCGACAAAACCGAATACGCCGGTTAACGGTGACCTGAACTGATGCACAATCTGTTCCGCAATTTGAGAATAATGATCAAGTTCTTTTTCTTCAGGATCTCCGGATATCGGCTGCAATTTGAGTTTGATCAGCGTTTCATCCTCCTGTTCAATTTCTTCAAGGCTAAGTGAGCAAAGTGTCTTTTTAATCGTAATCAGGCCCGGCTTAAGTTTCTCTTTATCGCGTTCAATCAACTGGAATATATTCTGCCCAATAATTTTTTTCCCCGGTAGCTTCAGAAGATCTGTTGCATGCTGATTTACAACCACTACTTTACCGCTAACCTTTTCAATGATGATTTCGGCAAGGCCGGAATCGTCTGTTCTGATATATTTACCTGGCTGATCCATTTATTTGAAGCCATCATGTCCGGATTCTATTATTAATTTTTTTTATGATAGGAAATCCTGACAAGCTGTTACGTTTGAATTTAAAAACTTTTCTAATCCGGCTTGTTTAAAAAAGTTTCCGATAAATAAACTCGCTTTTTTATCTGACCGGATTCACAACTTATCGGTAAAACGGAATGAGACTTAAGAAAAAGATTATTCCTTCATCGGAAACGACATCACCACGGTTTTTTCCAGACACCTTTTCCGCTTGAAGGAAAAATTTGCCACTCTATATATGTAACGATCATTTCTGATAAGCATTATTAGAAGATTTTAAGAAATGGCACGGCTGTTGCCAATCTAAAGCTGTTCGATAACGAATTTAAATGATATGAAGCTGATTGAAAGTACACATGTAAAACTTTTGGCAAGGGCGATGGATGTATATACCCTCCGCAACAGGGTTACAGCTTCCAATATCTCAAATATTGAAACGCCCGGATATAACAAGTCGAAAGTTAATTTTGAAGCGGAGCTCAGTAAACAGCTCGATTCAGGTAAACTTAGTAAGAGTAAAATTGAACGCCTGAATCCCGAAATAGAAATAACCGATGTGAAACCGGAGATTGAGGATGAACTGATGGAGCTTGCCGATACTCAAATCCGGGTACAGATGGTAACCCGGGCACTGCGCCATAATTTTGAACAACTCAGAATGGGAATCATAGGAAGGAGCGGATAATGGAAGCCAATATGGATCGCTTTTTTTCAGTATTCAGAACCACGGGCAGCGCTCTGTCGGTACAGAGGCGCCAGGTGCAAATAGCATCCGAAAATATTGCCAATGCCCAGACTACCCGCACCACAAATGGAACGGCTTACCGGCCCAAGCGTCTTGAGTTGTCACAGCCGCAAATCGACAGTTTTAAACGGGTGCTTCTGAATACCGAATTGAAAATGAAAACCACTGACGTGCGTCATCGTCCGGTACCACAAGCCGAACGTGATTATCGTGGTTCGGTAAATATGGGCCCGCAGGCCAATACCATCGAGCAGGATAAATACAGGTTTGAGTACGACCCGATGCACCCGGATGCCGATGAAAACGGTATGGTGCGTTACCCGGATGTGGATTTAATAGAAGAAATGACCCGCCTGGTAAGTGCAAACCGGTTGTATGAAGCGAACCTGAGTGCTTTGCAATCGGAAAAAGAGATTATAAAACGATCGTTTGAAATTTAGTAATGATGAAAATGGATAAAATTCCGGGCTCTGTTCCCCAGTCGAATTCGCTCTTGAAGACTTTTCAAAGGGTATTTAATGACTCTGAAGCGGGCAAGTTACAGGTTGGTAAAAAGGCCGGCAGTAAACCGGAATCGAATGAAATCAACATTAATAAAGCAAAACCGGCACAATCTTTTGATGTAAAGTTTTATTCGGGATCGGGTGAAGTTTCGAGCATTAATCCCGGAAGCAAGGGGATGCGCCTTGATTTAAACGTATAACAGAAATAAAAAAATGGCACAGGAAGCAATTCAACTTATTCAATCGATAAACCGCCAACCGGGCAGTGAGGGTGTTGGCGGTTTGAAAAAACTGCAGTTCGATCAAGGCGGCGATCAGACATTTGCCGATATGATCAAGGAAGCGGTGAATTCGGTAGATCAAATGCAAAAAACATCTGAATCAAATACGGAAGCGGTTATAGCAGGTGATGCCGAAAATATACACGAAGTAATGATTGGACTGGAAAAAGCCCAGTTAAGTTTTCAACTGATGGTTGAAATTAGAAACAGGGCTGTAGATACATACCAGGAACTTAGCAGGATGCAAATTTAAAACGATTAATGAACCATGGCCAGATACCTGCAACTAATTAAAAACTTTTTCAGCCCGCTGAGTGGTGCTCAAAAAACCCTTTTTGCACTTTTTTCAATCGGGATCCTTTTGATCATCGGTATGATGTTTTACTGGGCACTCAAGCCAAGCTATTCCGTACTATTCGGATCATTGAACCCTGCTTCTGCACAGGAAATAGTTGAAGAACTGCAATCAACCGGAATTTCCTATGAACTTAGAGATAACGGAAAAACCATTGCGGTTCCAAGAGAAAGGGTTTATGACCTGAGGCTCAAATTCGCGGCTGAAGGTGTGGCCGGAAGTGAGTACAAGGGTTATGAACTGTTTGATGAAAATGCTTTGGGAATGACGGATTTCATGCAGCGTTTGAACCAAAAGAGAGCACTTGAGGGCGAACTTGCCAGGACTGTCAACAGCCTTGAACAGGTTGAAGGCTCCAGGATTCATATTGTGCTGCCCGAACGTTCGCCGTTTCAGGAGAGTACGATTGAGCCTTCGGCTTCAGTCATCCTGAATCTGAGCAGGGGCAAGAGGCTTGGAAAAGAACAAATTGAAGGAATCGGCTCCCTGATTGCCGGCAGTGTTGAAGGCCTTGCTATCGATAATGTGGTTATTCTCGATCACCTTGGAAACCGAATATCCGAAAACGTGCTTGTAAGCAGTGAAGTTTCGGCAAGCTCGGCACATATCCGTGTGAGGCAGGATATGGAAACTTATCTCACAAACAAGGGCCAATCGATGCTGGACAGGGTTTTAGGGCCCGGCAACAGCATTTTACGGGTATCGACGGAGCATAATTTTGACAAGGTAATCAGAGAGCTTGACAGCATTGACCCCGAAAGCAGGACGATTATCTCGGAAGAAAGGAGGGTGACGCGAAATGCGGATGAGTCGAGAGAAGCAATCAGGTCAGGTGAAGAAACGGAGCCGTTTGTATCGAATGCCCGAGAGGATGAATCGACCGTACAGGTACGAAATTATGAAGTAAACAAAACACGTGAACAGCAGGAAAAAGGTGTGGGTGAAATCACACGTATCAGTGCATCCATTTTACTTGATCACAAAAAAATAGCGGCAGAAAATGAAGAAACAGAAGACCGGTATGAGCCCTACAGCGATGAGGAAATTGCTGAAATAGAGGAAGTAATGAGCAGTGCTATCGGGCTTAACACGCAGCGCGGCGACCAGGTTGTTGTTACCCAGATCAGGTTTCAGGATCCATTTGCAGGTGATCCGGAAACCGGCGGATGGATTCAGAATCTTCCGGTTTCAGATATTATCAGGTATTTGTTTTTAACCATCATTATGGTTGTGATTGCAGTGATGGTATTCAGGATGACAAAGAATTTCAGTTTTGAAATGGATCCCCTGATTGCCGGAAACGATCAGGCAAAGGATTCATTGAAAGAACACGCCGGTGATAAATACCTGGAAGGTGAAACAGAAGAAGAGAACGAAGATCTTTACGGTAAGAAGTTAAGTGATGATGCCCGCAAGAAACTGCAGAGAGCATCTGTAAGGACAGAAGAAATTAACAAATTTGTAGATGAAAGTGCTGGCGAAGCTGCCGCATTGTTAAGAACCATGATCAACCAAAGAGCTCATTAATCAGACTTATGCCCGATCCTACGATGATGATAGAGAAAGAACAGGAAGATCTGATAGAAGACCATAAAGACCTGTCAGGTGTGCAGAAAGCAGCGGTTTTCCTGATATCATTCGGTGTGGAAAAAGCGTCTAAAATTCTCAAGGAATTGCGCGATCCTGAAGTGGAAAAAATTACTAAAGCCATTTCCGAAATGAAAAATATCAGTCCGGATGTGGTCGATACCGTACTGAATGAATTTCACAACCTGATGCAAGAACGGAAATTCCTTGTTGAAGGAGGAGAAGATATTGCCAAAAACCTTCTGGAACAGACCAAAGGCAAAAGCCAGGCCGAAGAGATGTTCAAGAAATTTGAAGCCGAGCGGGGCGAAGATGCCTTTAGCATCATTCAAAACAGTGAAACCGAAAATATCGTACGGTTTCTTCAAAATGAGCATCCGCAGATCGCAGCTGTTATACTGGCACACCTGAAGCTGAATAAATCGGCGGAAATACTGACTCACCTTCCTGCCGATTTCAGGGGAGATGTTGCATTTCGTATGGCAAAACTTGGAAAAATATCGGCTGATGTGGTTGAGGAACTCTCGCATGTAATCAAGGATCAGCTAAGTTCGGAATACACCGAAAGAAACAATGTTCACAAGGGCGCCTCGGCCGTGGCAGGCATTTTAAACGAATCGGATATTGCAACCGAGCGCAGTGTTCTGGAATCGATCGAAGCTGTTGACCCTGACCTTGCCAAAGAGATTAAAGACCAGATGTTCCTGTTTGAAGATATTCTTGACCTGGACGACAGAACGATGCAATCCATTGTTGCCAAGCTTGATAAGCAGGATATGGTAACCGGCCTGAAAGGTGTGGATGAAAAAATTAAGGAAAAATTCCTGGCCAATATGTCAACAAGAGCCAAGGATATTTTGATTGATGACCTTGAGGCACTCGGCCCCGTTCATGTGAAGAAAGTGGAAGAAGCACAGCAAAACATCGTCAAATCCATTAAACAGATGGACCAGGAAGGAAAGATATCCATTCGGAACAAGGATGAAGACCAAATAATTGAGTAGAAAAATGATCCAGGAAATGACAGAAAATAATAACCGGGGAATAAAAATTAATTACGAATCCCTTTTTCATTCCGGGCCGGCCTATGATCCGTCCGGAAAGCAGGAAAAAGATCAGGAAGAGCTGTACACTGCCGACCAGGTAAAGAAAATCCTGTCGGAAAAGGAAGAGGAATGGAATCTGAAGCTCGAGAGCGAGGTAAAGGCCGCATCCGAAAATGCATTCCGTGAAGGGCTTGAATCGGGGGTGAAAAAAGCAAGAAAAGAGCTGAACGAGAGTGTCGGTTCGGTGATGTCGGCATTGAAAAGTGTAGACTCTCATCTTGAAGATCTGATGAACCAGGTAAAACCGCATATCGCAGGCATGGCTTTTGATATAGCGGAAAAAATTCTTGCTTTGCCTGTTAAAAATGAAATACTGAATGAGAGGGTCACAAATGAAATCGAACAGATCATAAATGAGCTTGAATCAAGTACAAGGGTGATTGTGGACGTGGCAGAGCCGGACCTTGAAACTGTCGGGGAAAAAATCGGGGAGATGCAGAATACGGAACATATCGTACTCAGGGCATCGGCTGACCTTCAGCCGGGTGAGTACAGGGTGGATACGAACAGTGAACAAATTGTAAAACAGTTCAGGAAAAAGCTTAAGGATTTCCGTGAATCCATCTCCCTTGCTGAGGACGATAACTGAAAATTCAGTATAAAGAATATGCTTTTAGCTTACATAAACGAAATATCAGACAGGCTCGACGAAATTACCCATGAAGCCAAACGGTTCGGGAAAGTTTCGTCGGTAATCGGGACGGTTATAGAAGCCACAGGGCTTCGGGCTTCGGTTGGTGAATTGCATACCATTCACACCGAATCGGGTTATAAAATCAGGGCAGAAGTGGTTGGAATCAAGAACAACCGCACGCTGCTGATGCCTCTTGACCGGGTTGAGGGTATCAAGGGCGGCTGCCTTGTGGAACCGCTCTCAGGTTCGATGAGCATCAAGGTATCCGAATCGATGATGGGACGTGTGATTGATGCCAACGGAACGCCTATTGACGGCAAGGGGCCGGTTACCGGCAGCATCAACCACCCGGTGCATAACGACCCGCCCGGGCCTATGGACAGAATAAATATCGACTCGGTTCTCGAAACAGGTATCCGGGCAATCGATGCTTTTATCACAACAGGCGAAGGTCAAAGAATCGGTATTTTTGCCGGCTCCGGTGTGGGTAAAAGCACATTGATGGGCATGATCGCAAAAAAATCGTCTGCCGATGTAAATGTGATTGCACTGATCGGTGAAAGAGGGCGGGAAGTAAAAGAGTTTATCGAAGAAATACTGGGCGACGAGGGATTGAAAAAATCGGTGGTTGTGGCTACAACTTCCGACAAAGCTGCCATGAGCCGGGTAAAAGCTGCATATACGGCATCAGCAGTTGCCGAATATTTCAGAGACCGGGGGAAGAACGTGCTTCTGATGATGGATTCGGTGACCCGGGTGGCCATGGCCCAGAGGGAAATCGGCCTGGCTTCCGGCGAACCTCCGACTACGAAAGGGTACACCCCAAGTGTGTTTGCCATGCTGCCCAAGCTGCTCGAAAGAGCCGGGAAAACAGAAAAAGGCAGTATTACCGGCCTTTACACGGTTTTGGTAGATAATGATGATATGAATGAACCTATTGCCGATGCCGTGCGATCGATTTTGGACGGCCATATTGTGCTTTCAAGAAAGCTGGCACATAAAAACCACTATCCTGCCATTGATGTGCTTTCAAGTGTATCCAGGATTATGAACCAGATTGTAGAACCCGGACAGTTGAAAATCTCCCAAAAGGCGAGGGAGCTGCTGGCGGTCTATAGTGAAGCGGAAGACCTGATCAGTATCGGAGCCTATTCAAAAGGTTCCAATCCCGAAATTGATGAAGCAATAAGCAAGATTTCAGGCCTGCGGGATTTCCTTAAACAAGGATCGGAAGGCTATGCCCCCGGGTCGCTCTGGAAAGAGCTGGATGCAGTTGTTCAGCCGCCTCAGGGCAAAAAAAATGTAAACCAATAAATCATTTTTATGTTTGTCTTTGAACTCGAATCCGTATTAAAAATCAGAAAGCATAAGGAAAAGATTGAAAAGCAAAAGCTTGCCGGGATCATGAATAAACGGGAAGCAATCCTGAAGGAAATTGCCCTCAGGAATGAAAAGCTTGAATCTTATATGGCAAATGGCCTGGAGACGGTGCGGTCGGACTATAATAAAGAAAGGATTCTGAAAGAATTTGTCCTTTCGGAAATGAAAGAGATCAGCCGTTTAAAAAAAGAACTTTCTGAAAAGGAAAAGGATATTTCAGTCCAGAAATCAGTACTTCTGAAAGCCAGGAGAGATACAGAAGCTCTTATCAAGTTAAGGCAAAAAAAATTCCTGGAGTACAAACGGGAAGCGGAAAGAAAAGAGCAGCTTTTCCAAAACGAGATAGCAACTCAAATCTACTATAAACAACAGCAAGAATGGGCTTAAAAATAGACAAAAAGAAAATCGGATTGTTTATAATCGCATTTGCAGGTTCATTTCTGATTCTGCTTGCACTGATGTTCTTCGTATACCCGGTAGTTCGTCCTGATGCGGTTATCGAGGAAGAAAACCCCGTTTCTTTTAATGAAACAGAAGACGGAAAACCTGTGGAAGCAGAAATGGTTAACCTGAACAGTGAAATCATTCCTGATTCAGTTACCGTGCCACCCGATGAGAGTGAAGGCATCCAAATTGACGAAGAGCGCGGGAATAGTTCGATGCAGATTTATGAAGCGAAGATCGATTCCCTCCAAAAAGTTATCGAGGACCTGAAGCAAAATCATGAATCTGAAATAACGAAACTGAAGAGTGTGAAAAAGGATGAAAATCTTCAGGAAACAGCCAAGACTCTCCTTTCGATGGACGAAGAGGATTTGGCACCCATTGTTAACAGCCTTGATGATAAAGAGTTGCTGAAACTGTACGAATATTCTGCAGGAATGCAAAGACAAAAACTGCTGCGGACACTTGACCCGCAAAAAGCATCCCAAATTTTAAAAACATTAATGTAATGCTTGAATTAATCTCAAAATTTACCAATCCGGCCGGCAACACCATGACAGGCCTAAAGGCCGAAACGGATAAAAACATGGCCGGTTTATCTGATTCGAACGGGTTCGCAGGAAAGCTGGCTGCGCTGTTGTCCGGTTTTTCGGAAAGTGGTGAATCAAATATCGATACTGGTGAAGAAGGCGGATTTTCACAAATGCAAATGATCAGTAATGCGCAAAGTGATTTAAAATCTGAAAAGGTTCAGATTACATCCGAAAACCAGGTGTTGCCGGAGGGAGAAGAACAGTTAAAAGTTGTTGATCAAAACAAGGTTCAAATCCAGGCAGAAAAATTGAATGGTTTTACAACTGAAGAGGTGAATAAGAATTCGCTGCAAAGAACTCAGTTATCCGGCATAGTGGAAGGTGATGACGGACAAAATATCAAACCGGGTATCATTAAAGAAACGGGTGCCGGCGGATCGGTACTTAAAGGAGATGCAAGTTCGGATTTAAAACCTGTTAACCTGTTCCTGGGGCAGGGAGAGGATATGAAGCAGGCAGCAAACTCAGAAAAAGTTGCAGCAGTGATTTCCAACGTTGAAAAAGCACAGTTTAAACAAGGTGCAATTCAAACCGGTATGAAACAAACGGTTGCGAACCGGGCTGAAAACAAAACCGAAAGCAAGGTCTTTATTCCGGAAAGTCATGGTGGTGAAGTAAAAAAACAGGTGAAGCAGGCGGAAATCAACCAGGCTGCCATCCGGATTGAAAAAAGCATGGTGGCAGAAGGGCTTAAAAATTCCGGCCATTCAACGAGCTTTAATCTTCAAAATGAAGTGGTCCGAAATGCCGTAAAAAACACGGAATTTGCAACTAAAACCGAACCTTCAAAATCCGGAAGGCGGCAACAGGGAGAGTTTCAGGCTGTTGCCGGTGCGGAAAAAGGAGAGCCTCGGCAGGAGATTTCAAGAAACGGGTTCAAAAACATCCGTATTCCGGTTCAGGAAAGCAGGCCTGAGGTGAATAAAAGCAGCCAAATGAATCTGCCGGATAATGGAATGCAACAGGTGAAGGCATCAGAAGTGCCGGAGGCTGAATTGAGTCAAAATAAGGATATAAAGAGTACGGAAGCGGCTGATGTAAACCGCACAAGGAACCATGAATCACAAGCGATACGCAATGATTCGCCGGTAATATTCCAGGCATCCGGGCGAAGAAGTTTGTCGGTCCGCCTTGCGCAGATCGTAAAACAGGAATTGCAACATGCCAGGACAGATCAGAACGGCTGGCAAAAACATCAATTCATGTTTGATGACGGTACAAAAATCCAGCTCTCTCTCAGAAAGGCAGATGGCGTGGTACAGCTTCAGCTCGGGTCGGCAAACAGTGAGATGAACCGCCTGATTCAGCAGCATGCCAATGAAATACGCCAGTACCTTGAAGAGCAGATGGACCTGGATGTGAACCTTCAGTTTATGGAATCGGAAAACGATGGCGGGCAATATTCTCCCGAAAGCAAAAAGAGCAGTGAAGCAAGCGGATTAAATCCGTCGAATTCCCCTGATGAAAACGGGGATGGACCGAAATTGCAGCCGGGCGTGAGAAGTGCCAGGTATTTCGGGTTCAACAATAACGAATGGACAGCTTAAACAAAAACGAGGAACTTGTATGGAAATTAACGGAATAGGACAATCAATAGCAGGAGCGAATCAAAATGCCGGACGGGCAAACGGAGATCTCGGTAAGAACGAGTTTTTGCAGTTGCTGGTGGCACAGCTTCAGAACCAGGATCCCATCAACCCGATGGAAGGAACCGAGTTCGCAGCACAGCTTGCACAGTTCAACTCGGTAGAGCAACTTATTAATGTAAATACAGGTATTGCTGAGCTATCACAGGCACAGCAGGTGATGAGTAACGGCCTGAACAACTCGCTTGCCTCATCACTGGCAGGCAAAACCGTAAAGGTTTTCGGGGACCAGGTTTCCGTGGGTGATAACGGCGCTACGGACATCTCGATAAAGCTGAATCAACTGGCATCCGATGTAGAGATTTTGGTGCGCGATGCCAATGGTACCGTAGTGAGTACCGACAACCTTCAAAACCTTGGTGAAGGCGAGCAT
>CAYPZI010000052.1:0-18353 GCA_964415185.1 uncultured Balneolaceae bacterium | reverse complement strand
AACCTAAATAATTAAGGCATCTCTAAATCAAATAGATCTTTTTGGACAGCCTCCTGTGTTGTATCAGGCTTTCAGCCTGGTGACAATGAGGTTGAAGTTTATGATGTAAGCTATTGAATCGTGTCCATTAAAAACCGGGCACGATCCGGATGACTAAACCGATATTTTATCATTGACACGACATTAAGGGCAAGTAACATAGAATGGTCAATCGGAAATCATTAATATCATTCAAAAAAAATTACAATACCTTGTCTTTATAACTCATTCTACCGTATTTATTTCAATAATATATGCGGTTAATGGTTCGAGGGGTAAAGGCCGGGTCAGGTTAAATGTTTTGCCTGTAATAATATCGGTTCCGGTTTCAGATTGATCCAGAATCTCTTTGTACTTGCCTGTATCAAGCTGAATATCACTTTGGTTTTTGTTCAAAATAACCATCACCTTTTCAGATTCGTTATACCTGAAAAATGTATACACACTATTTTCCGGAGCAAAATGAAGAAGCTTCCCGGTATGAATCACTTTCTTGTCGTTTCGCCAGTTAAGTAACTTTTTAATGTATTCTTGCGCCTCTTTTTGTTCGCCGGTTAAACCCTCACCCGTAAACGCGTTTACTTCGTGATCGGGCCAGCCACCCGGAAATTCAGACCGGATAATTCCATGGTCGCCCGGCGCCTCATTGTTTTCCATTAAAACTTCCGTCCCATAATAAATTTGTGGAGTGCCTCTCATTGTTGCCATATATGCCATACCCATTTTGAACAGGCTCATATCATTGTCAACCTGCGTAAAAAACCGGTCCATATCATGATTATCAGGGAAAATGACGAGCTTATCCGGGTCGGCATAGAGAAAATCCATGGTAAGTGCCTCATATGTATTTATCAAGCCGCTTCCATAATGTTTCTCATCTTCCACAAGTCCTTTCGCCAGGGCATCCTGAACCGGAAAATCCATTAAACTTGGCAAACAGGAGCTATAGCCATCATGATTTTCCTTGCCTGCCTGCCAATATGAAACAATCGCAGGATTTGAGGTCCATTCTTCTCCGACAATATTAAAATCCGGATATTCTTTCATTACCGCACATGTCCATCTGGTCATGTAATTTTTGTCCGGGTAGGGGTATGTATCCATTCTGATACCCGAGATCCCTGAATATTCAATCCACCAAATGGCATTTTGAATCAAATAATCGCCAAGAAGTTCATTTCTTTGATTTAAGTCGGGCATGGTTTCCACAAACCATCCGTCTGAAAACTTCTTTTGATCATACTCGGAAGCATATAAATCCTGGACCGTATTTCTTCTGTGGCTGCTTTGAACAAATCGTTCCTGAAAATTCAGCCAGTCGTGCATGGGCAGATCTTTCACAAACCAGTGTTCCGAGCCGGAATGGTTAACGATCATATCCATGATCACTTTAATACCTTTCTTTTTCGCTTCCGAAACCATCTGCCTGTAAAGTTCATTGCTTCCGAATCTTTGATCCACCTTATAAAAATCGGTCGCAGCATATCCATGATATGAATATTCCGGCATGTCATTTTCGAGTACCGGATTCAGCCAAATGGCTGTAAAACCCATTTCGGAAATATAATCAAGGCTGTTCATGATTCCCCTGATGTCGCCTCCATATCTTCCGCCCTTGAATGTACGGTTAATGCCCTCGGAAAGTCCTTCGACCTCATCATTATCCGGATCACCATTTACAAACCGGTCGGGAGTAATCAGGTACATTACATCGGAACTATCAAATCCCTTCAGGGACTTCCGGTCTTCATCTCTCTTTAAAAGCGGATATTGGATAGAGGTAACCAGTTTATTTTTATCATAAAACTGAACCGGAACCGAACCGGCAACAGCTGAATCAGAAATTTCAACATACAGAAACAGGTAATTCGGGTTTTCAACCCGAATCGTTTTTTCAATAATCAAATCCGCACTGCCCGATACAGGTTTTAAATGAGAAATATCCTCACCATAAAACAGGATCTGGATATTATTGTGCTTCATTTCAGTCCACCAATTGGCAGGTTCAACGCGGTCAAAAATATCCTGTGCCGCAACTGAAGTATAAAATGTAATAAGAGTGAAAAGAGTAGAAAATAAATATTTCATGATTGGGTGTTTGTGTAAATCTATAAAATTTGGCGAAGTCAAAAGAATAGTACTTCGTCCTCTGCTTTAAGTGAATAATAACAATTTCAGAAGTGAACATTCAGGAATAATTTACCTGTATTAAAAAGTACAACAGGAATCTAATTTCAGAAAAGAACCCTGATGCCTGCTTACTGCTTACCGCTTTCTCCCTGCCAAATTGTGTTTAACGCTTCAAGGTGCAAAAAGTGCTCGCTTGAAGGTTTTGCTCTATTACTTGCTATTGCGGGTAAATCGACTTTTTTGCTGCGAGGAGTGTATTCTTCATAAGCATGGCGACAGTCATAGGGCCGACGCCTCCTGGAACGGGTGTAATCCAACTGGCTTTTTCGCTCACGCTTTCGAAGTGGCAGTCACCTACAAGCCTGTATCCTTTTTCACTTTTTTCATCCGCCACCCGGTTGATCCCGACATCGATTACAACCACCCCTTCTTTCACCATCTCTCCTTTTATCATTTCCGGCTGACCGGCAGCAACAACCAGGATATCCGCTGAAATGGTATGCTGAGTAAGGTCTTTCGTGTACTTGTGACAAATCGTGGTTGTGGCTTTTCCCGCACTGTTTTCGCGTGAAAGCATAATCGCCATCGGAGAACCGACGATATTACTTGCCCCAACTACTACGGCATGTTTGCTTTTAACCTGAATGCTATAGTAGTTGAACAGCTCAAAAATACCGGCGGGAGTGCAGGAACGAAACGTTGGTTGATTTACTGTCAGCCTGCCCACATTCATCGGGTGAAACCCATCAACATCCTTGCGGTAATCGATGCACTCGATCACATCCAAGGCCGAGAGATGAGCCGGCAGCGGAAGCTGAACCAGTATTCCGTCGACTGAGTCATCCCGGTTAAAGCCTTCAATTACTTTCTTCAGCTCCTTTGCGGAAACAGTATCTGACAGATGTGCCGTTCCTGTTTCAATACCCACATCCTTGCAAGCCCTTGTTTTGGCACCGATATAGACTGTGGATGCAGGATCATTTCCGATCTGTATCACCTGAATATAGGGAGCCCGATGTCCGGCACCTACCCATTTTTCCACATCCTCCCGGATCTGGTTTCTTGTGATTTCAGCTACTTTTCTACCGTCAATTATTTTTGCAGACATTATTTCAGCGTTCGATATTATATTTTTTCATTTTATTGTATATATGGCTTCTCTGTATATCAATCTCTTCTGCAGTTTGTGAGACATTCCAGTTGTTATCTTCCAGTTTACGCAGCAGGAAATATTTTTCGGCTTCTTCCTTAAACTCCTGAAAGGATGTGGAGCGGTTTACCATCTCGTTTAAAACCTCTTTCCTTTCTATTTCACCTGAGACAAACCGGTTAATATCCGATTTTTCAATCTCACTGCCTTCGGTTAGCAAGGCCATCCTTTCTATCACATTTTGAAGTTCACGTACATTACCACTCCAGGAATGATTTTTCAATTCAACAAGAGCCTCTGCCGTAAATTTCTTGCCCGAAAAAAGGATATCATTCTTGCCCAATTTTTCAAGATACCACTTTGCAATCAAGGTTATATCCTCTTTTCTCTCCCTGATCGGAGGAACATGAATCGGAATTACATTTACCCGGTGGTAAAGATCTTCCCTGAAATTTCCTGCCCTGATTTCATCCTGCAGATTCTTGTTGGTTGCCGCAAGCACTCTCACATCAACCGGGATCGCTTTAGTGCCTCCAACCCTGACAATCTTATTTTCTTGCAAGGCCCTTAGCACTTTGGCCTGGGCATCCATGCTCATATCACCAATTTCATCCAGAAAGATGGTACCTCCGGATGCCTGTTCGAACTTACCCGTTCTCTGTTCAATTGCACCCGTAAATGATCCTTTTTCGTGGCCGAACAGTTCACTTTCAAGTAATTCAGATGGAATTGCAGCGCAATTTACTTCAATAAATGGTTTTCCCGACCGCTGGCTTTTCGCGTGAATGGCTCGTGCAACCAGTTCTTTACCTGTGCCATTTTCGCCTGTAATCAAAACCCTGCTGGTACTCGGTGCCACTTTCTCAATGGTACGCCTGATCCTTTCAATCTCATCACTTTTACCGATCATTTCAACAGGCCCGTAGATTTTCTCTCTCATCTCACGGTTTTCACGAACCAGGTTACGGCTGTCGAGTGCGTTCCGGATTGAAATCAGCAGGCGGTTCAGATCCGGCGGCTTTTCTATAAAATCAAAAGCACCGAGTTTGGTAGCCTCAACAGCAATTTGAATATTACCATGGCCCGAAATCATCAATACCGGCAATTCCGGGATTTGTTTTTTTATCTTTTCGAGGGTTTCGATTCCATCCATTCCCTTCATCTTAATATCGAGAATTGCCAAATCCACATCACGTTCCTGCAGGGTCTCTAATGCTTCCGCACCGCTTTCGGCTTCCAAAACAGTATACGATTCAAACTCAAGAATCTCTCTCAGGGAGTTCCGGATACTCTTCTCATCATCGGTTACCAGGATTACAGGGTTACTCATCAATAGGTTCGGTATAGATATTCAAGTATTTCTTCATGGATAACATCGATGACTGATGTACCGGTAATATAGTTGTTGGTTGCTATCGTCACAGCAAGCCGGGACCCGTTTTCCGTATCAAGATACCCGCTAAGGGTTCTGACCCCCGATACAAATCCCGATTTGCCATAAAATTTACCGATCATGGGAGTTCCTCCAAAACGGTTTTTGAGCGTGCCGTCAATCCCGCCCTTTGACATGCTGTTAAAATACGATTCCCATTCGGGATGGTTTTGCATGTAAACAAGCAATTTATTCAGGGAAGATGCTTTCATTAATGTTGAGGCCGCCATACCTGAGGCATCCTTAAACTTTGCATACCTGGGATTAAGGCCTGCCTTTGTCATGAATTGCTTAACTATATCCAGACCCATTTCGGTAGAACCCGGTATTCCATATTTTTCGGCTGCCACGGTTTTAAGTATCATTTCTGCAAAGAAATTATCACTCTCTTTATTCATCCACTTTACCAATTCAGACATAGGCGGGGATTCATGCCTGTCCAAAATCCTGTAGCTGCCGGAATTTACATTAATCGGCTGGCCGTCGGACAAAAGTTGTCCCTCCACCCTGATTCCACCCATTTCGAGGTACTTTGAAAATGTATCAACAAAATAGAGAGCAGGATTTGCAACACTCAGCGGCTCCGACTCATAATATCCGGCGGGTAGTTTGCTTCTAAGCAAAATTGTATTGGTACCGGAAATCCGGCGGTAGGATTCGTCATATTTGCTGTTCGGAGAGGTAATTACCTGTTCATTGATAAAATCTACGAATCCCGTATTGAAAGGGAACCATTGAATTTCAGGAATCGAACCGATTTCACCATCAGCCAGCACTTCAAGATCAACCACATTCGAATTGAAAGATAAAGCGCTTATTTCCACCCCGTAATAAAATGAGAGGTCATTCCACTCCCATCCTTCCGGGTACGGAACATCATCAAAATAGGAAGTATTGCCGATGATATTTCCATCGACTCGCTTTATACCCATCTCTTTAAGGATACGGAACCATTTTTCGAACAAAAATAACGGGTCATCATTATAAAAATCTCCGTTGACGGATGGGTCACCTTTTCCATCCACAATAAGGTCGCCTTTCCAAACGTCACCCTGCTGATTACCAAATCCATAAAGGTTTGTTTTATATGTAAAGCCGGAACCAAGTTCATCCAGGTAAACAGCCGCCATCAGTAACTTCAGGTTTGAGGCAGGCCTGACTATTCGGTCACCATGATAATTTACAAGTATACTGCCGGAACTGTCGCGCACCTGAACCGCCCATAGCGCATCTGCCGCCGGGCTGTTTTGAATGAGCTTTGTTACGGGATCTTGCTCCTGTGCCCGGCATAATTCTGCTATGGTTAAAACAGAAGCGAAGAAAATTAAAATAAACAGCCTCCGTGAAGCCGGATAATATTTATTGATTGCTAAAATATTTTTCTTCTTCTTTTTTAAAAGTTTCGTGAATTTCTTCAGCACTCTCACATTCTGTAAGGCGGTTTCTGAATTCGGAACTGTTCATTAAACGTGAGATACGGCTCAACAATTTTATATGTAAGTTATTTTTCTTGTCCGGGCCTATCAGCAGAAAAACCATTTTCACGGGCTCATCGTCTATCGAATCAAAATCAACCGGTGTTTTGAGAAGCGCAAAACCTGCCAGGTTTTTATCAATTGATTTCGCTTTGCCATGCGGTATGGCCAGCCCCTTTCCCACACCTGTCGACATAATCGCTTCCCGATCAAAAACAGCATCCCTGATATCTTCAAGCTGAGAATCATCTACAGCATGAGATAGCAGATCCACTAATCTGTTTAAAAGGTCTTTTTTGTCTTTTACTTCAGTATTTGCAAGAATTGTTGACGGATCCAACAGATTATAAATATTCATATTAAAACGGGCAGCTACAGTTATTTTTGAATTCCGGGTTTGAAAGATCCCTCAATAATTATTCCTTTCTGAACAAAAGGTATCATTTGCCTGATTTTCAGATTTATGTATCTTTGAATTCTTATTTTTAGGTCTTCCTGTCAAGGTCTGAAATATAGGCACCGTATTGCATATTATTCAAAGCTAAATATCTAATATAATGTCAACTGCAAACCCGCAAAGTTTTATCTATGAGTTGCTTCCGTTTTCGCAACTTACTGCCATTTCAGAAAGGGAATTTTGCGGGTTTTTACCCGGTATTTTATCATTGTCACAACTCGACCTGAAATCTGTTGCTTTAATAGTATTGATCAATCGAATAAACATTAACCGGCAATTGAGGACTTTTTTTTGAATAACAGCGCATTATTTGCAGTTTTTAAAAAAGATCTGGCACTCGAGCTGCGCACTAAATATGCCCTGAATACCATTCTTGCTTTTACTGCCTCTGCCTTGTTATTGATTCTTTTTGCACTCAGGGCACAATCTCTTGATCCAACGCCCAAAAGCGGACTTATCTGGATTATAATTCTCTTCGCAGCCATGACAGGCATGTCCCGCTCTTTTGTTTACGAAACCGAACAACACACCTGGCATTTACTCAGGCTTCATGCCTCTGCTTTTGAGGTATTTATGGGAAAATTTTTATTTAACTTTCTTTTTCTACTGGCTTTGAACGGCATTACATTTTTCTTTTATCTGATCCTGATGGGGTTATTCGTCGTGGATGAATACTACTTCCTGATGGCTGTGTTTTTCGGGGCATTTGGCCTGGCATCTGTTACAACTATGGCATCGGCCATGATAGCACAGGCAGACCGGCGGGGTGCCGTATTTTCAGTAATGAGTATCCCGCTTTTGGTACCTTTATTACTTATCTTGATAAGGGTTACACGAATAGCCCTTGTGGATGGTTCAGATGAGACAGTCAGCAACGACTTGATGGCTTTGATCGGTTATTGCGGGGTAACACTGACAGCAGGAATTTTACTTTTCGATTATATCTGGGATGATTAAGAATAATTTTATTAGCAACGATATTGAATTTGGCGGACGAAGAATTGTAGGGCAGAATCATGCAAAAGAACAGGTAAAGCGGCTGTTTCAGTCCGACAGGCTCGGACATGCCTATCTTTTTTCCGGCAAAAGCGGTGCCGGCACTACCGCCTTTGCACTTGCCATGGCTGAAATCATCAATGGCATTGATCACTTTACCGATCTAAAGGGAATTTCTTTTTCTAAAAAATCATCCTGGTTTACACATCCTGATATCCATGTTTTTCTGCCTCATCCGAAAAATATCGGTGCGGGCGAGCTCAGGGAACGGCTGAAATTACTGGCCGGCGATCCATATGAAATTGTGGATTTCAGCAGGCGGCCCGTACTGAATGATCCGGAAGCCTCCAAAAACAAACAGGCATTTTATGACATTGAGTATTTTCACAAAGAAATCAGGAGCAGGGCTTTTCTGAAACCCAATGAAGGGCGCCGCACTACCATTGTGATTACAGGCATTGACACAATGAGAAAAGAATCGGCAAATGCTTTTTTAAAGATACTTGAAGAACCACCCGAAAACTTAATTTTTTTACTCACTACCCAAAATCCGGACCAGCTACTGCCTACCATAATTTCAAGATGTCAGCAGATCCGCCTCTCCCCTCTTTCAGAAGAAGAAGTTACGGAAGGCCTGGTAAGATATGATAATGTTGTTGAAGAAGATGCCCGCTACCTTGCCAGAATTTCGGATGGCGATTACTCACAGGTTCGCTTTTTTGATATAAAAACCATCAAAAAAAACAGGAAAGAATTGATTCAGTTTCTACGATGGACTTACGTTCAGGATGCACAACCTTTGCTAAAGTTAATTCAAGATTGGCAAAATTCATTAAATATCGAGGGACAAATATCACTTTGTAACAATCTTGAAATACTTTTGAAAGACATACTATTGTTCATGAAAACCGGAAAAAGAGAGTATATAATGAATGTTGACCTGACAGATACGATTTCCAGGTTTTCCGGGTCATTACCTGATGCTAAAATAGATTCCATGATTGAACATTTGCAGGAGTTAAAAGTTTTACTCTATCAAAATGTTCAGTTCAAGCTGGTTTTTACCACTCTGAGCTTTCGCTTTTTTTACCTTATGCGCGGGAATGAAACGGTAATCGGGCAACATGATTCATGGAAACATTTACCTGCATTTGCAGAATAGAATCAGATTTTTGAATATTAAAAATATAAACTGAAATGGCGCTTCATTTTTCAAAAATGCAGGGTGCCGGAAATGATTTTGTATTGATAGACAACCGGTCAGGTTTTTTGTCGGAACAAAGTCTATCCGAACTCGCCCCGACGATTTGTAATCGCAAGTATGGGATTGGCAGTGATGGAATTATCACCCTTCAGGAAGATCCGCAACACAACAGCGGTCTTCTGATGGTTTATAAAAATCCTGACGGAAGTGATGCGGGCATGTGCGGAAACGGGGCACGTTGTTTTGCCGCTTTTGCGCGTTGGCTGGGTTACGGAAGCAGAATCAACTTCAGGGTACATAACTCACACTACCTGGCAGAATGCCAAAATGAGAAGGTAATTATTGGATTTCCATTAGAAACCAGGGTTAATAAAATAACCCTTGAAGGCAAAGAAGCCTTCAATATATTTACGAATACGGAGCATATTGTTTGCCAGCTTGAGTCATTTGAGCAGCTTGGAGATGAAGATGATTTAATTTCCAAGGGTCGAAAATTTCGCTATCACGATATGTTTCAGCCTAAAGGCACCAACGTCAATTTTATATTTGGCAGGAAGAAAAAAGAACTGCATTTGCAAACTTACGAGCGAGGTGTAGAAAACCTGACACTTGCATGTGGCACGGGTGCCATTGCTTCTGCCATAGGGTGGCATCATCTTGGAAATAAAAAAACAGGCAATTTTAAATACACGGTAAAAACAAAAGGCGGCACGCTCGTCATTCATTTTTCGTTTAACGGTAAGAACAACCTCTATCACAACATCAAACTTGAAGGGCCTGCAGTATTTGTATTTGAAGGTGAATATTATCTATAGACCAATTTTAAAAATTCTATTTACAGGCATCATTGTCAGTGCCTGTGGAAACCTGGAGAAAACGGAAAGGGAATCCGGCACGCAACAGGTTCAGGCTTCCTCACCAGAAGGATTGTTCAATATCCATGAACAGCTTGTTCTCGACAACTCGGTGCAGTCCATCCAGCTTTATAAAAAGGGCAATCGCAGAAGTGCACCGGTTTTTTCTCTGAATTCCAATGATGTGCTTGTATTAAGTTTTGATTACCTCCAGCTTGAAGCACGTCAGTTTCAAATCTCATTCACACATCACAACCCCGATTGGAAGCGGTCGAACCTGGCAAGGGAATTTTTCCAGGATGGGTTTTACCAGATTACTTTTGGTCCCGGCCAAATAAGTGAATCAAGGAGGCCTGTATACCGGTCATACAGCTTTGAATTTCCAAATAACGAAGTGCAATTTAAAACAAGCGGCAACTATATGCTGCACGTTGAAGACTTTAACAGCGGAAACCTGATTTTTTCACTTCCTTTTTTTATTCATGAAAACGAAGGACAGATTCGAAGCCAGGTTGAAACCATCATTGCACCAAGAAGAAACCTGAGAATTACCCATCTGCCATCAGGCAGGTACATCATGCCGGAATTTGTGGATGAACCCGAATTTGATCTTCAATTCTATTTTTTTCAAAATCAATTTTGGGGAAGGCCTAAAGAAGCACTTGAACTTGATTTTTCAAATGAAAACGACTCATATTTCGAATTGAGAAGGGAATCAGCGTTTGTCGGCGATTATGAATTTATACCGCTGAACCTGGATGAGATTTCACAAGATGCTCCCAGGATACTAAGTGCTGACCCGGCTGCAAATCCACCCCGGATTGAACTGAATGAAGACACCCAGGGCTTTGCCGGGGCTGCCAACTTTGCGGGCAACCGCTTCGGTTTTCCCGAACAAAATCCGTCGGCCCGATACGCCGAAGTGATGTTTAAATTTAATCCTGCTGATGATTACCCGCCAGAAACTCAGATGTACCTGGTTGGTGACTTCAACAACTGGGCAATAGAATCGGGACAAGAGCTCGAATATGATTCTTCCCTGCAACGATGGACAACAAAAGCACTTATCAAAGAAGGGTCGTATCTTTACAAGTACATTCTACTTGATGATAACCGGGTTGATGACCTCGCCCTTGATAACGAGTTGCAAAACAGGACACAGCAATATCATGCATTTGCTTATTTTTTTGATCAGACGCAATTTTACTTCCGGCTTTTACAGGTAAATGAATTCAGAGGAAGGTAAAGGTATGAAACGGGCTTTAACATTTGCGTTCATTTTTTTGGCAGTTGCCGTGATGGTTTTCGGGTCTATATTCCTTTTTAACATGGATGCCTTCGTAACGTTTTTCAAAAACCGTCAGGCAATGAGTGAGGGAAGTGAATGGGTGGAAAAAACATATTCACTGAAGGCGCTGACAGAGTACATCGAAGCTAATCCGGAGCATGTTTCCGTAGCCAGTATTGTGATAAGTAAGCCCGATTCGGCTATCTACTTTGAAAGTTCGACTCCCCACACGCTGGGAACTCTCGGCAACATCTTTATCATAGCCGGAATGCTGAATGCTTTTGAGAATGACACGTTAAATCCTGACTCCACATTTAGCTGGGTTGAAACAGACCGATACCTGTTGCCCGGCGTATATGAGTCCGATCACCAAAATTCTAAATCCGAAGCTCTTGAAAACGGATGGATCAAAGATGGTGAGATATCGTACTACAATGCTCTGAAAATACTGGCTCGCGGAAATTCTATGCCGCTGAGCGACTATTTCCGAAGCCGGTTTGATCATCGGTACTGGACAGAACTGGTTCGGAAATCAGGACTTGAAAACACCGACACTCCCCTGCCATTTTCCGGCCTCTATCTTGCCATTTCACCTGCCATACAGGGTAAATCATTTGATGGGATAAAGAGTGAATGGAACCGCCTTTCTGACAAAGAATGGGAACAACTTGTGATTGATTCTGCTGATAAATTCGCCAAAAATGATTCCGTTAGAAACAGGTATGTTGAAATATTGAATGAAAGGCGAATAGGCTTGAATTTTACGGAAGAGAGAGATGCACTGGCAATGTTCCCGAAAACTACGGCTTTAGAAATGGTGAAACTCTTGCAAAATATCATTGAGAAACAGTTTATATCCGAAAGTGTAAGCAGCAAAATTTTAGAATTAATAGAATGGGCCGATGATCAGCAGGTTATCAGAAGAAACTTTGAAAATTACGGCGCCATTTATGATAACCGGATGGGATTACTGAGCGGCATCGATGTAGGCACATCAGCCTATACAGGCGACACAACCGTACAGGCTGTATTTTTTGACCGGATTCCCATCAGTTTTTGGTTTCATATGTCGAGCAACTATATGCACCAGGATTTTCAGCAACGGCTCATTTATGATCCCGCCCTGATTGAAACAATGAACCGGGTATCAAATCAATAATGCGATGAGTAAATACAATTATCTCTATTCCATTTGGCTGCTGCCACTCTATTTTGTTTTACAGGCAGGATATCAGATGTTTGTTTATTCGGGATTAAATCAAACTTATGACAAGGGCACAAGCCATGTGGCTGAAGTCATTGATTTTGATGTAAAACAGATTGCAGCACAAACCAATGGTTATGTTGTCATCCGTTTTACGGATAACAAGGGAGGCCGGGTTGAAGAAAAGCTGTCACTCCCGGTACAAATGGCCCAGGTTCTCACAGATTCAGAGATCATTCCCGTCAGGTATTTGTCAAACTCACCAAAACCTATTGTCCTGATCCCAGTTTTTAGCCTTCAGAAGGAGATTATTCTGATGAACATTGCGGTTTCATCCATTTCGTTTTTAATAGTTGTAATCATTGCAATTTTTGTTACCCGTTACGCAAATAAAATGAGAAGAGAAGGAGAAGAAAAACTTGAAGTCGAATTTGCATAATGTCTGAGTCTCAATCAGTTATCAATAATGATGAAAATTCACTCTATCTGATACCCACACCACTTGGGAAAATGAAAGAGAATCGCGTACTGCCGCAATACACGTTGGATGTGATCAGGCAGCTCGATTTTTTCATTGTCGAAAACGTTAAAACAGCAATCAGTTTTTTAAAATGGATTGATCATCCGTTGCCGGATTATAAAATTACATTCCGTGTTTTGAATAAAAAGACTCCCGATCATGAGGTAATGTCGTTTTTAAAGCTGATGCTTGAAAACCAAACCGGGCTTATGTCTGAAGCCGGAGCACCGGGAGTAGCCGATCCGGGTGCAAAGCTGGTGAGGCTGGCTCACGAAAGCGGCATACGGGTGGTGCCACTTACGGGCCCCTCCTCCATTTTGCTTGCACTTATGGGAAGCGGACTGAATGGCCAGGAATTCACATTCCATGGTTATTTGCCACTCGATCAGGAACAACGAATCCGGAAAATAAAAGAGCTTGACCGTGATTCGAAAATGACTAACCGTACCCAAATCTTCATAGAAACCCCACACAGAAATATGCAGCTTTACGGTGACCTGATCAAAACCTGTTCACCTGAAACACTTCTTTGCATTGCCAGTAAACTGACCCTGCCCGAAGAATCGATTACAACAAGGCCTGTTTACAAATGGCAAAATGAAAAACGCCCACCCTTGCAGGGTATTCCGGCTATTTTTCTGATGAACCGGGAATAAAATCAGCCACCATTCCGCAACGCTGCGCGGAGCAAAAAACGCACGCGCGGAGGTTGCGGTGATAATATCAGGCAAGGAATGTCAGGCTCACACTAAAAGCTACAATGGCAACGAAATAGGCCGCAAGAAGAATGGATTGGCGCGGTTTGTAGTCAATCAGTTCGACATCTACAATTTTTTCAAAATCGGGATGGATTTGGATAAAATGACTGTATCCATAAGCCACGATTGCCGTAACGGCAAAGCCTGTAAAGTTCCACCAAAACCAGAAAATGACATCAGATGCAAAAATCCACAGAAAGAAGTTGAACACGACTCCTGCAATGATACCCAGGTTCATCCCTTGTGCACCCGTTTTTTTTGTGAGAATAGCCAGCATAAAGGTAGCTATGATGGGGCCGAAAAAGAGGGAGCCGATCTTGTTTATGGCTTCGATTACGGTAGGTGCAATGTTTCCTGCTGCAAAAGCAAGAATCACACAGATTACACCCCAAAAGACCGTATATTTTTTCGAGAATGAGAGTTGCTGAGCCGGTGTGAATTTTTTGGTACTGTCACGCAGAACAAAATCTTCAACAGTGGCGGCACTAAGCGAATTTAGGGCGGAGTCAAGAGATGACATCGCCGCAGCCAACATGGCAGATACCAGGAGGCCTACAACACCTACCGGAAGAAATTCAACAATAAACATCGGTACCAGGTAGTCGGGACGATCTGCCGGAATTTGTTCGCCGAATTCAGGCATGGAAAATGCAACAGTACCGATAATCAATCCCATCACACAGTAGAGCAATACAGTTGGAAACCGGAATATGCCGTTGAATATAAGAGAACGCTGAACTTGTTTGATATTTTGACTCGATAAAATTCGCTGTGCCTGGCTTTGATCGCAGCCATAGTAAGATGCGTAAAGAAAAAAACCTCCTATTACCATTGGCAGGAAGCCAAACTCTTCGCCGTCGCCGATGCCGGTGCTGGAAAATGAAATCACATTCAGCCTGTCGCTGTCAAGCTGCTGCATGAACCCACCCCAACCGCCAACAAGTTCCAGGGCATACCAGGAGCAAAAAAGCACACCCAAAAAGAGGATGCCCATCTGGATTACATCGGAAATTACCACGGCTTTCATTCCGCCCATATAGTCATAAACAAGAGCGATCAAGCCGGTTAAAAGAATATTGACCCAAAGAGGAATACCGAAAACCGCTTCGAGTACAATGGCAACAGCATAAACCGTTATGCCCGTTGCAAAAGCCCGGCTAAACTGAAAAACACCGCTTAGCAATAGTCTTGTCAGTTTGTTAAATCTTTTTTCGAGATACTCGTATATGCTGATCACACCCGATTTATAGAGAGGCGGGTAAATGTAGATAATCAGAAAAATCATGGCCAGTGGAACTGCAAATTCATAGGTTAGCCATTGCAGGCCCCCACCTTCCCTAAGACCGACAAATGCCGGGGCAGAAATAAAGCTGATGGCACTTAACTGTGTAGCCATTGTTGACAATCCAACCTGCCACCATTTAAAGCTCTTGCCGGCAAGATAATAGTCCTGTGTGTCATTCTGCCCTTTGCTTAAATAAAAGCTGATAGCTATCAGACCAACGGCATAAACAGAAACGACAATCCAGTCTATTGCATGCATGTAAGAAGAATTTTAGAATAGTTAGATCATTCAGCCCAGACTTTGCCAATATCTTCGTAGGGAATACACCCTTTATAAACACCGGGAATCGGGAGATGTTTGATCACTTTGGTAGCACCGGTTTCCGAAGTAAAATATCCGAGAATTGTCAATTCTTTAACGGCCAGGAAAAAAGGCCGGGTTTGGTACGCATCTGTAAGTGCCAGGGTATTATATTCATTAGCCATTTGAAATTTTTGCTCCGGCGTACAATCCGGATAGTAAGCGCTGAAAGTTTTGTTAGCAACTGTATTGAATTCATCTATTCCGTTCAGAAAATTATTTCTGGCATCAGCCTCGTAAATATCGGCCACCATTTTTTCAATAAAGGGTGGTACACCAAGATCTTTTGCTCCCGGATAATCATCGGCCGGGAGAATTACTTCGGCAAGTTCGGAAACGGTTCTTGCCTGGAGATTAGAAAATAACACGGGATTCCAGCCGGCACCGGGAGTTGGTGTGCACCCTTTTAGAATTCCCAATATGTTTGGAGCAAATACGGCCCCGCCCATTAAAAGTGCTGTTCGTTTGATTGCTTCTTTTCGATCCATGATAAGTTTATTAGAGATTACCTTTTTTTAATTCACTTGCCGCATAATCAGCAGCCCTGGCGGTGAGTGCCATATAAGTGAGGGATGGATTCTGTGATGCAGATGAGGTCATACAGGCACCATCCGTTACGAAAACATTCGGTACAGCATGGATCTGGTTCCATTTGTTCAGTACCGAAGTTTTCGGATCACTGCCCATTCTCGCTGTTCCCATCTCGTGGATACCAAGGCCCATACCGATATTATCATCAAATGTTTGAATATTTTTAAAGCCGGCTACCTCAAGCATTTCTGCTGCATCATTCTTCATGTCTTCGCGCATCTTCATTTCATTCTCCATAAAGCTGCAATCGAAAACAACGGTTGGTTGTCCCCATTTATCCGTTTTGTCGCGGTTAAGCCACATGCGGTTTTCCTCGTAAGGCAAGCATTCGCCAAACCCTGAAAGCCCCATGGTCCATCGCCCGGGTTCGGAAATAATTCCTTTCAGCTCCGATCCGATTGCAAGTTCCCTGACCCCCCGGGTCCAATCCTGACGGCTGCCTCCCCCCTGGTAACCAAACCCGCGCAGATAATTCCGTTTGTCGCCGCCAATATTTCGATATCTCGGGATATAGATGCCATTCGGGCGCCTGCCAATGTAATATTTATCTTCGAAGCCGTCATAGATACCATTTGCACCGACTCTGAAATGATGATCCATCATGTTCCTTCCAAGCTGACCGGAGTCGTTGCCCAGGCCGTCTGGAAAGCGACCGGACCTGGAATTCAACATGATCAGGGTAGAGTTAACCGTCGACGCATTCAGAAAAATAATTTTAGCATAGAACTCAATCAATTCGCCGCTATTGGTATCAATAACACGAACACCGGTGGCCTTGCCTTTTTCTTCATCATAGATTACAGAATTGACAATGGAAAATGGCCTCAACGTCATATTGCCTGTTGCCGCTGCCGCAGGAAGAGTGGCAGCATTACTGCTGAAGTAACCGCCATAAGGGCAGCCTCTCATACATCTGTTCCGGTACATGCAAGCGCCGCGACCGTTGTGAGGCTGTGTAAGATTTGCAGCTCGCCCGATAGTCAACACCCTTCCTTCAAATTCCTTTTTAAGGGTATCCCGAACATGCTTCTCAACACAATTCAATTGCATGGGAGGAAGAAACTTTCCATCGGGAAGCTGCGGCAGGCCTTCAGCCTGTCCGCTTACACCGGCAAACGACTCCACATAATCATACCATTTCTCAATATCCCGGTAACGGATAGGCCAGTCTGCCCCGATGCCATCTCTGGCATTGGCTTCAAAGTCGATTTCACCCAACCGGTAGCTTTGTCTTCCCCACATGATTGAGCGGCCACCCACATGATAACCCCGGATCCAGTCAAAACGCTGTACTTCTTCATAAGGCTGGTCAGTATCTTTGACCCACCAGTGTTTGGTTGACTGCCGGATTGTATATCCGGTTCTCATCTGTTTTCGATAATGCTTTCTCTCTTCAGCCGGAACCCGGTCGGCATAAGGAAGCTCCCAGGGCTCTTTCCACATCGTGGGATAATCCTCCACATGTTTCACATCTCTGCCCCGTTCAAGAACAAGAGTTTTCAGGCCTTTTTCGCTAAGCTCTTTTGCAGCCCAACCGCCACTGATTCCGGTTCCAACTACAATGGCATCGTATGTGTTATTTTGTTTGGATCTGAGATTAAGGTTCATGCTAATGTTATTATGGCTACAAGACTTTATTAAAAGAGTACCAGAGTCTAATCAGTTGAGATCAAAAATAAAAGTATTAATTGAAGAATTTTACACCAAACGACTTCTTTGTTTTGAGTTTTAGAAAAATATTACAGACTTATGTGACTGAATTAATAATTATAAATTGTTTAATTTAGCTGAAATGATAAAATAAATGTAATATTAAATATGAAATCGAAAGAACTCAGAAGCAAACAGGCGCCTTTAAAAGAGAAATACAAAACCAATCCGGAAAAAGCCGTTCTCACACTGAAAGCGGAAGCCGTGCTTGGAGAAAATGTAACCTGCAGGGTTGAAACCGGAAAAGCCATGGTGGAGGCCGGACTTCATCCTGCCACAGGAGGCAACGGAATGTCGGCTTGTTCGGGCGACATGCTTCTTGAGGCTTTGGCCGCCTGTGCCGGTGTAACCATGAACGCCGTAGCTACAGCTATCGGTATTGAGATTCGCAGCGGTAAAGTCCACACCGAAGGTGAACTCGATTTCCGCGGAACGCTCGGAGTCTCTAAAGAAGTCCCCGTAGGATTTAAATCCATCCGGATGAGATTCGATCTCGATACCGATGCCGATGAAGAGCAGCTCACCACCTTGCTGAAGCTAACCGAGCGTTATTGCGTAGTTTACCAGACGTTGAGGAATACTCCCGAGATTCAGATCGAACTCTCGTCTGACGAATAAAACAGGCAAAAATCCCGCTAAAGGCAACCCCTCGCTCCTTGCCCTTCCGAATTCGACAGACGAGTGATTGAATAAGGCCCGGGACCAGCAGCAAATCCACTCGTCAGTCGAGAGCGGCAATCTTCGTCTGACGACTGAAGGCAACAAAACATCCAGGGGCTAAACACGTTCAGGTCGTCTGACGAATAAACAGGCAGAATCCCGCCAAAGGCAACCCTGGCTCCTTGCCCTTCCGAATTCGACAGACGAGTGACCGGAGCAAGGCCCGGGATCAGCGGCAAA